>NZ_JAGSOG010000047.1 GCF_018139695.1 Actinospica durhamensis | reverse complement strand
GGGTGGCGGCGGTGGACGGTGTTTCTGAGCCGCAGCGTGAGAACGTCTGATCCACTTTGTGTCCGCTAGCAAGACTGCGGCGTAGACGGGTTGGCGCCGGCTGCGTCGTTTTGCCGCGGGTTTAGGCGAGGGCGGTGGCCAGGAGGGCGAAGGCGGCTGTGATGACGGCGACGCGGACGTAGTGGAGGCGATTCCAGCGGTTCAGTTGCTCCTGCCAGTCTGCGGGGCGGGTCTCGGGGGTCCAGGTCTTGTTTCGGTTGTTGATCGGGACGAGTAGCAGGAGCGACATGATCACGCTCAGGATCAGCAGGGCGGCGGCGGTGACGACGAGGGCGGTGCCGTGATGGTGCCATCCGGTGGCGGCCCAGGCCGCGCTGAGTATGAGTGAGCCGATGTACCAGAACGGCATCACGGCGCCGAGCATCCGGCCGCCGTGGGCGTGGCCGAGTTGGCCGGCGTCGCCGGGCAGGGCGTCGAGGATGCGCCTGAGGATGACGGCGACGGCGAACTCCACCCCCACCATCACGCCGACGACGACGGTGGTGGAGACCTCGAGTGCGGTGAGCATGATGACCCTCCCGTTATCTAGCGCTGCTAGCTGTTGATGCGACGCTAGTACTGCTGCCGCTCCGTTGTCTAGCGGTGCTAGGATCGGGTTATGTCGGTACAGGAACGCAAGGAGCGTGAGCGGGCCGAGCGGGAGCGCCTGATCGTGGCGACGGCCCGTGAGCTCGCCGAGCAGCAGGGCTGGGACGCGGTGACCACCCGGCAGCTCGCCCAGCGCATCGAGTACAGCCAGCCTGTCCTCTACAGCCATTTCCGCGGCAAGCGCGAGATCATCGGGGCCGTCGCTCTCGAGGGTGCGGCCGAGCTGGCTGTGGCGGTGCGGGCCGCGACTGCGGCCGCGTCCGGTCCTCGTGCCAAGGTCACCGCCCTCGCGCATGCCTACCTCGACTTCGCGAAGGACAACCCGGCGGTCTACGACGCCATATTCCAGCTCGACGCAGGCCTGGCTTTCGCCCACGAAGACACACCGGAGCCGTTGAAGGACGCCTTCGCCGCCCTGCTGGAATGCCTCGGCCAGGTCGCCGGGGACGGCGTGCACCCGGGCCTGCTCACCGAGGTGTTCTGGGCGGCCCTGCACGGGGTGGCCACGTTGAGTCGGGCGGGGCGGGTGCCACCGGAGTTCGCCGAGCAGAGGGTGGAACTGCTGGTCGACCGGCTTGCCATGGTCTGACGCACCATCCGTGCACCGCCCGCGTACCGTCCGAGCGGGCAGGACGACGGCCGGTTCAACCCTGCTCGCCGGTGGTCGGGGAACGGCACGCCGCGGGCGCCGGCGCGGCAATGGAGTGACGTCGTCGTGCGGTGAGCGCGGGTACGAAGCACAGTGGGAATATGAACGTTCGGGCGCCGTGGGATGGCGAGTGGCGATTCGAGTCGCGCAGCCGGTTCCTGCTTCTGGTACCGATCGCCCTGATCGTCCTGATCAGCCTGGCGGACATCCTCTCGCCCACCGACATCCATCTGGGGCCGCTGCTGGTGATCGCGCCGGCGCTCTCCTCCTCCTTCGCCAGTCCGAGGGCCACGGCCGCGATCGGGGCTCTGGCGGTGGTGGCCCAGGTGCTCATCGCCGTGTTCCACGGGGGGCTGACGACCTCGAACCACCTGGCGCAGATCGGGTCGCTGACCGTCCTTTCCGCGCTGATCGTGGTCTTCACGGTCGTGCGGGAGCGCAAGGCCCAGCAGTTGGCGCGGGCGCAGTCGGTCGCCGAGGCCGCGCAGCGGGCACTGCTGCGACCGCTTCCGGCCCGGATCGGACCGCTTCAGACCGCCACCATGTACGTCGCGGCCGAGGACGAGACCCTGATCGGCGGCGACGTCTACACCGCCACCCGCACCGAAGGCGGAACCCGGTTCCTGATCGGCGACGTACGCGGCAAGGGTCTGGCCGCGGTCGGCGAGGCGGCGCTGCTGCTCAGCGCGTTCCGCCTGGTCGCAGCGGGGCATCCGGATCTGCCCGACCTCGCCCGCGTCCTGGACCAGCACATGCAGCGCTATCTGGTGGACTTCGCCGACACCGGCAACGAGACCGGCGAGCACTTCATCACCGCCCTGCTGCTGGAGATCCCCGACAACGAGCCGGTCGCCCGGCTCACCAACAGCGGCCACCCCCCGCCGCTCCTGCTGCGCAAAGGCAAGGTGACTCTCCTGGACGGCGAGTCGGCCCCGCCGCTCGGCGTTCAGATGCTGGGGCCCAGCACCCCCGTCGAAGTGACCCACCCGTTCGACGGAAGCGACATGCTGCTGCTGTACACGGACGGGGTGACCGAGGCCCGCAACAGCGCCGGCGTCTTCTACCCGCTCGCCGAGCGCGCCTCCCGCTGGGCGGGCAGCACTCCGGAGTCGCTCATCGCGCACCTGCGCCGCGATCTGATCGCGTACGCGGGCGGCCGGCTGGGTGATGACGCCGCACTCCTGGCAGTCCGACGCACCCGCGCCACCAAGCCCCGTTCCTGATCACGGATCATGGACCACGGACCACGGGCAAAACGGATCGCGGATCGCGAGCGCCACGAATCACAGGAGGGCCCCGGCAGCGCTGTCACCAGCCCTGCCGGGGCCCTCCTCGGCACTCTCGACACTGACATCCCGCGATACCGCGATGTCGCCGAACGCCGACCGGCCTCAGACGCGCCGGGTGATCAGCGCGCGCTTGACCTCGGCGATCGCCTGGGTGATCTGGATGCCGCGGGGGCAGGCCTCGGTGCAGTTGAAGGTGGTGCGGCAGCGCCAGACGCCTTCGCGCTCGTTGAGGATCTCGAGGCGCTCCTCGGCCGCGTCGTCGCGGGAGTCGAAGATGAAGCGGTGGGCGTTGACGATGGCGGCGGGGCCGAAGTACTGGCCGTCGGTCCAGAACACCGGGCAGCTCGTCGTGCACGCGGCGCACAGGATGCACTTGGTCGTGTCGTCGAAGCGGTCGCGGTCCTTCTGGCTCTGCAGGCGCTCCTTGGTCGGCTCGTTGCCGTGCGCGATGAGGAACGGCTTGACGTCCCGGTAGGCCTGCAGGAACGGGTCCATGTCCACGACCAGGTCCTTGATCACCGGCAGGCCCTGGATCGGCTCCACCGTGATCGGCTTGGCCGGGTTCAGGTCCTTGACCAGGCTCTTGCAGGCCAGCCGGTTGCGGCCGTTGATGCGCATCGCGTCCGAGCCGCAGACACCGTGGGCGCAGGAGCGGCGGAAGGTGAGCGTGCCGTCCTGCTCCCACTTGATCTCGTGCAGCGCGTCGAGGATGCGCCAGGTCGGCAGGGCCTGGACCTGCCACTCGTCCCAGCGGTGCGTCTCGGTGTCCGGGTCGTACCGCTTGACCTGGACGGTGATGGTCATGAACTCCGGGTCGGAAGTTGCGGCGGGCATGATCAGTACTTCCTCACCATCGGCTGGTAACGGGTGACCACAACCGGCTTCCAGTCCAGACGGATCTCGTACGAGCCGTCCTCCTTGGCCTCGCGGTACGCCATCGTGTGCTTCATGTAGTTCACGTCGTCGCGGTCCTGGAAGTCCTCGCGGGCGTGGCCGCCGCGCGACTCCTTCCGGTTCAGCGCGCCGATCACCAGGACCTCGGCGAGGTCGAGCAGGAAGCCCAGCTCGACGGCCTCGAGCAGGTCCGTGTTGAAGCGCTTGCCCTTGTCCTGCACCGCGACGTTCCGGTACCGGTTCTGCAGGGCCTTGACGTCCTCCAGCGCCTGCTTGAGCGTCTGCTCGTTGCGGTAGACACCCGCGTTGTCGTCCATGGTGCGCTGCAGCTCGGTGCGGATGGCCGCGACCTTCTCGGTGCCCTTGGAGCTGCGCAGGCTCTCGATCATGGCCACCACGCCGTCGGCCGCGTCCTCGGCGATCGGGACGAGCGGGGCGGTCTTGACGAACTCGGCGGCGGCCAGGCCGGCCCGGCGGCCGAAGACGTTGATGTCGAGCAGCGAGTTGGTGCCCAGGCGGTTCGAGCCGTGCACGGACACGCAGGCGACCTCGCCGGCGGCGTAGAGGCCGGGGACGACGGTGTTGTTGTCCTGCAGCACCTCCGCCTGCACGTTCGTGGGCACGCCGCCCATCGCGTAGTGCGCGGTCGGGTAGACCGGGACCAGCTCGGTGGTCGGCTCCACGCCCAGGTAGGTGCGCGCGAACTCGGTGATGTCCGGGAGCTTCTCCTCGATCTGCTCCGCCGGGAGGTGGGTCAGGTCCAGGTAGACGTAGTCCTTGTGCGGGCCGGCGCCGCGGCCCTCGCGCACCTCGAGCACCATCGAGCGCGCCACGATGTCGCGCGGCGCGAGGTCCTTGATGGTGGGGGCGTAGCGCTCCATGAACCGCTCGCCGTCGGCGTTGCGCAGGATGCCGCCCTCGCCGCGCGCGCCCTCGGTCAGCAGGATGCCCAGGCCCGCGAGGCCGGTGGGGTGGAACTGGTAGAACTCCATGTCCTCCAGCGGCAGGCCCTTGCGCCAGACGATGCCCATGCCGTCGCCGGTCAGGGTGTGCGCGTTCGAGGTGGTCTTGAACACCTTGCCGAAGCCGCCGGTCGCGAAGATCACGGCCTTGGCCCGGAAGATGTGGATCTGACCGCTCGCCAGTTCGTAGGCCACCACGCCCGCGGTCGGGCGCACGCCGTCCTCGCCCGGCTCGCCGAGGAGCAGGTCGAGCACATAGAACTCGTTGTAGAACTCGATGCCCTCCTTGACGCAGTTCTGGTACAGCGTCTGGAGGATCATGTGGCCGGTGCGGTCCGCGGCGTAGCAGGAGCGGCGCACGGCCGCCTTGCCGTGGTCGCGGGTGTGGCCGCCGAAGCGGCGCTGGTCGATCCGGCCCTCGGGGGTGCGGGAGAAGGGCAGGCCCATCTTCTCGAGGTCGAGGACCGCGTCGATGGCCTCCTTGCACATGATCTCGGCGGCGTCCTGGTCGGTCAGGTAGTCGCCGCCCTTGACCGTGTCGAAGGTGTGCCACTCCCAGTTGTCCTCCTCGACGTTCGCCAGCGCGGCGCACATGCCGCCCTGGGCCGCGCCGGTGTGGGACCGGGTCGGGTAGAGCTTGGTCAGCACGGCCGTGCGGGACCGGGTGCCGGCCTCGAGGGCCGCGCGCATGCCGCCGCCGCCCGCGCCGACGATCACGGTGTCGTAGGTGTGCACCTGGAACGCCCCGCGGGTGGAGGGCGCCGTGACCATGTCGGTGTAGGAGTACTTGTACTCGTCGCCGCCGACGTTCGGCGGGGTGACCTGGTACGTCGTCTCAGTGCTGTCAGTCATGGAGCGCCTCAGGCCTTGATGGAGGGGTCGAACGTGAAGATGACGAGGCTGCCGAGGAACACCATCCAGATCGACGCGGTGTACAGCAGCGTCTTGAGGGTGACCCGGGTGCCGTTGCGCTCGGCGTAGTCGTTGATGACGGTGCGCAGGCCGTTGGTGCCGTGCAGGGTGGCCAGCCAGAGCGTGAGCAGGTCCCAGATCTGCCAGAACGGGGAGGCCCAGCGTCCGGCCACGAAGGCGAAGTCGATCTTCTCCACGCCGCCGTCGAGCACGAGCATGATGAACAGGTGACCGAGGACGAGGAAGGTGAGCAGCAGGCCGGAGAAGCGCATGAACAGCCAGCTGTAGAGCTCGAAGTTGGTCCGGCCGGCCCGCGAGGTGCGGCGCGAGCGCAGCTTCTGGCCGGTCTTCGGCGCGCGGGGGGCCTCGATGGCGGGGGTCGTCGTCATGATCGCAGTCCCTCTCAGTACCCGAAGATCCGGTGCAGCGAGTGCGCCAGGATGGGGTAGAACATCCCGGCCATCAGCACGACCCAGACGCCCACGACCCACCACAGCAGCTTCTTCTGGTTGCGGGCGCCCTTGGCCCAGAAGTCCACCGCGATGATGCGCAGGCCGTTGAACGCGTGGAACACGATCGCGGCGGTCAGGCCGTACTCGAGGAAGTTCGTGATCGGGTTCTTGTAGGTGTCGATCACGCTGTTGTAGTCGCTCTGGGAGACACGCAGCAGGGACGCGTCGAGCACGTGCGCGAACAGGAAGAAGAAGATCAGGACGCCGGTGATCCGGTGCGCGACCCAGCTCCACATGCCTTCGCGGCCGCGGTAGAGCGTGCCCTTCTTTCCGGACCTCTTACCGGCGCGGGAACCCGCTCCGGCGCCAGACGTTGTAGTGGCCATGGGCTCCGCCCTGCCCCTTCCTGATCGTCGTCCTCGTCGGCCGTCAGGTTAACCACCCCACAGGGTGGCCCAATGACCATCGGGCGGCTTATGTGAGCGATCTCGCACCGGACATCGCGGACAAATCTCCCCACTAGTGGATCTCATGGGCGTGTGATTCGCACGACAGTGGGTCCTGTCGAGTGACCGGGGTTACACCCCGGTACCCCGGATCTGTACGCTGTCGAATCGGGAGGCGACTCGCGCCTACCCGTACGAATATCGCCCGGATTGGGATCTTCGATGACTTCTGCGCTCAACGAGTCAGGGCTGCCGATCGAGCCGGTCTACGGCCCCGAGGCGCTCGAGGGCTGGGATCCGCAGGCGCGGCTGGGGCGGCCGGGGGCCTACCCGTTCACCCGCGGCGTCTATCCGAGCATGTACACCGGTCGGCCCTGGACGATGCGTCAGTACGCCGGGTTCGGCACGGCGGCGGAGTCCAACGCCCGGTACAAGCAGCTGATCGCGAACGGCTCGACCGGCCTGTCGGTGGCCTTCGACCTGCCCACGCAGATGGGCTACGACTCGGACGAGCCGATCGCGCAGGGCGAGGTGGGCAAGGTCGGCGTGGCGATCGACTCGATCGAGGACATGCGGACGCTGTTCGGCGGGATCCCGCTGGAGCGCGTCTCCACCTCGATGACGATCAACGCCCCGGCCTCGATCCTGCTGCTGCTCTACCAGCTCGTGGGCGAGGAGCAGGGGGTCAAGCCGGGGCAGCTGACCGGCACGATCCAGAACGACATCCTCAAGGAGTACATCGCCCGCGGGACCTACATCTTCCCGCCGGCGCCCTCGCTGCGGCTGGTCGCGGACGTGTTCGCGTACTGCAAGCACGAGATCCCGAAGTGGAACACGATCTCGATCTCCGGCTACCACATGGCCGAGGCCGGCGCCTCGCCCGCGCAGGAGGTCGCCTTCACCCTGGCCGACGGCATCGCCTACGTGCGCGCGGCGGTGGCCTCGGGCCTGGACGTGGACGAGTTCGCCCCGCGCCTGTCGTTCTTCTTCGTGGCGCGCACGACGCTGCTCGAGGAGGTCGCCAAGTTCCGCGCGGCCAGGCGGATCTGGGCCCGCGTCATGCGCGAGGAGTTCGGCGCGAAGGACCCGAAGTCGCAGATGCTGCGCTTCCACACGCAGACCGCCGGGGTGCAGCTGACGGCCCAACAGCCCGAGGTGAACCTGGTCCGGGTCGCGCTGCAGGGCCTTGGCGCGGTCCTCGGCGGCACCCAGTCGCTGCACACGAACTCCTTCGACGAGGCCATCGCGCTGCCCACGGAGAAGGCCGCGCGCCTGGCCCTGCGCACGCAGCAGGTGATCGCCTACGAGACGGACGTGACCAAGACGGTCGACCCGTTCGCCGGCTCGTACGTGGTGGAGTCGATGACGGACGCGCTCGAGGCCGAGATAGGGACTCTGATGCAGCGCGTGGAGGACCTCGGCGGCGCGGTCGCGGCGATCGAGCACGGCTTCCAGAAGTCCGAGATCGAGCGTTCGGCGTATCAGATCACGCAGGAGATCGACGGCGGCGAGCGCGTGGTGGTGGGCGTGAACCGCTTCGCCCTCGACGAGGAGGAGCCGTACGAGCCGCTGCGGGTGGACCCGACCATCGGCGAGCAGCAGACCGAGCGCCTGGCCAAGCTCAGGGCGGCCCGGTCCGCCGGCGAGGTCACCCGCGCCCTCGACGAGGTCAAGCGCGCGGCCGAGGGCAGCGAGAACGTGCTCTACCCGATGAAGGAGGCGCTGCGCGCCTGCGCCACGGTCGGCGAGGTCTCGCACGCGCTGCGCGCGGTGTGGGGCACGTACGTACCGCGGGACGCCTTCTGAGCTGGGCTGATGCGCCCAGCGGCCGGTTGGTCTTTTCGGTGTTAGCGTGAGGTTGACACGCAGCTGTCACGGTCAGCCGCCCGCAGGGGGTGCAGCCGCGCCCCACGCGGGTGGCAGTCTGGAGCGATCAGTATGCGAGGACCGGCACGCACGCATTCGGTAAGCGCACGAGGCACGGGCGCGCACGCGCGGTGGACGACGCTCACGCTGGCGGCGGGGGCCTGCGGGCTGCTGTGTACGACCTTGACCACCGGGTTCACCGGCGCTGGGGCGGCGGCGGGAGTGGGTCTGTCCGCCGGTGAGCCGACGGCGTCGCAGCTGAAGGCGGCCTTGCTCTCGCAGCAGGATCTCGGGCCCAGCTACACGCCGGTGCCCTCCTCGCCCCCGAGCTCCGGCGGTGGCGGCGGCGGATCGACCGTCACCGGCTGCCCCGAGCTGAGCAGCCTGCTCAACGCCACCACGGCGGGCGACCGGACGGTGCAGTCCGAGACGTACCAGGTCGGGCAGCTCGGGCCGTTCCTGAGCGAGGCGCTGGTGACCGCGCCCGCCTCGACCCTGCACGCGGACTACGCGCGCGACAAGGCCGCGCTGACCAGTTGCAAGAGCATGACCGTGAACGCCGGGGGAGCGCCGCTCAAGCTCGCCATGACGCCGGTGAACCTCGGCGTGGCCGGGTCGACGGCGGTGCGGCTGTCCGGCGACTACAACGGCGTGCAGATCAACGGGGACCTGGCGATCGACCAGGCCGGGCAGGTCGAGCTCGGCTATATCTTCCTGCAGATCGAGGGCAGCTCGCAGCAGCAGGCGATCGCGGTGTTCAAGCAGGCGGACGCGAAGGTGCAGCAGGCCTTCGGGTCGGCGGCCGGCGCCGGCTCGAGCGTCTGAGGCCCGTCGCCGGGGCCGGGGCCGGGCAATCGGAGGCAAGGGGAATGGAGCGGAGAGCAGCGCGATCGGGGGCGCGGCGGAGCCGAGTCCGAGCGCCGGTCAGACCGGAGGCCGCTCTCCGCGGTAGACGGCGTGCCTGGGCGGGTCAGCTCGCGGGGGTGCGCTCGGGTACCCGCTCGATCCGGACGTCCTGCTTGTGCGCGCCGCAGCCGCAGGGGTTGCAGCGGCACGGGTTGCAGCTGCAACCGCGACCGGTGCAGCCGCAGGCGGCCTCCTGCGGTGTGGTCGATTGCGTCATGAACCCTCCCGTTTGTGTGCGTGAACGGTTACGGATAGTCCGTTCCCGCCCTGCGTATCCGTTACCCTCGGTGACCCGGGCGCACTCGGTGCACCCGAGGGTGCATTGCGGTGGCGCGCCCCGGGCGCGGCATAGTCCGGTCGGATCATTTGTGGCCCCCGGAGGGGTCAACTGGGAGCAAAAACGCGTCGCAGACGGGATTGACGGGTCTACCGTTGGGGAATGGTCAGGAACCTTGCTGTCCCGTATCACCCCGCGCCCGTGTACTCCACGAGCGCACTGACCCCCGCGCGTATCGCCGAGCTCATCGAGATCCGCCGCGATCTGCACGCCCACCCGGAGCTCGCCCGCCAGGAACAGCGCAGCACGGCCCTGGTGGCCGAGCGGCTGCGCGAGGCAGGGCTCGAGCCGCGGGTGCTGCCCACCGGGACCGGCCTGATCTGCGACATCGGCGCGCGCCCGGGCCAGGGTCCGGGGCACCTTTCCTTTCCCGGCCGCCTGGCCATCCGGGCCGACCTCGACGCGCTGCCCATCCAGGAGGCGCCCGGCCTGCCCTTCCGCTCGGTCAGCGACGGGGTCTCGCATGCCTGCGGCCACGACATCCACACCACCGTGGTGCTCGGCACCGGGCTCGCGCTGGCCGAGGCGGCGGCCCGGGGCGCGGCGGTGCCGCCGGTGCGGCTGATCTTCCAGCCGAGCGAGGAGGCCATGCCCGGCGGCGCGCTGGACATGGTCGCGGCGGGCGCGCTCGAGGGCGTCGGCCGGGTCGTGTCGCTGCACTGCGACCCGAAGGTGGACGCGGGCAAGGTGGGCCTGCGCATCGGCCCGCTCACCGCCGCCTGCGACAAGCTCGCGGTGCGCCTGTCCGGCCCGGGCGGGCACACCTCGCGCCCGCAGCTCACGGTGGACCTCGTACACGCGCTCGCGCACCTGGTCACCGAACTGCCCGCCGCGCTCTCGCGCCGGGTGGACCCGCGGCACGGACTCTCGCTGGTGTGGGGCTCGATCAACGCGGGCCAGGCCCCGAACGCGATCCCGCAGGCCGGCGAGGCGCACGGGACGGTGCGCTGCATGGACGAGCGGGCCTGGGCCGACGCGCCCGACCTGGTGCTCGAGCTGGTCGACTCCATCGCCTCGGTCTACGGCGCGAAGACGGAGCTGGACTACGTGCGCGGGGTGCCGCCGGTGGTCAACGACGAGGCCACGATCGAGGACATGCGCACGGCCGCCGGGCTGGTGTGCGGCCCGGAGAACGTCGTCGCGATCGAGCAGTCCCTTGGCGGCGAGGACTTCTCCTGGTACCTGCGCCACGTCCCCGGCGCCATGGTCCGCCTCGGGGTGCGCACCCCCGGCGACACGGTGCAGCGCGACCTGCACCAGCCCAGCTTCCTCGCGGACGAGTCGGCGATCGGCGTGGGCGTGCGGTTCTTCACCGAACTCGCGATGGGCTGAGCGCGCGCCGAGTAAGGCCGCTCTTCGAGTACGGCCGCACGGGGGTGCGGGGGGATCGGGTAGGCGGCGCGGGGCACGGGGCCCGCGCGTGGTAGTCGGTCGGGCCGCCGAATCTCTGTACTGATTCATCCCTTATATACCGATTCATCGGAATCGGCCGCGCGCGGTCCGCGGCAAAGGTTCTCCCTGGGCACATATCGACGAACTCGCATATGCGGAGCATTTCGGTGTGGATGCGCGCATACTGACCGCCGGCCGCACCTCCCGCCTCGCCCACCTCCCTTCTGACGGGCATTCACGATTCCGCAGTACCGGGTCGATCCGACGCCTGGCGGCCATGTGCGGCCTTCCGGGGCTATCCGTGCGAGACACCTCTTGGTAACGTTTTCCGAGCCGAGGCCGTGAGCGCCCTCCGAGGGCACCATTCGTGCAGGAATGCTCGCGGGTTGTGGTGAAATCCGTCGCGGGAGCGTGCTGTGCATCACGGATTCATCTCGACTTTCCACCGGAGCCATCTCGTTCCGTACACATCCGGAGGAACCCCCCAAATCGAATGGTCCTGGGATCTATCCTCTGCTCGTGGTCGGACTCGGCCAACACTTCTCTCAGGTTTCCCAGCGTCGTGCGACAGCCCCCTCGGGCCGGGGCGTTGGGCCGTACTCAGGAGGCATCAGAGTGAAGAAGTCGCTCAAGCTCGGCGCCGCGCTCGCGGCGGTCGGCCTCGCGGCCTCGGCGTGTGGATCCGCGCCGGTCTCGACTTCGTCCGGCAGCGGTAGTACCGCCTCCGCCGCGGCGTGGAGTGCGTGCATGGTGACCGACACCGGAGGCATCGACGACCACTCGTTCAATGCCGAGTCGTGGGCCGGAATGCAGGACGCGGCCAAGGCCTCGGGCGGCAAGATCGCGGTCTCCTACGTCCAGTCGAACACGGAGAACGACTACACCAGCAACATCTCCTCGCTGGTGTCCAAGGGCTGCAAGTTCATCGTCACGGTGGGCTTCGCGATGGCCGACGCCACCACCGCCTCGGCGAAGAAGAACACGAGCCAGCAGTACGCGATCGTGGACAACACCTCCTCCGGCAGCCACATCCAGGGCCTGCAGTTCAACACCGCGCAGGGCGCCTTCCTCGGCGGCTACTTCGCCGCGGGCATGACCCACACCGGCAAGGTGGCCACCTTCGGCGGCGCCAAGTACCCGACCGTCACCGTCTACATGGACGGCTTCTGGGAGGGCGTGCAGTACTACAACGCGCAGCACCACACGAGCGTGCAGGTCCTCGGCTGGAACGAGAAGACCCAGCAGGGCACCTTCGACACCTCGGCCAACCCCTTCGGCGACCAGGCCGGCGGCAAGCAGATCGCCCAGACCTTCCAGAGCCAGGGTGCGGACATCGTCTTCCCGGTGGCCGGCGGCACCGGCATCGGCGCGCTGCAGGCCGCGGCGGCCAGCGGCGGCAAGATGAACGCGATCTGGGTCGACGACGACGGCTGCCTGTCCAACTCCACCTACTGCTCCTCGATCCTGACCTCGGTCACCAAGGGCATAGCCACCGCGGTGAACACCTCGGTCACCGACGCCTTCGACGGCAAGTTCACCTCGACCTCGTACATCGGCACGCTGGCCAACGGCGGCACCGGCCTCGCCCCGTTCCACGACTGGGCCTCGAAGGTGCCGACCGCGCTGCAGACCGAGCTCGACACGGTGAAGCAGGGCATCATCAACGGCACCATCAAGATCACCTCGACGAGCCAGCCGACCCCGTAGTCCGGCCGCTCGCTCACCCCGCCGGGTGCGCAGCCTGTTGCGCACCCGGCGGATGTGTTTTTCTGTGTCAACGTAGACCGAAGTGCGAGAGACGGGTGAAGCGGTGCGTCTGGAATTACGCTCCATCACCAAGCGGTTCGGGTCGCTGGTCGCCAACGACCACATCGACCTGACCGTGGAGCCGGGGGAGATCCACTGCCTCCTCGGGGAGAACGGCGCGGGCAAGTCCACTCTGATGAACGTCCTGTACGGGCTCTACCAGCCGGACGAGGGCGAGATCCTGGTGGACGGCAAGCCCCGGAAGATCTCCGGACCGCGCGACGCCATCGCCGCCGGCATCGGCATGGTGCACCAGCACTTCATGCTCGTCCCCGTCTTCACGGTCGCGGAAAACGTTATCCTCGGCGACGAGGCACAGCTCGGCACGGCCAAGGGCCCGTTGAACGTCCTGGACCACCGCACCGCGCGGCGCAAGGTCAAGGAGATCTCCGAGCAGTTCGGCCTCCCGGTGGACCCGGACGCCCGGATCGAGGACCTCGCGGTGGGCGTGCAGCAGCGCGTCGAGATCGTCAAGGCCCTGGTCCGGGACGCGCAGACGCTGATCCTGGACGAGCCGACCGCGGTGCTCACCCCGCAGGAGATCGAGGACCTGTTCAAGGTCATGGACGCGCTGCGCAAGGCCGGCAAGTCCATCGTCTTCATCACCCACAAGCTCGGCGAGGTCAAGGCGATCGCCGACCGGATCACCGTGATCCGGCACGGCAAGGTGGTCGGCAGTGCCGATCCGTCCATGAGCCAGGACGAACTCGCCGCCATGATGGTGGGGCGTTCGGTGCAGCTGACGGTGAGTAAGACCCCGTCGACGCCGGGCGCCGAGGGCCTCGTGGTGAGCGGCCTGACGATCCGTGACGTACACGGGAACGCGGCCGTGGACGACGTCTCGTTCACCGTGCGCGGCGGCGAGATCCTCGGCATCGCCGGGGTGCAGGGCAACGGGCAGTCCGAGCTCGCCGACGCCATCTTGGGCCTCGTCCCGGTCGAGTCCGGCTCGGTCAAGCTCAAGGGCGAGGAACTGCTCGGCCGCGATCCGCGCGCGGTACTCGACGCGGGCGTCGGCTTCATTCCGGAGGATCGCGGGCACGACGGCGTGGTGGGCGAGTTCACCGTGGCCGAGAACCTGGTGCTCGACCTCTACCACCGGGCGCCTTTCGGCCGCGGCCTTTCGGTCGACCTCGGCGAGGTGGAGCGCAACGCCAAGGACCGCATCGCCGAGTTCGACATCCGCCCGGCCGACCCGCGACACCCGGCCGGCAAGCTCTCCGGCGGAAACCAGCAGAAGGTGGTGGTGGCCCGGGAGATGTCCCGGCCGCTGAACCTGCTGGTGGCTTCGCAGCCCACCCGCGGCGTGGACGTCGGCGCGATGGAGTTCATCCACAAGCGGATCGTGGCCGAACGCGACCTCGGGCGCCCGGTGGTGGTGGTCTCCACCGAGCTCGACGAGGTGATCGCGCTCTCGGACAAGATCGCGGTGATGTACCGCGGCAAGATCGTGGACACCGTTTCGCCGGACACCCCGCGCGAGCAGATCGGCCTGCTGATGGCCGGTATCGCCCGGACGGACGGGGAGGCGGACGCCGCCCCGGGGTCCGGCACGGAAAACCCCACGGAACCCTCGGACGGTGAGGACGCGTGACGACCCAGGATCCCAAGGACGCCCCGAAGCCGGACGCCCTGCCCGAGAACACGGACGCCCTGCCCGAGAACACGGCCGCCGAGCCCGACAACCCGGACACCGAGCCCTCCAACTGGGGGCGGCTGGTGCGCAACGTCTTCACGGCGCAGAGCACGCCGCTGGTGACGGTGCTCGCGATCCTGTTGGCCCTGCTGGTTGGCGCGATCCTGATCATCGTCTCCGACCCGGTGGCGATGGGTCAGCTCGGCTACTTCTTCTCCCGGCCGACCGACTTCTTCGACACCGCCTGGCACGACGTGGCCAACGGGTACGCGGACCTGTTCAAGGGCTCGGTGTTCAACCCGGCCTTCGTCCACGGCACCCCGTCGCAGTTCTTCGGGCCGATCACCAGCACGCTCGAGGACGCCACCCCGCTGATATTCGGCGGCCTGGCCGTGACGGTGGCCTTCCGCGGCGGCATGTTCAACATCGGCGGCCAGGCCATGACGATCTCCGGCGCGATCCTGACCACCTACGTGGCCTTCGCCTGGACCGGCCTGCCCGGCGCGCTGCAGCTGATCGTGGCGGTGCTCGGCGGTATCGTCGGCGGCGTGGTGCTCGGCGCCCTGGTCGGCTGGCTCAAGGCCAGGCGCGGGGCGCACGAGGTGGTCGTGACGATCATGCTCAACTACATCATGTTCTTCTTCCTGTCGAACTATCTGCTGACCACCACGGCGTTCCACGACCCGACCAAGGCGGGGCAGTCGCTGTCCAAGCCGGCCGGGCCGAACGCGATCCTGCCGCACCTGTTCGGCCCGTCCCTCAACACCGACTTCGGCCTCGTGCTCGCGCTGGTGGCCACGGCCCTGGTGGCCTGGTTCTTCCGCCGCTCCAAGCTGGGCTTCGAGATCCGCGCGGTGGGCCTGAACCCGGCCGCGGCCCGGACCAACGGCATCAGCGTGGGCCGGGTGCAGATCTGGGCGATGGTCATCTCCGGCGGCCTGATGGGCCTGATCGGGGTGACCCAGGTGCTGGGCCTGAACAACCCCAACAACAACTCGCTGAGCCCGAACATCGACGCCGGGCTCGGCTTCAACGCGATCACCGTGGCGCTGCTCGGCCGGACCAAGCCCTGGGGCGTGGTCTGGGCGGCCCTGCTCTACGGCGCGTTCCAGGCGGGCGCCTCGGTGATGCAGGCGAACGACGGGATCTCCACCGACATCATCAGCGTCATCGAGGCCCTGATCGTGATCTTCGTCTCCGCCCCGCAGCTGGTCAAGGAGATCTTCCGGCTTCGTTCCCGCGACGCCGCTATCGCTGGAGCCGCCGCGTGACCACCGCCACCGTCACCCCGCACGCCGAGATCGCGCAGACGGCGAAGGACCGCACGAAGCTGACCTCCGGGCTGGCGCAGGCCGCCGTCGGCATCTTCGCGATCTGGGCCTTCGGCCTCGGCCCGCGCACCGGCTCCGGCGTGCGCACGCTGTTCGGATTCGGCCAGAACCCCGGGACGTATCAGCTCTCGCTCCCGGCCCAGGGCTTCGCGCTCGGCCTCAGCGCCCTGGCCATCGGGTGCGGGCTGGTGACCGCGTTCGCGCCGGTGACCAAGAAGGCGCGGCGCTGGATCGCCGGGGTCTACTTCGTCGCGATGGTGCTGGCCTTCCTGGTGTGGGCGGCGGCCGGGCAGTCCTCCGGGCTGCCGGTGCCCAACATCGTGCTGCAGACCGCGCTTGCCACGGTGCCGCTGGTGCTCGGCTCGATGAGCGCGCTGCTGGCCGAGCGTTCCGGCGTGGTCAACATCGCGGTGGAGGGGCAGTTCCTGGCCGGCGCGTTCACCGCCGCGCTGACCGCCTCGATGACCGGGAACGTCTGGGTGGGCCTGGTGGCCGGCATGGCCGCGGGCGCGGCGATGAGCATGCTGCTGGCCTTCTTCGCCAACCGCTACCTGATCGAGCAGGTCGTGCTCGGCGTCGTGGTCAACGTGCTGGCCTCGGGCCTGACCGGGTTCTTCTACGACCGGCTGATGGCCACCAACCAGGCCGAGTACAACAACCCGCCGCTGTTCCAGACCTGGCGCATCCCCGGCCTGGCCTCGATTCCGGTGATCGGGCAGCTGTTCGACCAGAACATCGTGTTCTACGCGGCGTTCCTGATCGTCCCGCTGCTGTGGTACATGCTCTACCAGACCCGCTGGGGCCTGCGCACCCGCGCGGTCGGCGAGCACCCGCTGGCCGCCGACACCGTCGGCATCAAGGTGCTGGGACTGCGCTACCGCAACCTGTTCTACTCCGGCCTGCTCTCCGGCCTTGGCGGGGTGTGGTTCACCATCGGCAACACCGGGCAGTTCGGCAAGGACATGAGCGTGGGCAAGGGCTACATCGCCATCGCGGCCCTGATCGTCGGACGCTGGTCCCCGATCGGCGCGTTCGCGGCCTCGCTGATGTTCGGCTTCGCGATCTCGCTGCAGTACTTCCTCTCCCCGCTCGGCACGCCCATCCCGAGTGCGTTCCTGCAGATGGCGCCGTACGCGATCACCATCTTCGTGGTCGCCGCGATCGGGAAGAAGGCGCGGCCGCCGGCGGCGTCGAACAAGGCGTTCAAGAAGGGCTGAGCCGATGTCGCAGCAGCACTCGACGACCGTGGACTGGGACGCCCTGCGCGACGCCGCCCGCGACGCGCTGGCGCACTCCTACTCGCCGTACTCGAACTACCCGGTCGGGGCCGCCGCGCTGGTGGACGACGGCCGGGTGGTGGTCGGGGCGAACATCGAGAACGCCTCCTACGGGGTGACGCTGTGCGCCGAGTGCGCGCTGGTGTCGCAGCTGCGGATGAGCGGGGGCGGGCGGCTGGTGGCGTTCGCCTGCGTGGACGGGCAGGGCGAGTGCCTGATGCCGTGCGGACGCTGCCGACAGCTTCTCTACGAGTTCGGCGGCGACGAACTGCTGGTCGACACCCCGCGCGGGGTGCAGCCGATGAGCGAGGTGCTGCCGCAGGCCTTCGGGCCGCAGCACCTCGCCCGCTGAGCCGCACCCCGCTGAGCCCGACCCAGCCCGCTGAGCCCGACCCCGCCGAGCACGCACAGAGCCGCCGAGTACCTGAGCACCGAAAGACCGGGAACGCCGTGGACGTCATCGACATCATCATCGCCAAGCGGGAGTCGCGGGAGCTGACGGACCGGCAGATCGACTGGCTGATCCCGGCCTACACCGCCGGGCAGGTGGCCGAGGAGCAGATGTCGGCGCTGGCCATGGCGATCCTGCTGAACGGGATGAACCGGCGGGAGGTCTCCCGCTGGACCGAGGCCATGATCGGCACCGGGATCCGGATGGACTTCTCCGGCCTGGACCGGCCGACCACGGACAAGCACTCCACCGGCGGGGTCGGCGACAAGATCACGCTGCCGCTGGCCCCGCTGGTGGCGGCCTGCGGGGCGGCGGTGCCGCAGCTGTCCGGGCGCGGGCTCGGGCACACCGGCGGCACGCTGGACAAGCTCGAGTCCATCCCGGGCTGGCGGGCGCAGCTGTCCGAGGCGGAGATGTTCGGCGTGCTGCGCGAGACCGGCGCGGTGGTGTGCGCGGCGGGCGACGGCCTGGCCCCGGCGGACCGCAAGCTCTACGCGCTGCGGGACGTGACCGGCACGGTGGAGTCGATCCCGCTGATCGCCTCGTCCATCATGTCCAAGAAGATCGCCGAGGGCACCGGCGCGCTGGTGCTGGACGTGAAGGTGGGCTCGGGCGCGTTCATGAAGGACCTGGACCGGGCGCGCGAGCTGGCCGAGACGATGGTCTCGCTCGGCACCGACCACGGGGTCAGGACGGTGGCGCTGCTCACCGACATGGACACCCCGCTCGGCCTGACGGCGGGCAACGCGATCGAGGTGCGCGAGTCGCTCGAGGTGCTCGCCGGCGGCGGCCCGGCGGACGTGGTCGAACTCACCCTCGCGCTGGCCCGGGAGATGCTCGCGGGCGCGGGCCTCGACGGGGTGGACCCGGCTGAGAAGCTGGCGAACGGTCAGGCCATGGACGTGTGGCGGCGGATGGTCCGGGCGCAGGGCGGGGATCCGGACGCGGCGCTGCCGGTGGCGCGCGAGCAGCAGGTGCTCACCGCCGCCGCCTCGGGCACGCTGACCCGGCTGGACGCGCTGCAGGTGGGGGTCGCGGCCTGGCGCCTCGGCGCCGGCCGGGCCCGCAAGGAGGATCCGGTGCAGGCGGGCGCGGGCGTGGTGATGCACGCCAAGCCAGGCGACGCGGTGCGGGCCGGGCAGCCGCTGCTGACGCTGCACACTGATACGCCGGAGCGGTTCGAGGCCGCGCAGGCCGCGCTGGAGGGTGCCTGGCGGATCGAACCGGCCGATCCGCAGCAGCCTTCGACGGCGCGGACGCGGTCGAATGCGTCACTGCTGCTGGATCGCATCGCCTGACCAGTACTATCTTCCGTATGGCGCTGGCGTTTACCGAGGACGATCTGCGGAACGCGGCCGGACCGATGGGTTTCGAGCGGGGGCTCGGCTACCGCGACGGTGTGGAAGAGCTCGATATCGGTCCGGACGAGGTCAACGCCATCGTCGTGGGCTCCTTCGAGTACGACGTCACGCTGTCGCGGGAGCGCGGCGTGCTGGTGGGGGAGTGCTCCTGTCCGTGGGGGCAGGAGGGCAACTTCTGCAAGCACTGCGTGGCGGTCGGCCTCACGGTGCTCGCAGCCTGGGCCGCCGGCACGGCCGGGGTGGCGCCGGGTCCGGCCAGGCCCGACCTCGACGCCTGGCTCGAGTCGCTGGGCGAGGCCGAGCTGCGCGAGGAGCTGCGGGTGCTGATACGCGGCGACCGGGAGCTGCGGCGCCGGTTCGAGCTGCGGGTCGCGCAGGCCGGGCAGGACGCCGGGCAGGTACGGGGCCTGGTACGGCAGCTGCTGCGGCGCGGCGGACGCGAGTTCATCGACTACGAGGACGGCGACGCGTACGCGGTGCGGGTCGAGGAGGCCGGGCACGCGATCGAGGGCCTGATCGTGGCGGGCGCGGGCGAGGAGGCGATGCTGGTGTGCCGCGAGGCGACCGGGTTCGCACTCGAGGCGCTGGCCACGGCCGAGGACGCGAACGGCTCGATCAGCGCGTCGGTCGCCGAACTGCTGCCGCTGCACCTGCACGCCTGCCGGGCCGCGGGGCCCGATCCGCTGGAGCTGGCCCGGCACCTGGCCGAGCACAACCTCGCGGACGAGTTCGACCTCGGCTACGACCTGGGCGACTACGCGGAACTGTTGGGGGCCAAGGGCTTCGAGCATCTGCGCGACGTGGTGGCCGCGGCGTACGAGCGCAATCCCAAGGGGCGGCGCGAGCGCGCGCTGATGGAGGAGCTCGTCCGGCGCGGCGGGGACCTCGACGAACTCGTCGCGCTGCTCGCCCGGGACCTCGACTCCTACGGCCGCCAGCACCTGCGCATCGCGATCGACCTGGATGCGGCCGGGCGCGGGGACGAGGCGCTCAAGTGGGCGGAGACCGGGCTGCGCGAGAGCACCGGCTTCGTCGGCACCGACCTGGTCGAGTTCGTGGCGCTGCGCTACACCCAGGCCGGCCGGTTCAAGGACCTGCTGCGGCTGCGCCGCGAGCGATTCTCGAGCGAGCTGACCGTCTCGCACTTCGAGCTGCTGCGCGAGACGGCCACGGCGCTCGGGATCTGGGAGAGCGAGCGCAACCGGGCGATGGTGCTGCTGCGCCGGGACGCGGCCAAGCAGGGCCCGCTCGCGCGCTACGGCATGGGCCCGGTGCTGATCGACGTGCTGATCGCCGAGGGCGACTTCGAGGGCGCGTGGGAGCAGGCGCAGAAGGGTTCGAGCGAGCCGCAGCGGCTCAAGCTCGCCGCGCTGATCCGCCCGTCCCGCCCGGCCGAGGCGCTGACGGTGTATCAGCGGGCGCTCGAGCCGCTGCGCTCGCAGACGGGTGAAGAGGCCTACCGCCGCGTCATGGAGCTGCTCCAGGGCGTCCAGGCCTGCCACGCCGTGCTCGGCACTGCGGCCGAGTTCGCCGCGTACCTGGCCGCCTTCCGGGCCGAGCAGAAGCGCAAGCGCAACCTGATCCGGCTGCTCGACGCGGTCGGCCTGACGACGGATCAGGGCGGCGTGTCCTAACCGGCGTCCGACCTGGTGAAGCGCAGATACGCCGCGGCCGAGAACACCAGCGGCCAGGCCAGGTACAGCGGATACGCGGCGGCGAGCGGGGGCTGGCCGGAGCCGCCGTCGCGCAGGTAGAGCAGCTCGCCCAGCAGCGACGGCGCGAGATACTCCTGCACCGAGTGGCTCACCGCCGCGCCGAGCAGCGCGATCAGGAACAGGTACACGAACACCAGGGCCACGATGCTCGCCGCGGTGCTGCGCATGATCATCCCGATCGCGAAGCCGAGAGCGGTCGCGCCGAGCAGGCAGACCACCGCGCCGAACAGGCGCAGCAGCACCCTGCCTTCGAACGCGCCGACCGAGATGCCGAGGTGCCGGGCCAGCAGCGCGTCGCCGATCCAGAACACCACGAGGATGCTCGCCAGGGCCGCGGGCGCCGCCGCGAGCATCGCGGCGGTGAGCTTCGCGCCGAAGAGCCGGCCGCGACGCGGGACGGCGGTGAGGGTGGAGCGGATCATGCCGTTCGAGTACTCGACACACGCGCAGTACGCGCCGAAGCAGCCGAACAGCACGGCGGCCAGGACGACTCCGCCGAAGATGATGCCGAGCGGGTCGGGGGCGTTGGACAGTTGTAGTGCCCGGATCTGCGCGGCCTGCGCGGCGGGGATGTGTGCCGGGACCGATACGACGAACCGCTGCTGCTGGTTCGCGCTCGAGATCCCGACCAGCAGCACGACGATCACGCCGAGGGCGGGCAGGGTCACCAGCCGGAATATCGAGCGCAGCTTCGCATTCTCGGCCCGCAGCACGTCGCGCCAGCCCGGCACGTCCTCGGCCGCCGCCTCCTCGGGCCACGCCTCGTCCGGCAGCTCCGCGTCCGCCGTGGTCGCGCTCACCGCTGCGCCCCCGATCCCGCGGCGGCCGCGAGGTAGAGCTCGGAGAGCGAGCCCACGCCGTGCTCGCGCGCGAGTTCGTCCTTGGGGCCGTCCAGCAATACCCGGCCGTCCTTGATCAGCACGACGTGGTCCACCGACGCCTCGGCCTCGGCCAGGTGGTGCGAGCTCAGCACGGCCGTCCCGCCCGCCGCGGTGTGCTCGCGCAGCAGCCGGTGCACCCAGGCGATGCCCTCCGGGTCGAGGCCGTTCGTCGGCTCGTCCAGGATCAGCAGCCGCGGCCGGCCGAGCAGCGCCGCCGCGATGCCCAGGCGCTGGCGCATGCCCAGCGAGTAGCCGCCCACCGAACGGCGGGCGGCCTGGGCCAGGCCGACCTCCTCGAGCAGCGCCGCCACCCGCTCCGCCGGGATCCGCCCGGCCAACGCCAGGGTCCTGAGGTAGGCCAGGCCGGACTGCGCCGGATGCGCCCCGACTCCGTCCAGCAGCGCCCCGGCCACCCGGGCCGGGGCGGGCTGCTCGGTGAACGCGCGTCCGGCGATCCGCACCCAGCCCGCGTCCGGCCGGTCAAGGCCGAGCGCCAGGCGCAGCAGGGTGGACTTGCCCGCGCCGTTCGGGCCGAGCAGGCCGGTGACCCGGCCCGCCGGCACCCGCAGGCTCACCCGGTCCAGCGCCTGGATCCGGCCATAGCGCTTGCTCGCCCCCGCGGACTCCATCACGGGGGCGAGCATAGACGAACCCTGATGACCGCGCCCGCGTCCTCAGCCGCGCAGCGCGTGGAACTCCTCGATGATCAGGTCGGACAGCTCGTCCCTGCGGTCCTGCGGCAGGAACGCGGCCTCGATCCCGTTGAGCGCGACCAGCTCAAGGTCGGCCAGGTCCCAGTCGAACGCGGCCACCAGCAGGCCGAGCTCCCGCGACATCGAGGTGCCGCTCATCAGCCGGTTGTCGCAGTTGACGGTGATGGTGAAGCCGAGCTCGTACAGGCGCTGGATCGGGTGCTCGGCGATCTTCGCGGCGATCCCGGTCTGCAGGTTCGAGGACGGGCACACCTCCAGCGCGATCCGGCAGTCGCGCACGTACGCGGCCAGCCGGCCGAACTCGGCCGTGTCGTCCTCGCCGAACCGCACGTCCTCGATCACCCGCACGCCGTGCCCGAGCCGCAGCGCGCCCTGGTGCACCGCCGCGGCCACCGAGGCCGGGCCGTCCGCCTCGCCGGCGTGGATGGTGAAGCGGAAGAACTGCTCGCGCAGGTAGCGGAACGCGTCGGCGTGCAGCTCCGGGCTGAAGCCCAGCTCGGGGCCGGCGATGTCGAACCCGGCCACGCCGCTGTCCCGGTGGCGCACCGCGAGCTCGGCGATCTTCAGGCTGTGCCCGGGCTCGGTGTTCTGCCGCATCGCCGTCACCAGCGTCGCGGCCGTGATCGCGTGCCCGTCGTTGCGGGCCTGCTCCTCGCCGTCCCGGCAGCCGGCGTTGACCGCCTCGACCACCTCGTCCAGGCTCAGCCCGCCGCGCAGGTGCTGCTCCGGGGCGTAGCGCAGCTCCGCGTAGACCACGCCGTCGGCCGCCAGGTCCTGCACCGCCTCCGCCGCCACCCGGCGCAGCGCCTCAGCGCTCTGCATCACCGCGACGGTGTGGTCGAAGGTCTCCAGGTAGCGCACCAGCGAACCGGAGTCGGCCGCGTCGCGGAACCAGGCGCCGAGCGCCACGGGGTCGGTCGTCGGCAGCGAGCCGGAGTATCCGGCGGCCTCGGCCAGTTCCACCACGGTGGCCGGACGCAGCCCCCCGTCGAGATGATCGTGCAGGGCCACCTTGGGCGCCCGGCGGATCTGATCCTCGGTCACGGCCGGCTCTGCGCCGGACTGCTCGGACTGCGCGTAGGTCTCGGTCATCGGACCAGGGTACGCGAGTACGCCGCGGTCCGGTCGCCGCTTACTGGGCCGGTGAGGCCTCGTCCGTGCTCGCCGACGGCGTGCCGCTCTGATCGGGGTTCAGGTTGTAGGCCGGGGCGCCGAGGTCCTGGAAATCGTCCCAGCAGATGTACCAGGTCGGCTTGTTGTCGCCGTAGACCGTGCCCACCGAAGGCGCCTGGAGGTTCGCCTGGATCGAGCAGACGACCTGCGCCCGCTCCTCCATGGTGAGCTCGTCCGAGAACTGATACAACCAGGCCTCGCCCTGCGCGGTGAGGTCCACCACCTTCAGCCCGGTCGGGATCTCGCTGGTGTAGCCCTGGGCCAGCTCGGCCTTGGTCGGCCCCTGTATCACCGCGTCCAGGATGTCCTGCTGGCTCGCCTGACCCGTCGCCGAACGCTTCGTCGAGGCCAGGTGGCCGTTCTGGAAGAAGTACAGGTAGTACGTGTACGCGCCGCCGCTCGGGCCGCCGCCCGGGAGCACCCCGGCCCCCTGCGCGACCGGCTGCGCCCCGACCACCTGCACCCCGGTGGACTCGATCCCACAGCCCGCGGTGGCCAGCAGGGCCGCGGCTCCGGCGGCCGAGGCAAGGCCGCGGCGCCTGGCACGTCGTGCGTGCTGGGTCGCGCTCACCGGCTCCTCGCCTCCCATTGGCGTACCTCGTGCCGCCCGGACGAGGAGAGCAGCCCCTCCGCGTCCAGCCCCCGCTGATCGGGGATCTCGCCCTGCGCCGGACGGTGCCGGGGCAGTCTGAAGGTGAAGACGGCTCCGCCCTCGGGACGGTTCCGGGCCGCCAGGTCGCCGTCGTGCAGGCGGGCGTTCTCCCAGGCGATGGCCAGCCCCAGGCCGCTGCCCTCGCTGCGCCCGCGCGCCTTGTCCGCCTTGTAGAAGCGCTCGAAGATGTGCGGCAGCGCGTCGTTCGGGATGCCCGGGCCGTTGTCGGCCACCTCGATCATCAGCATGTCGGTGTACTCGTGCACGGTCAGCTCCACCGGCTCGCCGCCGTGCTTGAGCGCGTTGCCACACAGGTTCGCCAGCACCACGTCGATCCGGCGCGTGTCCACCCGCACCGGCACCACGGTGGGGGTGCGCACCCGCACCTTCTCGCTCCACCCGCGCGCCTCGATGGTGGCCTCGATCAGCTCCGGTAGGTTCACGTCCTCCACCCGCATGCCCGCGGTGCCCGCGTCCATCCGGGAGATCTCCATCAGGTCCTCGACCAGCCGGGCCAGGCGCTTGGTCTCGTTCGCGATCAGGTGCGCGGCCGACATCGTGGTCGGGTCCATGTCCTGCACGTCCTCGAGCACCTCGGTCACCGCCGTCATCGCGGTCAGCGGGGTGCGCAGCTCGTGCGAGACGTCCGCGACGAACCGGCGCGAGGCCGCGTCCATCGCGCGCAGCTCCTCCATCGACTGCGCCAGTGCCCGGGCGGTCTCGTTGAAGGTGCGCGAGACGTCGGCCAGCTCGTCGGTGCCGCTCGCCTCGAGGCGCACCTCGAGGTCGCCGTGGCCGAGCCGGCGTGCGGCCATGCCCAGGCGGCGGATCGGGCCGAGGATGTTGCGGGAGGCGAAGAAGGCCACCACGGTGGCCCCTATCAGCGCCAGCAGCGCCGAGACCGCGCCGATCAGCACCAGGTTGTCCAGCACGCGCTGTTCCTGGCTCAGGTCGGTGAAGGTGAACACCTGCATGCCGGTGCCGGTGAGCGTCGCGCCGGTCAGGACGTAGGGCACCCCGTTGATGGTGGTGCGCTGCTGCACCATGTGCTCGAGCGCGGCGGCCTTGAACTGCGCGGGCACCGCGGTCAGCTGCGAGTTGCTCGCCACCGAGCCGACGGTGGGGCTCAGGATCAGCACCGCGTAGCCGTTCTTGGCCACCTGGTTGGCCAGCGAGTGCAGCACCACGCTGACCTGGGCGTCGTCGCTCCCGTTGGAGCTCGCGGCGGACTGGAGCTCGCCGCCGTAGGCGGAGAAGACCTCGTCGAGGTTGCTCACCGCGGTCTGCTGGGTGCGGTTGAGCGTCGCGCTGCGGGTCAGGTAGTAGGAGGCGCTGGTGATGATGACGGCGGTGATCACGGCCACCGCGGCGAAGCCCGCGAACAGCCGCGGCCGGATCCCGGTCAGCCGCAGTCCGCGCCGGTGCAGTCCGCGCCGCCACCAGCCCACTCCGTGCCGCGTCGAGCGCGAGCGCTGGTCCGGCCGGCGGTTCACCGCTTCCGCCCCGGGCCGGGCGCGCTCACCGCGGGGGGTCCAAGCGGTAGCCGATGCCGCGCACGGTGCGGATGAGCTGCGGGTCCCCGGGCACCAGCTCGACCTTGGCGCGCAGCCGCTGCACGCAGGCGTCCACCAGCCGCGAGTCGCCGAGATAGTCGTGGTCCCACACCAGCCGCAGCAGCTGCTGGCGCGAGAGGGCCTGGCCGGGCCGGCGGGAGAGCTCGACCAGCAGCTTCAGCTCGGTGGGGGTGAGCGAGATGGGCACCCCGGCGCGCGAGACGATCATGGCGGAGCGGTCCACCGAGAGGTCCCCGAACACGGCCACGTCCGCCTGGTCGGGCACCGATCCGCCGTGGCGCCGCAGCACCGCCCGGATGCGCGCGTCGAGCACCCGCGGCTGCACCGGCTTGACCACGTAGTCGTCCGCGCCGGACTCCAGGCCCACCACGACGTCGATGTCGTCGCTGCGCGCGGTCAGCAGGATGATGGGCACCTGGTCGGTACGCCGGATGCGGCGGCACACCTCGAAGCCGTCGAGGCCGGGGAGCATCACGTCGAGCACGACGAGCTCGGGACGCTGGGTCTGCCACAGTTCCAGACCCTCCTCGCCCGTGGCGGCGGTCGTCACACGGTGACCCTGTCGGGTCAGCGCGAGCTCGATCGCCATCCGGATGGAGGGATCGTCTTCGACGAGCAGGAGACTAGGCACCTACCCATTTTTACCGATGAAACGCCTGTCTGCGGTACCCGTACGCGTGGGCCGAGATCTCCGTCGCATTCCGGTGGACACGCCGTCATGGCCCGGACACCCCCAGTGAGCGTGTCGGGAACGAAGATCACTTCGCGTGTTCGGTACTACACCCGAGGTGACGGGCGTGCGCCCGCTCCGCGACCCTGTGGCAAAGCTGTGACGCGAATCGGACTGGGCGATGAAGAGCGGGGACCAGGGTGGTAGCCATGAGCTTCCCAACTCTGACCCTTCCTGTCCCCGCCGAAAGAGCAGACGCGCCCCCCGCGGCCGCCGGTTCCCGCGCGATCGATAACGCTTCGGCCACGATTCCCGGCGACTTCGCCGCGTACGTGGCCGAACGCCGTTCCTCGCTGCTGCGCACCGCCCACCAGGTGGCCGGAGACCGCACCGAGGCCGAGGATCTGCTGCAGGAGGGCCTGCTCAAGACCTACCAGGCCTGGCACCGCATCGAGGACAAGGCCGTGGTCGGCTCCTACCTGCGCCGCACCATGACGAACCACCAGATCTCGCAGTGGCGCAAGCGCCGGGTGGAGGAGTACCCCACCGACGAGCTGCCCGAGCGCCCATACGACGGCGAGTCGATGACGCAGGTGGAGATGCGGGTGGCGGTCGCCCGCGCGCTCGGCCGGCTCTCCGCGCGCGACCGCGAGGCCCTTTCGCTGCGCTACTACGGCTCCTACACCGACACCGAGATCGCCGAGCGCATGGGCGTGTCGGTCGGCACGGTGAAGTCCGCGCTGTGGCGTGCCCTGCGCAAACTGCGCGACGACCCCTCGCTGCGTCCGCTGGCCGGCTACGTCACCTCCGACGCGCAGTGGCTCGAGCCGGTGGCGGCCTGACCGGTCGGCTCGGGCCGGCCGGGCGCGCCCGGCCCGCCGGGCCCGCGGGAGCGCGGTAAGGGTCGGCGGGGCGGGGTGACCCGGTGCGACGGTGCGACTGCGCATCTCACGGGTTTAAGACCCCCGCCGACTCTGCAATCCTTGGCGGGTCACAGAAACTCCGACTGCAGGGATATCCACGTTCTCATGACAGAAGCGATCAAGAGGCTGCGTGAACCCGCGGCGCTGGGGGCGGCGCTCTTCGCGGCCCTGTCCGAGCTGTCCGCGGTGATCCTGCTGTTGTTCACGAGCAATGGCAGCTTCTCCGACATCTCGGCCAATGTTGCCGGGAGCCTGCTGAGCTTCCAGGTGGCACTCGCCCTGGCGATCGCGGTGTACCTCGCGAACCACGCCGGCGCCCCGATCGGCAAGGCCAGGCTGGTCACGCTGATCTCGCTGATCTCCGCGCTGGCCGGCGGCCTTTTCGGCCTTGTCGCCTTCTTCGCCGGCCTCGGCGAGCAGGGCGCGAGCGGCACCCAGAAGTTCGCCTACTTCCTCGGCGGGGTGGCCGGCATCGTCGTGCTCGGCCTGGCCGCCTGGTACACCTGGCTGACCTGGCAGTCCGCGCACGCCGCGACCCCGGCTCCGGGCGCCCCCAGCGCCCCGATCGTCGGCGGCTTCCGCAACCCGCAGGCCCCGCCGCCGATGGGCGGCCCGCAGCAGGGCGGCCCGCAGGCTCCGCAGGGCGGTCCCCAGGGCCCCCAGCAGGGCGGCCCGCAGCAGGGCGGGTTCAACTGGAGCCCCGGCCAGGCCAACGACCAGACCGCGTACCTGCCCCCGCAGAACCCGGCGGGTCCCCCGACCCTCCAGGCCCAGCAGTCCGTCACCGGCTCCTTCTCGGTGCCGCCCCCCGGCCAGGGCGGCGAGCGTACCCAGATGATCCCGCCGGTGCCCCCCACCATGCAGGAGTACGCCCCGTCCCCGCAGCCCTGGCAGCCCGCGGGACCCGGCGGCCAGAACACCGTCCCGCAGCCCCCGCCGACCCGGCCGATGCCCCCGCAGGGCCAGGGCCAGGACCCGAACCAGCAGGAGGGCCCGTTCGGGGTCGGCAACTGGCAGTAGGCCCCGACGGACCCCACGGTCCACCCGGTTCCCACGCGGGAGCCACCGCATACGACAGGCCCCGGCGTCGGATCGCTCCGATGCCGGGGCCTGTCGGCGTTGTGCGGCGCCCTCGGCCCTGTGCCGCGGCGGGTGTGACGCCGGATCAGGCGCCGATCGGGTGCCAGACCGTCTTGGTCTCCAGGAACGCCGTCAGCCGCGTCGTGCCCGGGTGCCCGGTCCAGTCGGCCGGCGCCGCGGCCGGGCGCAGTACCCGCTTGAGGTTCTCCGCGGCGGCCCGCTCGAGCTCGACGGCGAAGTCCGCGTCCGCGATCCCGGCCAGGTCGAGCCCGTCCACGTCGAGGTGGTCGGCCAGCGGCTTGCCGAGCTCGGCCGCGCGCCCGGTCAGGATGTTGACCACCCCGCCCGGCAGGTCGGAGGTGGCCAGCACCTCGGCCAGGCTGATCGCGGGCAGCGCCGCGGAGTCCGGCGCCACCAGCACGGCCGTGTTGCCCACCGCGATCGCCGGCGCCAGCACCGAGACCACCCCGAGCAGCGACGGACGCTCCGGCGCGAACAGCGCCACCACCCCGC
Source organism: Actinospica durhamensis (assembly GCF_018139695.1). Lineage (GTDB taxonomy): Bacteria > Actinomycetota > Actinomycetes > Streptomycetales > Catenulisporaceae > Actinospica > Actinospica durhamensis. Next base: position 13,019 of record NZ_JAGSOG010000047.1, on the reverse strand, counting down.
TCGGCTCCGGCGAGGAGACGTTCCAGAACGGCCCGGAGACCGGGTTCGCGGCCGAGCGGATCTGGCCGATCTTGTCGGTCCAGCCGGCGTACCAGACCCACCGGTCGATCGCCGCGTCCACCTGCGCCGCCGCGGCGGCCTCGGTCACGCCTTCGACCGAGCGCACCTCGGCCACGAACTGCTCGCGGCGCCCCTCGAGCATCTCGGCCACCCGGTAGAGGATCTGGCCCCTGAGGTACGCGGTCGCGCCGGACCAGCCGGAGAACGCGGAGCGCGCCTTGACCACCGCGTCCCGCGCGTCCTTGCGCGAGGCCAGCGCGGCGTTCGCCAGGAACGCGCCGTCAGCCGAGGCCACCTCGTAGCTCCGTCCGCTCTCCGAACGCGGGAACGCCCCGCCGATGTACAGCTTGTACGTCTTACGCACCGTCAGCCGGGCCGTGGCCTGCGCGGTCGCGGTTTCCGCGGGCGCGGTCACCTCGGGCGCCGCAACCTCGGCCGCGGTCCGCTTGGCCGCGGCCTTGGCCGGCGCCGCCGTCTTCTTGGCGCTCTTGTCCTTGTCAGACATCGAGGTAGGCCTCCAGTCCCTGCAGACCGCCCTCGCGGCCGTAGCCCGACTCCTTGTACCCGCCGAACGGCGACGCCGGGTCGAACTTGTTGAAGGTGTTCGCCCACACCACCCCGGCCCGCAGCCGCTTGGCCATGGACAGGATCCGCGAACCCTTCTCCGTCCACACGCCCGCGGACAGGCCGTACGGGGTGTTGTTGGCCTTGGCGATCGCCTCGTCCGGGGTGCGGAAGGTCAGCACCGAGAGGACCGGGCCGAAGATCTCCTCGCGCGCGATCCGGTGCGTGGCCGAGACGTTCGTGAAGATCGTCGGGGCGAACCAGAAGCCCTGCGCGGGCAGCTCGCAGGCCGGCGACCAGCGCTCGGCCCCCTCGGCCTCGCCGGCCGCGGTCAGCTCGGTGATCCGGGCCAGCTGCTCGGCCGAGTTGATCGCGCCGACGTCCGTGTTCTTGTCCAGCGGGTCGCCGAGCCGCAGCGTGCCCATCCGCCGCCGCAGCGCGTCCAGCAGCTCGTCCTGGATCGACTCCTGCACCAGCAGCCGGGATCCGGCGCAGCAGACCTGGCCCTGGTTGAAGAAGATCGAGTCCACGATCCCCTCCACCGCCTGGTCGATCGGCGCGTCGTCGAACACGATGTTCGCGGCCTTGCCGCCGAGCTCGAGCGTCAGCTTCTTGTCGGTCCCGGCCACCGCGCGCGCGATCGAGCGGCCCACGGCGGTGGACCCGGTGAAGGCCACCTTGTCCACGCCCGGGTGCGCCACCAGCCGCGCGCCGGTCTCGCCCGCGCCGGTCACGATGTTGACCACCCCGGCCGGCAGTTCGGCCTGCCGGCAGATCTCGGCGAACAGCAGCGCGGTCAGCGGCGTGGTCTCGGCCGGCTTGAGCACGACGGTGTTCCCGCAGGCCAGCGCGGGCGCGATCTTCCAGGCCAGCATCAGCAGCGGGAAGTTCCACGGGATGACCTGCGCCGCGACGCCCAGCGGCCGCGGGTTCGGACCGTACCCGGCGTACTCCAGCTTGTCGGCCCACCCGGCGTAGTGGAAGAAGTGCGCCGCCACCAGCGGCACGTCCACGTCGCGGGTCTCCCGGATCGGCTTGCCGTTGTCGATCGACTCCAGCACGGCCAGCTCGCGGGCCCGCTCCTGGATGATCCGGGCGATCCGGAACAGGTACTTGCCGCGCTCGGCTCCCGGCATCCGGGACCAGACGCGCTCGTACGCCGTGCGCGCGGCGGCCACGGCGCGGTCCACGTCCGCGTCCGAGGCCAGCCCGATCTCGGCCAGCACCTCCTCGGTGGCCGGGTTCACGCTCTTGAACACCCCGCCGGTGGCCGGGACGAACTCGCCGCCGATGAACAGGTCGTAGCTCGGCTTGATGTCGACGACCGCGCGCGATTCCGGCGCGGGCGCGTACTCGAAGATGCCCATGTGTCTTCTCAGTCCACCGTCACGTAGTTCGGGCCGGAGTAACGCCCCGAGGCGAGCTTCTGACGCTGCAACAGCAGGTCGTTGAGCAGCGAGGAGGCGCCGAAGCGGAACCAGTCCGGATCCAGCCAGCCCTCGCCGAGGGTCTCGTTCACCGTCACCAGGTACTTGAGCGCGTCCTTGCTGGTGCGGATGCCGCCGGCGGGCTTCATCCCGACCTTGCGGCCGGTCTGGGCGGTGTAGTCGCGCACCGCCTCCAGCATCAGCAGCGTCACCGGCAGCGTCGCGGCCGGGCTGACCTTGCCGGTGGAGGTCTTGATGAAGTCCGCCCCGGCCAGCATGGCCAGCCAGGAGGCGCGGCGCACGTTGTCGTAGGCGGCGAGCTCGCCGGTCTCCAGGATCACCTTCAGGTGCGCGCTCCCGCAGGCCGCCTTCACCGCCCTGATCTCCTCGAAGACCTCCGACAGCCGCCCGGACAGGAAGGCGCCGCGGTCGATCACCATGTCGATCTCGTCCGCCCCCGCCGCGACCGCGTACGCGGTGTCGGCGAGCTTGACCTCCAGGCTCGCGCGCCCGGACGGGAAGGCGGTGGCGACCGAGGCCACCCGCACGCCGCTGCCCACGAGCTGCTCCTTGGCCACGGCGACCATGTCCGGGTACACGCATACCGCGGCGGTGGAGGGGCAGGCGGGGTCGGACGGGTCGGGCCGGCGGGCCTTGGCGCACAGGGACCTGACCTTGCCCGGGGTGTCCGCTCCCTCCAGCGTGGTCAGGTCGATCATCCGGATCGCCAGGTCGATGCCCGCGGCCTTGGCCGTGGTCTTGATCGACCGGGTGCCGAGCCGGGCGGCGCGGGCCTCGAGGCCCACCTTGTCCACCCCGGGCAGGCCGAGAAGAAAGCGCCGCAAAGTCGCTTCCGTCGCGGCGGCCCCGCTCGGGTCGGGGTCTGAGTGCGGCTGCGTCGCCGCCTGGATGGAGCTGGTCACGCCTCCACAGTAAACGTTCTCCGAGCGTGCCGTCGCACCCCCTGCCCGCCCGGATCGCGGGGCGGTGGCCCACGCCTGCCGCGCGCTTGCCGGCTCAGCGCGTCGCCGGGCTCCGGACGGTGCTCCACCGCCGTTGCCGAACCGTCGCCATGGGCCGCATGGACCCGCCGGGGGCGGGTGGGGCACAATCCAGATCATGACATCCCCTGCCACTTCGCCACAGTCGGCCGAGAAGCCCACGGTCTACCGCGGCCTCGGCGCGCTGATCGGTGGCGCACTCGTGACGCTGTTCTGCCTCGGCGGGGCGATCGACCTGCTCGTGGAGGAGGGCAGCGCGGACATCATCGGCGCCTCGATCCTGTTCCTCGTGGCCACCCTGGCCTTCGCCTACGGCGTCTTCCCGGCCGCGTTCGCGCACGAGGACCGGCTGGTGGTGCGCAACCCGATGCGCACGATCTCGGTGCCGTGGTCCGCGGTGACGAACCTCACCGCGAAGCTGTCCTTCATCGTGCACACCGAGCAGACCCGCTACACGGTCTGGGCCGTGCCGGTCTCGCTGCGCGACCGGCGCAAGGTCGAGCGCGCCCGCCTGCGCGAGCGCACCCGGCAGCAGCGCGCGGAGGGCAGGCCCCAGCGTGTCGGCGGCTACATCGGCTACGGTGCGCCCTTCGGTTCGGAAGTGGGCCCGCGCCGCCGCGGCGGCGGCATCGAGTCGATCGACCGGCTGTCCTTCGCCGACCAGGCGGTGTCCGAGATGAACGAGCGGATCATGCACTGGAACGACCTGCAGCACGGGCGCCCGGCCGCCGGGGCCTCCGCCGCAGCGCAACCGAAGGTCACGGTGCGCCCGAATGTGGCGACGATCGCGCCGGTGGTCGCCGCCCTGGTGTTCCTGATCGTGGCCGTGATCGTGCACTGAGCACGACCGACGCACGGCGGGGCCCGGATGATCGCGTGATCATCCGGGTCCCGCCGTTTTCGGTGCCGCCGTTGCGCCGGGGCGCCGCTACGCCTCGAGCAGCGGTTGCAGCGACTCCTTGATCGCGGCCAGCCGCTCGGCCGAGTCGGCCTCCAGGTAGCACTTGAGCTTCGGCTCGGTGCCCGAGGGACGCACGATCACCCGCGCGCCGCCCTCGAGCGTGAAGCGCAGCCCGTCCGTCGGCGGCAGCTGCCCGCCCTCGGCCAGGTCCTCGAACCGGGTCACCGCGAGGCCGCCGAGCTCCTTCGGCGGGTCCTGCCGCAGCGTCGCCATGATCCGCGGGATCACGGCGAGGTCGGACACGCGCAGGGAGAGCTGGTCGGTGCGGTGCGGGCCGTACTTCGCGTCGAGGTCGGCCAGCGCGTCGAGCAGCGTCCGGCCGGCCTGCTTGAGCTTCGAGGCGTACTCGGCCACGGCCAGCGCCGCGGTGATCCCGTCCTTGTCCCGCACCGCGCCCGGGTCCACGCAGTAGCCGAGCGCCTCCTCGTACCCGAAGGCCAGGCCGGGCACCTTGGCCAGCCACTTGAAGCCGGTCAACGTCTCCTGATACCCGAGCCCGTGCGCCGCCGCGATCTTCCCGAGCAGGCTCGAGGAGACGATGCTGGTGGCGAAGACCCGCTCCTCGGCCTCGTCGTCCGCCGCCTCGTCCGCCTCCTGCGCCTCGTCCGGCTTCGCACCGTCCCCGGCCGCCAGGTACTCGCCGAGCAGCCCGCCCACCTCGTCGCCGCGCAGCATCCGCCACCCGCCGCCGGGCAGCGGCACCGCCACGGCGCAGCGGTCCGCGTCCGGGTCGTTCGCCACCACCAGGTCCGCGTCCTCGGCCTCGGCCAGCGCCAGCGCGAGGTCGATCGCGCCGGGCTCCTCCGGGTTGGGGAACGCCACGGTGTGGAAGGTCGGATCAGGCTCCTGCTGTTCGGGCACCGCGACCGGCCGGAGGAACCCGGCGTGCTCGAAGGCGTCGCCGAGCACCGCCCCGCCCACGCCGTGCAGCGCGGTGGAGACCACCTTCAGCGCGCGGCGGCGGGCGATCGCGGCGTCCTCGTCCATGTCCGAGGCCTCCACGATGCCCACGGCCCGGTTGAGGTAGGCCTCCAGCAGCGTCTCGTCCAGCGTCTCCCAGTCCTCGCCCTCGCCGTCGCCGTTGCCGCGCGGCAGGGTCTTGATCGACCCGACGGCCGCGATCGCGGCCGCGATGTCGGCGTCCGCGGGCGGCACGATCTGCGAGCCCTCGCCCAGGTAGACCTTGTAGCCGTTGTCCTGCGGCGGGTTGTGGCTCGCGGTGACCATCACCCCCGCGCACGCGCCGAGGTGGCGGATCGCGAAGGCCAGCACCGGCGTCGGCAGCGGCCGCGGCAGCAGCTGCGCGCGCAGGCCGGCCCCGGTCAGGATCTCGGCGGTGTCCCGGGCGAACACGTCCGAGTTCTTCCGCGCGTCGTAGCCGATCACCACCGGCTCCTCGACGTGCCCGTTCGCCTTCAGATACGCCGCGAGGCCGGCCGCGGCGCGGGTGACCACGACCCGGTTCATCCGGTTCGGCCCGGCCCCGAGCTCGCCGCGCAGCCCGGCGGTGCCGAACTCGAGCGTCCCGTCGAAGCGGTCGGCCAGTTCCGCGTACGCCGCCGAGCTGCTGGCCGCGCTCAGCAGCCCCTCCAGCAGCTCGTGTAGCTCGGCCCTGGTCTCCTCGTCCGGGTCCTGATCCAGCCAGGCCTCGACCTCTTCCAACAGTTCGGAGATCTCGCTCATCGTCCTCGTTCCTTCCTACCCGTCAGATCCGGCCGAGGACGTCGCGCAGCAGCGCGCCCATCCGGCTCGCGGCCGCGTTCCCGGTGTCGATGACCTCCTGCGCGCTCAGCGGCTCGCCGGTCATGCCCGCCGCGGCGTTGGTCACCAGGGAGATGCCGAGCACCTCCAGGCCCGCCTCGCGCGCGGCGATCGCCTCGAGCACGGTGCTCATGCCCACCAGGTCGGCCCCGAGTGTCCGCAGCATCCTGATCTCGGCGGGCGTCTCGTAGTGCGGCCCGGTCAGCTGCGCGTAGACGCCCTCGACCAGGGTCGGGTCGACCTCCTTGCACAGCGCGCGCAGCCGTGGGGAGTAAAGGTTCGTCAGATCCACGAAGTTCGCGCCGGCGATGGGGGAGCGCGCGGTGAGGTTCAGGTGGTCGCTGATCAGCACCGGCTGGCCCACGCCGTAGTCCGCGTTGATCCCGCCGCAGCCGTTCGTGAGCACGACGGTCTTGCACCCGGCCGCCGCGACCGTGCGCACGCCGTGCACCACCTTCGCGACGCCGTGGCCCTCGTAGAAGTGGGTGCGCCCGAGGAACACGGCCGCGAGCTTGCCCGACGCCGCCAGTCGCACGCCCCTGATCCGCCCGGCGTGCCCCAGGGCCGCCGCCGCGGTGAACCCGGGCAAATCCGTCACGCTGAACTCCGCCTCGGCGGTGCCCAGCGCGTCGGCCGCGGGCACCCAGCCGGAGCCCATCACCAGGGCCAGATCGGGCACGCCGCCGAGCTTGTCCACGAGCTGCCGCGCGGCCTGCTCGGCCGCCTCGCGCGGGTGTTCGGAAATCGTTTCCTCAGTCACGCGCTAGAGCATACGTCGGACCGTCAGACCCCGGGCGCAGGCACAGCCCGGCGCGCGGCGCGGATCCGGCGCGCTCAGGGCCCTGCCAGCGCGGCGGGTTCGCGCGCGCTCCAGTCCGGCGCGTCGCTCAGCCGCATCGTCCACACGTCCCTGCACGCCAGCGTCGCCAGCACCGTCCCGGTCACCACCACGAACGCGATCAGCTCGGCGTGCGCGGCCCCGAGGTGGGCCGAGAGCGGCCCGGCGGCGAGCGCGCCGAGCGGCATGGCGAGGGTGGAGCCGAGCCCGTCGTACGCGGAGACCCGGGCCAGCCGCTCCGGCCGGACGAACCGGGCCAGCGACACGTTCCAGCTCACCACCAGGCACTCGTTGCACACCCCGGCCAATGCCCACACCGCCATCACCGCCCACAGCGGCCACAGTTCCCCGATGGCGAAACAGGAGAGGCCGAAACTCACCGGCAGCCCCGCCACCGCGAGCATCGGCCGCTTCGGCAGGTAGCGTAGCGCCCCCGCGCCGCCCAGGATCAGCCCCGCCGAGAACGCCGCGTTCAGCCAGCCCCACGCGGCCGGCCCGCCCAGGTGCTGCTGCACGATCGCCGGACCGAGCACGTAGAGGCCGCCGTACCAGCACGCGTTGATCACCAGGTATTCGAGCACGGTCACCCACACCCAGCGCAGCGAGCGGAACTCGTGCCAGCCCTCCCTCAGCTCGTGCCACAGGCCGGGCGCGTCCTGCGGCCGCACGTTCGCCTCCGCCCGCAGCGAGGTCAGCAGCGGCACGGTGCCGAGCATCCCGAACCCGCATACGGACAGCGCCCAGCCCGGACCCACCGCCGCCACCGTCACCCCGGCCATCGCCGCCCCGCCGATCTGGGCGCCGTTCATCACCAGCCGGGAGAGCGCGTTGGCCGTCTGCAGGTCCTCGGCCGGCACGATCTTCGGCAGCAGCGCCATCGACGCCGGCCAGAACAGCGCGGTCCCGATGCCGGTGCAGAACTCCAGGACCAGCATCAGCGGCAGGTTCACCGTGTGCAGCAGCATCAGCAGGCCGAAGCTGCCCTCGCCGAGCGCCACCAGCAGGTTCGCCGCGATGATCACCCGCTGCGGCCGGAACCGGTCCGCCGCCACCCCGCCCAGGAGCATGAACAGCACCGAGGGCACCAGCTGCGCCGCCAGCACGTAGGACAGGTCCGTGGTCGAGCCGGTCGCGTCCAGCACCGCGAACGAGGCGCCCACCAGCGAGAAGGCGGAGGCCAGCGGCGCGAGCAGCCGGTCCCCGAGCAGGATCCTGAAGTCCCGGTGCCGCAGCACGGCGAAATCTCCGCGCGGGGAGCCTGCCATCGTCTACCTCTTCGTTCTCGGGTGCGGCGACCGACGCTAGCGGGGCGCGGCCCTGGCGGGCCACCGATTTCCGGGCCTGCGCCGCATGGGACAATGGGGCACGTGACTCGAATCGTGATCATCGGCGGCGGACCAGGCGGCTACGAGGCGGCACTGGTGGCCGCCCGACTCGGCGCCCAGGTGACCGTGGTGGACCGGGACGGCATAGGGGGAGCCGCGGTGCTCACCGACTGCGTGCCGTCCAAGACCCTGATCGCGACCTCCGATCTGATGACCGCGCTGCAGGACGCCCCCGCGCTCGGCGTCGACAGCGGCACCGTCACCGCGGTGGACCTGGCCCGGATCAACGAGCGGGTGCTGGCGCTGGCCGCCAAGCAGTCCGAGGACATCAGCGAGGACCTGGTCAAGGCCGGGGTCGAGATCGTGCGCGGCTTCGGCAAGCTGGCCCCGGCCGACGGCGCCGCCACCACCGCGGTCGAGGTGGCCGTCCCGAACGGCGAGGACCTGCTGCTCGAGGCCGACGCGGTGCTGCTGGCCACCGGCGCCCGCCCGCGCGAGATGGCCTCGGCCCAGCCCGACGGCGAGCGCATCCTGACCTGGACCCAGCTCTACCGGCTCACCGAGCTCCCGGCCGAGCTGATCGTGGTCGGCTCCGGCGTCACCGGCGCCGAGTTCGCCGGCGCCTACCAGGCCCTCGGCTCGCAGGTCACCCTGGTCTCCTCGCGCGACCGGGTGCTGCCCGGCGAGGACCAGGACGCCGCGCAGGTGCTCGAGGAGGTCTTCCAGCGCCGCGGCATGCGCGTGCTCGGCCGCTCCCGGGCCGCCTCGGCCGTACGCGAGGGCGACCGGGTCGTGGTCACGCTCGAGGACGGGCGCAGCGTCACCGGCACGCACGTGCTGATGGCCGTCGGCTCGCTGCCCAACACCGAGGGCCTCGGCCTGCCCGAGGCGGGCGTGCAGACCACGCCGTCCGGCCACATCCTGGTCGACCGGGTCTCGCGCACCACCGCGTCCAACGTCTACGCCGCCGGCGACTGCACCGGCCTGCTCGCCCTGGCCTCGGTAGCCGCGATGCAGGGCCGCATCGCCGTCTACCACGCGCTGGGTGAGGCGGTCTGGCCGATCAACCTCAAGCGGGTGTCCGCGAACATCTTCACCTCGCCCGAGATCGCCACCGTCGGGCGCACCACCTTCAACGCCGAGTCCGAGGACCCGCGCTTCGACGTGGTCAAGCTGCCGCTGGCGACCAACCCGCGGGCGAAGATGATCGGCTTCACCGACGGCTTCGTGAAGCTCTACGCCCGCCCCGGCTCCGGCACCGTCCTGGGCGGCGTCGTGGTCGCGCCGCGGGCCAGTGAGCTGATCCACTCGCTGTCCATGGCGGTGGACCTGCACCTGACGGTCGATCAGGTGGCCTCGGTCTTCACCGTCTATCCGTCCCTTTCCGGCTCCATCGCCGAGGCCGCCCGCCGGCTGCACAGCGACCACGAGGACTGAGTCCCTGCGGCGCGCCGGGCCCGGCGCGCCACGTCCGGCCGCCGCGCCTGTCGGTGCCGGCGGCTAGCGTGCCCGGTATGGACGTACGCGTGGTGCCCGCGAACGAGGCGGACTGGGAAGAGCTGGACCTGATCCTCGACAAGGCCCGCTGCCACGGCCTGGCCTGCTACTGCCAGCGGTTCAAGATCCCAGTGGGCGACTGGGCCGCCACGCCCGACGACGTGCGCGCCCACCACCTGCGCGAGCAGACGCACGCCGGCGACGGCGCCGCCGCGTCCACCACCGGACTGGTCGCCTACGTCGGCGACGAGCCGGCGGCCTGGTGCAACGTCGAGCCCCGTGCCGCGTTCCCGAACCTGCCGCCCGCCCGCCTGGCCTGGCGGGAACGCGGCGAGGACCCGGCCGACTCCGGCGTATGGGCCGTCACCTGCTTCTTCACCCGCACCGAGTTCCGCCACGCCGGCCTCACCGCGGTCCTCACCGCCGCGGCCGTGGACTTCGCCCGCGCCCGCGGCGCCGCCGCCCTCGAGGCCTTCCCCATGATCACCGAGCCCGGCCGCGAGATCACCTGGGGCGAGATGCACGTCGGCGCCCGCAAGGTCTTCGCCGCGGCCGGCTTCCGCGAGGTCGCCCACCCGACCAAGCGCCGCGTCGTGATGCGGCTCGATTTCAGGGCCTGATATGCGGCATCGCGGCGCGGCGAGGCTCTTGGGGACACGGTTTTCGTCCCCAAGGTTGCCTTGCCGAGCAAGCCGCGATCTATATTTCAGTTCTTGATCTCACAGAGCACGGCGCCCGAGGACACGGTGGCGCCGACCTCGGCCGCGAGGCCGACCACGGTGCCGGCCTTGTGCGCGTTCAGCGGCTGCTCCATCTTCATCGCCTCGAGCACCACGATCAGCTCGCCGGCCGCGACCTGCTGGCCCTCCTCGACCGCCACCTTCACGATCGTGCCCTGCATCGGCGAGGTCAGCGCCTCGCCGGTGGCCGCGGCCTTCTTGGCCCCGGCGCCGCCGCGCTTGGCCGCCTTGCGCCCGCCCGCGGCCGCCGGCGCGCCAGCCGCCAGGCCGAGCCCGGCCGGGAGCACCACCTCGATCCGCTTGCCGCCGACCTCCACCGTCACCGACTCGCGCCCGGCGTCCTCGGCCGCCTCGCCGACCGGGCCCGCGAACGGCGCGATGGTGTTGTCGAACTCGGTCTCGATCCACCGGGTGTGCACGGAGAAGGGCTGGCCCGGGTCGGCCGGGGCGAACGCCGGGTCGGCCACCACCGCGCGGTGGAACGGCAGCGCCGTCGGCATGCCGTCGATCTCGAACTCGGCCAGGGCCCGGCGGGAGCGCTCCAGCGCCTCGGTCCGGGTGCGGCCGGTCACGATCAGCTTGGCCAGCAGCGAGTCGAAGTTCTGGCCGATCTCCGCGCCCTGCTCCACCCCGGAGTCCAGCCGCACGCCCGGGCCGGTCGGGGCGCGGAAGGTGCTCACCACGCCCGGGGCCGGCAGGAAGTTGCGGCCCGGGTCCTCGCCGTTGATGCGGAACTCGAAGGAGTGCCCGCGCAGCACCGGGTCGTCGTAGCCGAGCACCTCGCCGTCGGCGATGCGGAACATCTCCCGCACCAGGTCGAGCCCGGCGACCTCCTCGCTCACCGGGTGCTCCACCTGCAGCCGGGTGTTGACCTCGAGGAACGAGATCGTCCCGTCCTGCCCGACCAGGAACTCACAGGTGCCCGCGCCGACGTAGTTCGCCTCGCGCAGGATCGCCTTGGAAGCCCGGTACAGCTCGTCGACCTGAGCCTGGCTCAGGAACGGCGCCGGGGCCTCCTCGACCAGCTTCTGGTGCCGCCGCTGCAGCGAGCAGTCCCGGGTGGAGACCACGACCACGTTGCCGTGCTGGTCGGCCAGGCACTGCGTCTCCACGTGCCGCGGCCGGTCCAGATAGCGCTCCACGAAGCACTCGCCGCGGCCGAACGCGGCCACCGCCTCGCGCACCGCCGAGTCGAACAGCTCGGGGATCTCCTCCAGCGTGCGGGCCACCTTCAGGCCGCGCCCGCCGCCGCCGAAGGCCGCCTTGATCGCGACCGGCAGGCCGTTCTCGCGGGCGAAGGCCACCACCTCGTCGCTGCCGGCCACCGGATCCGCGGTGCCCGCCACCAGCGGCGCGCCCGCCCGCTGCGCGATGTGCCGCGCGGCCACCTTGTCGCCCAGGGCCCGGATCGCGTCCGGGGACGGGCCGATCCAGATCAGCCCGGCGTCCAGCGCGGCCTGCGCGAACTCGGCGTTCTCGGCCAGGAAGCCGTAGCCCGGGTGCACCGCGTCGGCCCCGGAGTGTGCGGCGGCGTCCAGCAGCTTGGCCACCACCAGGTACGTCTCGGCCGAGGTCTGCCCGCCCAGCGCGTAGGCCTCGTCCGCCACGCGTACGTGCAGTGCGTCGCGGTCCCCGTCCGCATACACCGCAACGCTGCCGATCCCGGCGTCCTTACAGGCCCGGGCGATCCGTACGGCGATCTCACCCCGGTTCGCGATCAGCACCTTACGCACGTGTGGGCTCCTATCACTGCTTATCGAAGTCTCCTTGAGTGTAGGCAAGGCTGAGGCGGGTCCGCGCGGGGGGACCGCACCTGTCCGTACGACCCGGATTTGTACGCACCGCACAAGACCGGCGCGCAGGACGCCGCGGAGCGCTATGGTGCGAAGCGTAGGGGTGTCGGCGAACGGCATCCGTGGGATGGCGTGGCGCATCGGGCGGGGCCGGGCGAGGAGGTGCGGGCGATGTCGTCGAACGTGGTGGTGCGCGGCAGATCCGTGCTCCTGAGTGTACGTACGGCCCTGGTGGTCACGCTCGCGGCGCTGGCCGCGATCTGGCTGGTCCAGGGTTTCAACGCGGCCGACGGCTATCGCCTCGACGGCTCCTTCGGCCTGGTCGCCCGGCACCTGAACTCGCTGCCGCACATCATCGCGGTGCCACTGCTGCACGCCTCGGTGGAGCACATCGAGAGCAACACCGTGCCGCTGGCGGTCACCTGCTTCCTGGTGGCGCTGGACGGCGCGCGCCGCTGGGCCTATGTCACGGCCCTGGTCGTGGTGCTCGGCGGCCTCGGCTACTGGCTGCTCGGCCCGTCCAACGTGGCCGTGGTCGGTGCCAGCGGACTGATCTTCGGCTACCTCGGCTACCTGGTCGCCCGCGGTTTCTTCGCCCACTCGATCTGGGAGGCCGTGTGGCAGATCCTGCTCGGCGTCGCGGTGGCCCTCTACTATCAGTGGACGCTCGTCCTGCTCTATCCGTCCGCCGAGGTCAACGCCATGCACATCTCCTGGCAGGGCCACCTCACCGGTCTGCTCGCCGGGATCGCGGCCGCGATCGTGCTCGGCCGCAGGCTCGGCCGCACCGAGCTGGAGCCGCCGGCCATGCCCCAGGCCGGTCCCGGCTTCCCGGCTCCGTACCTCTAGAGTCACGCTTGGGAGTCGCGGTGAGCCCGAATCCGTAACCGTATCGGCCGACGGCCAACCGTCAGCCGCCCTCGTGCGTCTGGATTCTCAGAGTCTGGTCTGCTCTGGATGCGCAGAGCCCGGTTCGTAGAGTCTTGAGTCCGCACCGCTGGAACCCGCCGCATCGCCCGCCGCTTTCCTTCCCCGCCCGCCGGGCCCTCGAT
>NZ_JAGSOG010000479.1 GCF_018139695.1 Actinospica durhamensis | reverse complement strand
GGGCGGGGACGCCCTCGGGCAGCACGGTGATCTCCTCCTCGGAGACCACGCCGTCGATGATCCGGAACGAGCGGAACTGGAACTCGCCGGCGCCCTCGGCGTCCCGGGTGGAGACGAGCACGTAGTGCGCCTGCGGCTCGGAGGCGTAGGAGACGTCGGTGCGCGAGGGGTAGGCCTCGGTGGAGGTGTGCGAGTGGTAGACGATCACCGGCTCCTCGTCCCGCTCGTCCATCTCCCGCCACACCCGCAGCTGCTCGCCCGAGTCGAAGCTGTAGAAGGTCGGGGAGCGCTCCGCGTTGGCCATGGGGATGAACCGGGTGGGCCGGTCCGAGCCGACGGGTCCGGCGACCACGCCGCAGGCCTCGTCGGGGTGGTCGGCGCGGGCGTGGTCGATGATGGCGTCGCGGATCGCCTGTCCTATGGTCAGCACAGGGTTCAGGGTAACGGCACCGACCTGCCTGGAAGCTGAGAACCTACCTGGGTAGCGCCTCGATCAGGCTCTCCTGCAGGTAGCCGAGGTAGTAGTAGGCCGGGACCAAGACCTGCATCGGGTCCTCGGGGGCGAGGTCGCCGCCGGGTTCCTGGCCGTCGTCGCTCAGGCCGAAGCGGGCGCCGAGCACGAGCCGCAGGTCGTTGAGGGCGCCGAGCCAGCACTGCGCCTGCTCCTCGTCCATGTCGAACTTGCCGCCCTGGCCGGTGCCGAGGGTCTCGAGGGCGCGGCGGATCCGGTCGCGCTTGCCGGAGCGCAGGTCGCTCTCGGTGTAGCGGCGGAACTCGGCGGAGGCCTGCTCGTCCTCGGGGTAGGCGTTGGGGAAGAGCCGGGCCAGGGCGGGGTCCTGCGGCAGGACGGAGGGCTGCTCGGCGCCGAGGTCGTCGAGGCCGAGCTCGACGGCGAGCGGGTCGGCCGTGGTGGGCTTGGCCGAGGACTCGGTCGGGCCGAGCAGCTCGATCATCTCCCCGAACAGCTGCACCAGCAGCTGTGCCACGGCCTGCTCCAGGTCGGCTTGGACGGTGCGGTCGGGACCGGCTCGGAAGGTGTAGGTCACGGGACTGGCTCTCAGGTCTTCTCGCGGGTGCGGGCCGGACGGCGGCGCGGGGTACGCGAACGCCGGTCGGCGGGCACCTCGGGGCGGGGCGGTGCGGGGCGGCCTCAGTCGTGCTGCAGGGTGGCCCACAGGCCGTAGCCGTGCATCGCGGAGACGTCGCGCTCCATCTCTTCGCGGCTACCGGTGGACACGGACGCCTTGCCGCGCTGGTGGACGTCCATCATCAGCTTCTCGGCCTTGCTCCGGGGGTAGCCGAAGTACGTCTGGAACACGTAGGTGACGTAGCTCATGAGGTTGACCGGGTCGTTCCACACCACGGTGGTCCAGGGCCGGTCGGCTGCCTCGAGCGGGTCCGCGTCGGCGACCTCGGGCTGCTCAAGTTCGGCGGGTGCGCTGCTCACGTATTCATCGTCCCACTCTTTGCCCGGGTCCGGCTTCGTCCGGGCGCCGTGGCGGCGAACGTGGCGGCGCGGCGGGCATGCCGGATACGGCGGAGTGTGCTAGCCTTATCGTCATGGTGACGATAAGTTCTCCGGCGCTGCTCACGGACCACTATGAGCTGACCATGCTGCAGGGCGCGCTGCGCAGCGGCGCGGCACACCGCCGTTCGGTGTTCGAGGTCTTCACCCGGCGGCTGCCGGAGGGTCGGCGCTACGGCGTGGTGGCGGGCACCGGACGGCTGCTCGACGAGGTCGAGGCCTTCCGGTTCACCCCGGAGCAGCTCGCCTTCCTCGAGCGCGCCGGCGTGGTGGACCGGCCTACCCTCGACTGGCTCGAGGCCTACCGCTTCCGCGGCTCGATCAGCGGCTACCGGGAGGGCGAGTGCTACTTCCCCGGTTCCCCGATCCTGACGGTCGAGGGCTCCTTCGCCGAGTGCGTCGTGCTCGAGACGCTGATCCTCTCGATCCTCAACCACGACTCGGCGATCGCGGCGGCGGCCTCGCGCATGGTCGCGGCGGCGGGCGGGCGCCCGTGCATCGAGATGGGTTCCCGGCGCGCGCACGAGCAGGCCGCGGTGGCCAGCGCCCGCGCGGCCTACCTGGCCGGGTTCGCCTCGACCTCCAACCTGGAGGCCGGCTTCCGCTACGGTGTGCCGACGGTGGGCACCGCGGCGCACGCGTTCACCCTGGTGCACGACGGCGAGCGCGAGGCCTTCCAGGCCCAGGTGGCCACGCTCGGCAAGGGCACCACGCTGCTGGTGGACACCTACGACGTGGCCGAGGCCGTGCGGGTGGCGGTGGAGGTGGCCGGACCCGACCTCGGCGCGGTGCGGCTGGACTCCGGCGACCTGCTGTGGATGGCGCACCGGGTGCGCCGCCAGCTCGACGAGCTCGGCGCGGTGGACACGAAGATCGTGGTGACCAGCGATCTCGACGAGTACGCCATCGCGGCCCTGGCCGTGGCGCCGGTGGACGCGTACGGTGTGGGCACCCAGCTGGTGACCGGCAGCGGCGCGCCGACCTCGGCGATGGTCTACAAGCTGGTGGCGCGGGCGCGTTCGGCCGAGCCGGACGCCCCGCTGGAGGCGGTGGCCAAGCACTCCGCCGGCAAGCCAAGCCTGGGCGGGCGCAAGTACGCGTACCGGCGGATCGAGGAGGACGCGGTGGCCACCGAGGAGGTCGTGTCGCTGCGTCCGAACCCGCAGGCCGGCCGGCCGCTCTCGGTGCCGCTGGTCGTGGACGGCGAGATCCTCGCGCGCCCCGACCTGTCCGCCGCGCGGGCGCTGCACCAGGAGAGCGTGGCCGAGCTGCCGGTCTCGGCGACCCAGTTGTCCCGTGGGGACGCGGTGATCCCCACTGTCTACAAGGTGGATTGACTCATGGCCAAGGCACTGATCGTGGTGGACGTCCAGTTGGACTTCTGCGAGGGCGGGTCCCTTCCGGTGAGCGGCGGCAACGCCGTGGCCGAGCGGGTGCGCGACTATGTGCGGGCGGGCTCGGGC
>NZ_JAGSOG010000478.1 GCF_018139695.1 Actinospica durhamensis | reverse complement strand
CCCGGACACCTCGCCGGGCTTACGCGCGTAGGCGTGCTGGAAATCGCGCAGGTCTGACATGTCGCTGGTGAGCAGGCCCTGCTTGTCGACCAGCCAGATCCGCGAGCGGGCCTCGTCGGGCGTGGCCCCGTCGCGCACCATGGCGTCGTGGATCTGATCCGCGATGCCGACCCCGGCGGTGCCGGCGCCGAACACCACCAGCCGCTGCTCGCGCATCCGCACGCCGGTGGCCTTGATCGCGGACAACAGCGCCGCGAGCGTGATCACGCCGGTGCCCTGCAGGTCGTCGTTGAAGATCCGATAGCGCTCGCCGTACATCGTCAGGATGCGGCGCGCGTTGCCGGGGCCGAAGTCCTCGAAGTGCAGCAGCGCCTTCGGGAACATCGACGAGGCGGTCTGCAGGTACTTCTTGATGAACGCGTCGTACGCGGCCCCGCGTACGCGGGCGTGTCGGTTGCCCAGGTAGAGCGGATCATTGAGCAGGGACTCGTTGTCGGTCCCGACGTCCAGGGACACGGCGATCACGCGGCGCGGGTCGATGCCGGCCGCGGCCGTGTACACGGCGAGCTTGCCCACCGCGATCTCGATGCCGCCCACGCCCCAGTCCCCGATGCCGAGGATCTCCTCCGCATCGCTGCACACGATCAGATCCACGTCCTCGGGCCCGAGCCGCAGGCCGGCGAACGCCTTCTCGATGTCCTCGGGGCGGTCGATGGACAGGAACACCCCGCCCGGTCGACGGAACTCGTGCGAGTAGTTCTCGATCGCCTCACCGACGGTGGGGTCGTAGACGATCGGCATCATCTCGGCGAGATGGTCCCCGAGCACCTTGTAGTACAAGACCTCGTTGCGGTCGTGCAGCAGCTCCATGTACACGTTCTTGGCCAGGTTGCTCGGCTGCGACCGATACTGCCGATAAGCGAGCTTGGCCTGCTCGTCCAGGGTCAGCACCCCGGAGGGCAGCCGGCCGGTGAGCCCGAGCTTTCCGCGCTCGGCTTCGGTGAATGCGACGCCGCGGTTGACGAAGGGATCTTCCAAGACCGCCGGGGCGAGGGGAGTACGCCCGGAGCGTCCAGTCATCGTCTCCTACCTCCTCTGGCACCCCAAAAGGGCACCGAAAATGGGATATGCGGACGAATGCCGATTTAAAGTCTCGCATCGGCGGTCCCGATCGGCATCCGGGCGCCGGAAGTACCCGGCATAAGCCGGTTGGTCCGGGACGATCCATCCCCGGTTGCCGCTCGGCGGCGTGCGTGGCTAGCGTTGAAGACCGGTGATCACCGCCTTGGGGGACGACGAGGGTGAGGACGCTTGATGAACCAGCGAACCGATGACGCGCGGCACGGCAAGGCGACCGATGCGCAGGACGCGCCCCGGATCCTCGATCTGCCGGTCGGCCTTAGCGCGACCGGCACCCGGCGCGAGACCGACTCCTTGGGCGCGGTGGACGTCCCGGCCGACCGCTACTGGGGCGCACAGACGCAACGCTCGCTGATCCACTTCTCTATCGGCGACGATCGGATGCCGAAAGCCGTCTACCACGCGTACGGCTACGTGAAGAAGGCCGCGGCCGTGGTGAACGGACGCGCCGGGCGCCTGCCGAAGTGGAAGTCCGAGCTCATCCAGCGCGTGGCCGACGAAGTGATCGCCGGCCAGCTCGACGAGCACTTCCCGCTCTACGTCTGGCAGACCGGCTCCGGCACCCAGTCGAACATGAACACCAATGAGGTGATCAGCAACCGGGCGATCCAGCTGGTCGGCGGCGAGCTCGGCAGCAAGACTCCGATCCACCCCAACGACCACGTCAACATGGGTCAGTCCTCGAACGACACCTTCCCCACCGCGATGCACATCGCCGCGCTCGCCGAGGTCGACGGGCACCTGCTGCCCGCCATCAAGGCACTGCGGACGGCGTTCGCGCGCAAAGCGCACGAGTGGCAGGACGTGGTGAAGATCGGACGCACCCACCTCGAGGACGCGGTCCCGCTGACGGTGGGTCAGGAGTGGTCCGGCTACGCCCACCAGCTCGAGCAGGCCGCCGACCGGCTCGCCGCCTCCTGTCAGGGCCTTCACGAGCTGGCCGCCGGGGGCACCGCGGTGGGCACCGGGCTCAACGCGCCGCCCGGGTTCGCCGAGCAGATCGCGGCGGAGATCGCCGCCGAGACCGGCCGTCCGTTCACCACCGCGGGCAACAAGTTCGCCGCCCAGGGCGGACTCGACGCCCTCGTCGGCGCCTCATCCGGGCTGCGCGCACTCGCCGTACCGCTGATGAAGATCGCCAACGACATCCGGTGGCTGGCCTCCGGACCGCGCTGCGGCCTGGCCGAACTGACCCTGCCGGCCAACGAACCCGGCTCCTCGATCATGCCCGGGAAGGTCAACCCGACCCAGTGCGAGGCCATGGTGATGGTGTGCATCCAGGTCCTGGCCGAGGACTCCGCGATCGCGTTCGCCGGATCCCAGGGCAACTTCGAGCTCAACGCCATGCGCCCGGTGATCATCAACAACTTCCTGCACTCCGCCACGATCCTGGGCGACGCCTGCGAGAAGCTGCGCGAGTACTGCATCGAGGGCGCCGAACTCAACCGGGACCAGGTGCAGCGGTACGTCGACCAGTCGCTGATGCTGGTCACGGCCCTGTCCCCCGCCATCGGCTACGACAAGGCCTCGGCCATCGCGCACAAGGCCTCCGACGAGGGCACCACCCTGCGCGACGCGGCGCTGGCCTCCGGCGTGCCGGCCGACGAGTTCGACCGCATCGTCCAGCCGGCCACCATGGTCTGAGCAACCCCGAGTTCGACAGCTTCGCAAGCACCGAGGGAGCATCGATGACCCACGCCGGATTGGACGCCGCCCGCCACAGTGCCACACAGCTCGACGAGATCATCCCCCAGGTGACCGACGAGTTGTGGGAGGCACCCTCGGCCTGCGCCGGCTGGCGCGTGATCGACGTCCTCGCCCACCTCGCCGCGCTCGCCACCGAAGCCGTCGACCCGCCC
>NZ_JAGSOG010000477.1 GCF_018139695.1 Actinospica durhamensis | reverse complement strand
GCCCCGGACACCACCCCCGCCGGCGACGGACCGGAGGCCTAGCATGCGCGCCGTCGTCCGGCCGGCCTACCGGCGTCCCCTCCTGTGGTGGAGCGGGACCCGGGTGCTGCTGCTGCTCTGGGCGACGACGGTGCTGCCCTGGTTCTCCCACGGCTCCGAGATCGGCGACGTCGCGATCTACCGCGGCTGGGCCGAACTCATGCAGACCGGCACCTTCCCGGTGCACGACACCCAGTGGCAGTATCCGCCCGCGGCCGCGCTGGTCTTCCTCATCCCGCAGTGGGCCACCCACCTCGGGCTGAGCTACATCCTCGCGTTCTTCCTGTTCGCGCTGGTCGCCGACTTCGCCGTGCTGGCCCTGCTGGTCGCGCACGCCGACCGCAACGCCGCTCAACGATGCGTTGACGGCACTGAGCACGCCGCCCACCTCGGCGGGGTCTGGGCGTGGATCCTCGGCGGCTTCGCGATAGGCCCGCTGCTGCTGATGCGCTACGACGTGATCGTCACCGCGCTCGCCGTCGGCGGCCTGGTCGCCCCGGCCCGCTCGGTCCGGGCCCGCTGGTCCGTGCGCGGCGCCCTGATCGGCCTCGGCGCCATGGTCAAGGCCTGGCCCGCCGGGCTCATCCTGGGGCTGCCGCCCAAGGGCCCGGGCCGCCGCGCCGTCGCCTGGGCCGCGGGCACCGCGTTCGCCGTCACCGCCGCGCTCTCGCTCATGATGAGCGGCGCCTTCTCCTTCCTCGGCGGCCAGTCCAGCCGCGGCATCGAGGTCGAGTCCGTCCTGGCCAGCCCGTTCATGATCGCCTCCTGGTTCGGCTACCCGGTCAAGGTCGTGCACGAGTACGGCGCCTTCCAGATCTCCGGCCCCGGCGTGAACGCGCTCGCCTCCTTCGCCGAACTGCTCACCGTCCTCGGCCTCGGCCTGGTGCTGTGGTGGCGGCTGCTGCGGTTCAAGCAGCGCGCCTGGACCCCGGCCCTGATGTACGACGTCGCCTTCACCGTGGTGCTCGTCCTGGTGGTCACCAGCCGCGTGCTCAGCCCGCAGTACCTGATCTGGCTGCTCGGCCTGACCGCCCTCGTCTTCACCGAGAACGCCCCCACCCGGCGCGCCACCGTGCTCGCCCGCCCCGCGATGCTCGTGTTCGGCTGCGTCCTGGTCACCCAGATCGAGTTCCCGCTGCTGTTCGGCGAGGTCATGGGCGGCCAGTTCTGGGGCACCATGCTCGTCGCCGTGCGCAACGTCGTCCTGGTGGTCGCCTGCGTGCTGAGCCTGCGCGCGCTGTGGAACTCCGGACCGGCCGATCCCGCGGATCCGGCGGACGACGAGACGGGGCAGACGCGTCCGGACAGCCTGGCCCAAGCGACACACGGCCGCTGAAATGGCACTACCATCACCCACGGACCCGATCGAGACACCGACGGGGACCCAGACCGATCCACGGGACGAGGGCGTTGCGAGCGCAGTGAGCGAACCGACGATAAGCAGCGGGGCCGCACCCGCCGCGCTCGAGGGCAAGCGTGCCAAGGCACCGGCCGACGCGCTACCGCAGCGTGCCCCGATGCCGGGCCGCTGGCTGAGCCGGGTCGTCGAGTTCGTCTACCGGCTCGCCGACTCCACCCTGGCCACCCCGAGGGTCGCCGTCGCCGTCTCGCTCGCCGGCATCGTGCTGGTGATGCTGGTCGGCATCTTCTCGCCGAACTACAACACCCTGCCGCGGGTGCCGGCCAACGACGCGTACGTCGCCGTGGTGCTGCCCCTGTCGGACCACCTCGGCCGGCTGCCGGACTGGGCCTCGATCGCGATGACCTTCCTGGCGATCATCCTGCAGTGCCTTGGCCTGGCCGGCCTGCTGTGGGCCAACAGCCGCGGCTGGCGCCCCAACCCGCGCCACCTGTTCCTGGCCGCCTGCGTGATCGTCGCGATCATGGTGAACATCACCCCGGTCGGCTCCTCGGACACCACCAGCTACGCCGCCTACGGCCGGATGGCCAACGTCGGCATCGACCCTTACGCCAACGGCCCGAGCCAGCTCTCGCCCAACAAGGGCCCGTACCTGCTCGGCCCCGGCGACCTCTACCGGCTCGTGGTCGGCCCGATGTGGCAGTCCACCTCCTCGGTCTACGGCCCGCTGGCCACCTGGGTCCAGCAGCTGGCCTCGCACTTCGGCGGCAGCGCCAACCCGGCCGCCGCGGTCTCCGCGCTGATGATCATGAACGGGCTGGTCTTCCTCGGCGTCGGCTACTTCCTGATGCGCACCGCGGACGACCCGGTCCGGGCCGCCCTGATGTGGGTGGCCAACCCGGTGCTGATCCAGCAGCTCGTCGCCGGCGGCCACCTCGACACCTACGTGGCCGCGGCCACCGTCGTCGGCGTCCAGATCGCCCGCAGCGGCAAGGGCGGCTGGCGCTTCCTGTGGGTCGGCGTGGCCATCGGGGCAGGCTGCTGCTTCAAGATCAACGCGGCGTGGGCCGGAGTCGCCATCGGCTGGGTCCTGCTCATGCGGCGCGAATGGTGGAACCTGGGCCGCCTGGCCCTGGGCGGGCTGGGCACCGTCGCGCTGTTCTACGCGTTCTACGGACTCCACGCCTTCAAACAGCTGACGGCGGCCTCGAGCCTGGTCGCCACCCCGTCGCCCTGGCGCCTGTTCCAGCTCGCGGTCGAAAGCGTGTTCGACCTGTTCGGCGCGAGCTCCACCGGCCAGGCCGTGACCACCGACCTCATCTCGGTGACCTGGCCGATACTGATGATCGTCGTCGCGGTGCTCATCTACCGGCAGTTCTCACCCGAGCAGAACGCCCTGGTCACCGTGCCGTTCGCGCTCGGCTTCGCCTGGGTCATCGTCGCCCCCTGGGGCCTGCCCTGGTACGCCGCGGTCTCCTGGGCCATCCTCGCGCTGGTCCCGCGCAACCCGATGACCCGGTGGCTCACGCTCGTGACGGTCTACCTCGCGCTCATGCACTGCTCCGGCGGCGGCCCCGCGCCGTGGGCCAACTAGCTAGCTAGCTGTCGGCCGGCCTGCGGGCGGGC
>NZ_JAGSOG010000476.1 GCF_018139695.1 Actinospica durhamensis | reverse complement strand
CCCCTAGCGGATTCAGTCAGCTCAGCCCACCCGCTGGAGGACAGTCAGCCCAGCCCACCCCGCTGGCGCGGGCTCAGTTATAGCTCAGCCGCTCAGCGCTATAGCTCAGCCGCAGGACTGGGCCGTCGGCAGCGGCGCAGGCACGCCGACCGACGGCATCCCCAGCGAGACCGCGAGCTTCCCCGCATCCTGCGCAGGGGCCGCCTGCCGTCGTTCCCACGCGTCTCCGGACGGCAGCCGCCGCAGCACCCGGATCGCCGACCCGCCGTTCCCGCCGCTCACCGACCCGCCGTTCCCGCTGATCGCCGCACCAGACCCAGCACCGTTCGCAGCATCTCCCGCCACACCCGCCAGGCCGTTCAGCGCCCGGTCCGCGACGTTCGTCCTGCCGGCCGCACCGTGTCCCACTGCACCCGCCGCACCCGCCGCACCGTTCACCGCTCCAGCCGCGACACCGTCCGCGATCAGGTGGTGCGGAGCCGCCTGCGTGATCACCACGGTCACCGCGTCACCCGGCCGCGGCAGCTGCGCCTGCTCGGTCTCGCCCACGCCGAAGTGCACCAGCCGGTTGTCGCGGGCGCGTCCGGACAACCGCCGCGTCGCACCGTCCTTGCGCCCCTCGCCCTCCGCCACCAGCAACTCGACCTCGGTGCCGACGAGCGCGCGGTTCTCGGCCCAGGAGATCTCCTCCTGGAGCGCCGCAAGCCGCTCGTAGCGCTCCTGGACGACTTCCTTGGGCACCTGCCCGTCCATGTCGGCCGCGGGCGTGCCCGGCCGCTTGGAGTACTGGAACGTGAACGCCGAGGCGAACCTGGCCTCGCGCACGACCTCGAGCGTCTGCTCGAAGTCCTCGTCCGTCTCGCCCGGGAACCCGACGATCACGTCCGTGGTGATCGCGGCGTGCGGGATGGCCTCGCGCACCCGCTCGATGATGCCCAGGTACCGGTCGCGGCGGTAGGAGCGGCGCATGGCGCGCAGCACCGTGTCCGACCCGGACTGCAGCGGCATGTGCAGCGACGGCATGACGTTGGGCGTCTGCGCCATGGCCTCGATGACGTCGTCGGTGAAGTCGCGCGGGTGCGGGGAGGTGAACCGGACCCGCTCGAGCCCGTCGATCCCGCCGCACGAGCGCAGGAGCTTGGAAAACGCCTGCCGGTCGCCGAACTCGGCGCCGTAGGAGTTCACGTTCTGGCCGAGCAGCGTGACCTCGACCACACCCTCCGCGACCAGCGCCTCGATCTCGCGCAGGATGTCCCCGGGCCGACGGTCCTTCTCGGTGCCGCGCAGCGCCGGCACGATGCAGAAGGTGCAGGTGTTGTTGCAGCCGACGGAGACCGAGACCCACGCCGCGTACGCCGACTCACGCCGGGTGGGCAGCGTCGAGGGGAACGCCTCGAGCGACTCCTTGATCTCCAGCTGCGCCTCTTCCTGTACGCGGGCGCGCTCGAGCAGGGCGGGCAGCGAGCCGATGTTGTGCGTGCCGAAGACCACGTCCACCCACGGCGCCCGCCGCTGCACCTCGCCGCGGTCCTTCTGGGCCAGGCAGCCGCCCACGGCGATCTGCATGCCGGGCTTGCGCGCCTTGACCGAGGCCAGGTGCCCGAGGTTGCCGTAGAGCCGGTTGTCCGCGTTCTCACGGACCGCGCAGGTGTTGAAGACGACTACGTCCGCCTCGGTACCGGGCTCCGTGCGTACGTAGCCGGCCGCCTCCATGAGTCCCGCCAGCCGCTCGGAGTCGTGCACGTTCATCTGACACCCGTAGGTGCGGATGTCGTAGCTCTTCACGTCTTCTTGCTGCGCCATACCTCCAGGATAGGTCCCTGCGCGACCGACCTCGTCCGTTATCATTCCGTGACAATCCGGGGTGACGCGCGGCACTGATTCACGCTACCTTTCAACACCGAGACCGTAAGGGCCGCCGAATCGGCGCTAAGGGGTGGGAAAGCGGTGCACAGACGGGGTTTCCTTGGCCTTGCCGTGGGCCTGGGGGTCGCAGCGGTAACAGAAGGCTGCGTCACCATCTCTCCCTTGGCCACCACCGGCGACTTCCCGGTCGACGCCGCGGCGAGCCTGCCGGAGTCCCCCACCTGGATGGCGATGAAGGCCCGCAACGACAACGCGGGCCAGATCATCATCGGCGTCAAGGCCGACCAGCCGGGTCTCGGTGAGTTCAGCGCCGCCAGCAACTCCTACAGCGGGTTCGACATTCTCATCGCCCGCCTCGTCGCGGCCGGCCTCGGCTTCACCGCGGACCAGATCCAGTTCACCACGGTCGCCTCGCAAGACCGTGAGACGGAGCTCGAGAACAAGACGGTGGACCTCATCGTCGCCTCGTACTCCTACACCCCCGCCCGCGCGAAGCTCGTCTACTTCGCCGGCCCGTACTTCACGACGCCAGAGGCGATCCTGGTCGCGAAGTCGGACAACCAGATCACCGGCCTCAGCTCCATCACGCCCGACACGGACGTCTGCGAGGTCAGCAACTCCACCAAGGTCGCGAACGTCACGCTGGACAAGCCGCCGGTCGTGCGCAACACGTACAGCGAGTGCGTGACCGCCGTGAAGTCGGGCGAAGCCCAACTCGTCTATACCGACTACGCCCTTCTCGTCGGCTACCTCAACCAAGACCCGAACGACCTCCGGGTGATCAACACCAACGCGTCGACGCAGTACTACGGCATCGGCATGCCGTACGGCGACAACGCCCTCAGGCAGGGCATCGACACCATCCTGAGCACGGCCGTCGCCAACGGCACCTGGCGCGCCATCTTCAACTCCACCCTCGGCCCCGAAGGCCTCACCCTAGAACTGCCCGACGTAGGCCGCTGGCCGTCCTCGTAGCCCCGCCGCCAAGCCACTGTGCCGGCGCCGCAACCCGAGCCGACCGGCAGGCCAGCCAGCCAGCCAGCCAGCCAGCCAGCCAGCCAGCCAGCCAGCACCGGCCTACCCCAAGAACTGGCCGATCTGCACCCACGAGCCAGCTACCGGTCGATCCACAGGCATGGGCCCCGCGACCCGCCGATCCACCCACATCCGCAAGGCCCACCGGCCACTGGCGCATCCGGCAGCC
>NZ_JAGSOG010000475.1 GCF_018139695.1 Actinospica durhamensis | reverse complement strand
CCCCCCACCCGACCCCGCGTGGCCCGAGAACCGCGAGCGCTACCACGACATGCGCGTGGACCAGCGACGTGGCTGGAGCCACAACCAGGTCATCGAGGAGTGGGCGCGCAGCGCTCCCCAGCAGCTGAGCCTGTTGGAAGCAGGCCAGTACGACGCGGTCGCCCAAGATCCGGTGAACGTGACCGGGCTCGGGGTCTATCCGCGCCACCTGCTCGCGAACACCATGGCCTTCAACGTCTTCTGCCACCTGCGCAACGACATGCTCGCACCCGACGGCCCACTGCCGTTCAGCCTGCCCGAGGCCACCGACGCGGACGTGGCACCGGCCGTCGAATTCATGATCGCCGGTATCCCGCAGATGCAGGGCCCCGAGCTCGCCGCCACCGTCACCGAGCCCCTTGTGCTGGAGCTGACCGGACCGGGCGCGACGACCGTCACGGTGCGCCCGGCCTCAGGGGACGACGGGATCCTCACGCTGGAGGCCGGGGCCCACGGCGAGACGAAGATCAGCAGCACGGCCCTCGACTTCGTCAACTGGGGAACCATCCGAAAGCCCTGGCGGAACTACTGCGAGGTGACGGGCGACACCAGCAGCGCGGAGCGGTTCCTCGACCGCCTCAACATCGTGTGACGCGGCCTGCCGGAACCCAGTGGCCTGCGTAACTCAGCGGCCTGCCGGAACTCAGCGGCCTGTCAGGACTCAATGGTGCGGGAACGTCGCGACGGCCGCGGCGAGGTTCGGCTGCGCGAGCCGTGCGGATTCGATGTAGTCGCCCGTCCAGATCATCCGCACCGCGTTGGCCGTCGCCTCGCCCGCGTCGTCGTGAAGGTCGCGCTGCACGGACTCGGCCAGGCGTAGCGCGGCGGCCGGGTCGTTGCCGATCGGGCCGGGCACCGCGGCGTTCCGCTCGATCCCTTCGGCCAGGCCCCGGTACCACCCGGTGACGGCGTCCGCGGCGGTGAGCAGCTCGCGGCGCGCATCGGCCCCGGCGAGTTCCAACCTCGCCTCGCCCGCCCGACGCCACAGCGCGACCACGGCGTCCGCCTCCGACCGCAGCCGTACGACGCCGCTGACCAGCGTCGTCATGCTCGCGAGCGTCACCGGCTTGGCGCCGTGTTCGGCCAGGTAGCCGCGGTATGCGTCATCGAGCCGGCGCGCGGTCGCGGCGGCTCGGCGTTCCTGCGGGATGGGCAGGGCCTGCTCGCCGCTGCGGCGGCCGAGCCCGTATGCCACGGCGCCGGCGAGATACGCGGAGCTGTCCGCGTATGCCTCGGCGAGCGCTCCGCCCAGGGCCGCCGCCGCGCCGCGTGGCCAGAAGAACGCCGCCACCACGACGCTGACCGCGCAGCCGAGCGCGACGTCCTGAACGCGCACCAGCGTGAGGTGCACGTTCGGGCTCTCTCCGATGCTGAACAGCACCACCAGCGTGATCGTGAACGCGGCCTGCCCGGCGGCGAAGGAGATGGCCGCCGGCGCGATGCCCGTCACGAAGATCGCCAGGGGCAGCACAGCCCAGAGCACTTCGACCTGTTGCCCGATGGCCGCGAGCAGCCCGGCCCCGATCACCGAGCCGATCACGGTGCCGGCAACGGCTCGCAGCGCGTTCTGGCCGGTGTTCACGGCGTTCGAGCGCAGCACGGAGAGCGTGCCGAGCAGAATCCAGAACGAGTGCTGAAAACTCGTCACATCCGCCAGCGCGACGGCGACGCCCAGGCCGAACGCGCCGCGCAGGCTGTTGTGCAGCCACACCGAGCTCGGGTCCAGGTGCGCCTGAGCGCGGTCGCGCGCGGAGGTCGCGGATCCGCCGAGGGTGTCCGGATCGCGGCCGAGCAGCTGGTCGAACCAGCCGCGCTGCTCGGCCACGGTGACGAGTTCCACGTTCCGCCCGACGTCGAGTGAGGTGAAACCGAGCCTTTTGGCGCGGAAGGAGTCGTCCAGCGTCGCGAGATAGGACTGCGCGCCGGGACCTGCGGCGTCCCGCAACCCGCTCGGGAGATCCGCGGCCGAGAGGCCCACGAGCGCATCCATGGCGCCTCGCACGGCGTGGATCTGGGTCCGAAGCGGCTCGACCGGGCCGCGCGGATCGTCGAGCAGATCGGCGGCGAGATCGAGCAGGACGGCCACGGCGTGGCGCAGTTCGCCGGACCTTGAGCCGGCGTTCGGCTCCGAGTCGCGCGCTGCGGGGCCCTCGGCGAGAACGACGCTGAGCCAGGTGAGTTCGTCGACCAGACGGACCAGTGCGCGCGAACTCGCCGACAGACCGGTGGGCCGGTACGGCGCGTGATCGAAGACTCGGCGCAGATCCTTCGCCGCCGCGACCGCCTCGTGCATGATGGCTTCGAGGCCCGATCCGTTCGGCGCACGATCCGGCGGCGCCACCTCGGCGCGCAGTTGCGCTGCGGCGGCGCGGCAGGCGCGGGCGGCCGGAGCGCTGAGCGGGTCGGCGGACGGGCGCGGCCACAACAGCCAGACCGCCAGCATGGAGGCGCCGGCGGCCAGCGCCACGCCCGCCATCCGATGCGGGAGCTGCGCGTAGGGCACGGACGAGCTGACCGGGATGACGAAGGCGAGCAGCAGGGCGGTCGAGGCGCTCGCGAGCACCGAGCTGACGACGCCCGAGAACAAGATGACGAACACCACGGCCACCGTCGCCACCACCGAGACCCAGGTCACCCTCGCCGCCACCGTCCCGAGGCAGACGAGCGCGGCCCACGCGACCGCCAACGCGAACTGCGCCCGCAGCCGCTGCGCCATGGGCCCGGTGAAGTCGACGAACAGGAGCATGGAGAAGCAGCCGAACGCCGCGTAGTAAGCGAGAACCGAATCGTCCAGCACCTGCATGCCGAGGGCGAACAGCGCCGACGCGACGATGGCGGCGCGCCCGGCGCGCCGCGTGGCGGCGAGACCGGGATCGCGCCGGCGGAGCCGGGCCAGGGGCACGAGGCCGAGTGCGCGGCGTCGATCGTTCACGATGTCCACGCCGCGTTCTCGGTCATGACTAAACAGCTTACGAATATTCGAGCCGTCTCCGGCGCACCGCATCGCCGCGAACAAGCCTGCTGAGGGCGCCGGGGGCTCGGGG
>NZ_JAGSOG010000474.1 GCF_018139695.1 Actinospica durhamensis | reverse complement strand
ACGCTTCGGGCGCGGCGCCGGGTCGTGCTCGTGATCGGTCGTGCTGGCCATGCCGGGGGTGCTCCTGTCTCGCCCATCTAGACTAACCCGATAAACCGGGTGTCTCAGCCGAGGCTGTCAGAGAGGGGGGCGGTGTCGGTGGCCGCCTTGGTACGCTGCGCCGTCTACCTGTTGTTTTCAGTGCTGTGTTCTCGCTGGGGGGCTTGTGTTCGGTCCGTCGATCCTGCTGGTCGCCTGTCTGGCCCTGGGGCCGGGTTCTACTGGGATATTCGTGGCTTCGCCACCGAGACGCGTCGCCGGTTTGAGGAGCGCCGTTTCGACGGCGCCTTACACCGGAAGCTGCCGAGCTGGGCGTATCGCGCGTTCGGCATCTGGTGCTTCGTCTTCGGGATAGGCCAGTTCCTGTTCGCCGCTCTCGTGCGCTGAGGCGTCCTGGCGGTCACCGGCTGATCGCGCTCCACGAGCACGCGCCGGGCTGGACCGAGTGGGCCTCGTCGGCACGTACGACCTGGGAGATCACGCCTAGCCACGCGCGCACGCGAAGTCGTGGGGGACGATGGAGCGGACTGGTGGAGTGCACCAGGCGAGTGCTTGCGGTGATGCTCGCGTGTCAGCGGCACGGCACGGTCCTTGCAGGCGGACAGGTTGATCATCAGGAATCCCTGTAGATGGCCACGTGGATCCGCGCTTGCGGACACCAGAGCCGGAGCGATCAGGGATCGAGCTGCGGGCGGGGTATGGCATTCGGCGCGATCGGACCGAGACGTGACCGCAATCGGCCGGACGTTCGTCGATACTCAGCTTGATGTTCGAATACCGACTGATGCCGCGGCGCGGAAGCGCCGCCGTGCCAAGGGGAGCCGCCTACACCGTGCCGCTCGCGGAGATCACAGGTGTGACCGCAACTCCTCGGGGCCTGCGGATCTCCCGCGCCGGACAGCCCGCGATCATGACCGGAGCACTCCAGAAGTCGCAGTGGGCCGAGGACTACGGGAACGAGCAGACAAGCGCCGACGACGACGCCTCAGACATCCTGACGGCGGTTGGCCGCCTAGCCTCCAACCACAAAGTCCCGCTGTAGGCTCAGGTCAGCGGGACCACGCTTTTGCCGGCCAGCGATCGGCTACCAGTCACCGGCCCCTATGCGCCTGGCACGACCAACTCACATACCAACAGCAGCGCAAGGCGAAGTGGTGGGAGAAACAATGCCCGAATCCACCGCAACTCCTCGCACGACACGCCGACCAGCACACGTCACGTGATCATCGCCAGAGTCAGTTTTTCACTCCTACCAACCGGTCCGCCGACTCGGCAGCAGATGCCGCGGCAAACGATGCGGCTTCTCCAGCGCGGCCGGATTCGCGTAGTAGCCGACCTCGAGGATCACGGCCAGCGCGTACTCCGACCGTTCCAGCGCCCGGTCGGGCAAGCTCCAGAACTCGGTCCCGCAGGATTCCAGACGGAGGTGGTTCCGACTCTGGTTCCAACTCTCCCCTCGCGTCCACAACGCGTCGCGCCGCAACCGCATCTCCTCACCGCGGCCACACCACCGCACCCCCAATCTCGGATCCAGCATGCGATTGCCCCAGGGCGGGAGCGCGGCCACGGTCGGCGGCGGAGCGAACGCGGGGGCCAGCCGCCAGTGCAGCGATCCCGAACTCCTGGAACCCAGCAGCCCCTGCGTCACCCCCAACTCGGCCCCGACCCAGCCCAGATCCGACAGCACCCGCGCGAACTCGGTCAACCGGGCAGCCAGATCACCATCGAACCCATAGACAGCAATCACGCTGCGCCTGCATCCCGCAGTCGCACGCCTGCGCGGCGCACCGAAGGAGAGCTCGAACGACGAGCGGACCTCGGCCCGGCACTCGTCCGCCACGTCGGCGCCGACCCGGCACAACCACGCACAGTCCCGCTCCATCGCCACCAAGAAAGCATCCAGCCACGTCACGATGGCACCGCGAACATCCACGAACTCGCTCCGGCCGGTCCACCGCGACAGGTCGATCTGCCGCCTCGCGAACAACACGGCGCCGAAAGACCGGACAACTGAGCGCAACATCCGTTTCACCTCACAGGACTCAACAGGTGAGCGTGCCCGCCAGGCACTGATTCACCAGCTCGGCGAGTTCCTCCTGCCCGTCGGAGTTCGGGTGGAAGCTGCCCGAGGTGTTACTGATGGTGATGGGCAGAATCCACGCGTCGTCCGTGTCGCACAGCCTGTGCCCGACGTACGCCGCCTGCGGGTCGACGTACTGGATGGCGACGCCGTCGGTTTAGCGGTGTGTCTCGGCGCAGTGGGCCTGGCGAGCACCATGTCCACGGACCGTCGCGCGATAATCGGGTGGCCTGGCAAGTGGCGTCGCGATTAGCCTGGCGTGGTGCATGATCTCGAGGGTGAGGGTTGCTGGTGACTGTTCCGGGGCGTGATGTCCTCGATGCGTTCGAACTCGCAGGGTCGCCTGTCGTGCTTGCCGGCGGCGAAGGCCGGAGCGTTCGGGTCGGCGATGTCGTGCTCAAGCCGGCCGATGGCGATCTGCAGGCCGCTGAGTGGTTGGCCCGCACGATGGCCTGCATCCCCGAGGAGGGGTTCCGTATCAGCCGTCCCCTTCACACTGCCGACGGCGCATGGATTTATCATGGCTGGACCGCGTCGCGTTACGTTCCCGGTGCCGAGCCCGACCACGGCGCCGCACCGCGCTGGCTTGAGATCATCGCAGCCGGTCGTGCGTTCCACCGGGTGTTGGCCGGCCTTCCGCGTCCGGATTTTCTGGACCGCCGTTCCAACTGGTGGGAGACCGGCAGCAAGGTCGCGTGGCAGGAGCGCGGACCAGACTTGATCGCCGGTTTCCACACTCCGTACATGGAACTGAGCGCGCTGCTTGTCTCACCGCCTGGTGAGCAGCCCCAGCTCATTCACGGGGACCTGACCGGCAACGTGTTGTTCGCCCCCGGGCTTGCTCCCGCGGTCATTGAGAATCCGCCAACGATTTGGTGCTGCTCAGGTTGGGTGGCGTGACCGAGCGTGTTCGTGCTCGTGCATGTGGGGCGCGGCTGTCATGAGTGTAGATCGTCTGTCACCGGGCGACTGCGAGGTT
>NZ_JAGSOG010000473.1 GCF_018139695.1 Actinospica durhamensis | reverse complement strand
CGACTCCCACTGGGCATCCGTCAAATCACCACGCGCCATGACCCAGTTCTACAGCCCCGCCAGCCACAGGCCGAAAACCGCAGCCAGAAAGCATCAACAGATAGTCAGATTCACCAACACTGCCTAGGACGTGCGTGCGTGCCTAGAGTTGGATGCCCGAAAAGTCTTTCACAGCAGGCGAATCCAGGCGCGCGAGGGTGGGAGCAGCCCGACCCGGCCCGCATGACCCGCCGTCGTGGGAAGATCCTCCTCATGGTGTCAGGCGACGAAGCCGCAGCCGGGGAGGTGCTGCACCAGCGAGGATGGCGGAAGGCCTTCACCGTCGCGGAGATGGTCCACAGCTGGGACCTGCTCGTGACGAACGTCGAGCGCGGCTATGACGGCCTTGTCGACGAGTACACGAATGATCTTTACAGTCGCAACTGGCTCCACGAAGCATGGGTGCTCCTGCCCGCCCACGTGCTGGAGACCTGGAGCCCGCATCTGATGTCCCTCGACAACCGCTTTCGCAGGGCGACTGACTTCGACGACGGACTCTCGCTCTCCCGCTACCACCGGATCAGCAGCTTCGACCCGGACGCGATGTGGTGGTGGCGTCGACGCCCGCGCGTCCTCATCGGTGACCTCAGTCTGGCGCTGCTCCTCGCCGGCGAGCAGACGACTCAAGACACGGACTCACACACCTCGTGAAAGACGCAGGCTAGCGGGCTCCGAGGCCGACATCTCGCGGCTGGCCGTTCAACCGCCCGAACTGACATCCCACTTCGCCATCTCGTGCTCGCAGACGTCACAGCGCATGGGTGGAATCCTGCCACGCTTGCGGCCGTTCTCCCCGATCCGCGGACCGAGACAGTCGGCGAGTATCGGCGCGGCAGACCGGCCGGACCGCTTCGCGCAGCGCTGATCGACTGGCTCGGGGAAATGGCCGATGACGCGAGCGATGCCGCGGTGGCTGCTGCACGATCCCACGGGTTCGAG
This sequence comes from Actinospica durhamensis, assembly GCF_018139695.1. Lineage (GTDB taxonomy): Bacteria > Actinomycetota > Actinomycetes > Streptomycetales > Catenulisporaceae > Actinospica > Actinospica durhamensis. The sequence continues at coordinate 2,132 of NZ_JAGSOG010000473.1, read as the reverse complement.
ATGTCTGCGGCGCAAGCCGAGTTCCGGGCTACACGGCCCGCCCTCTTCACAGCAGTGTCGCAATACGTCGACGACGGCAACGACCGTGTCCGGCACGCCGCCGTCGTGGCTGGACTTCTTCTGCTCGACTCGGTCGAGGAGCGCGAACGTCATCGCGTCGAGTTCGCTCCTCGTGTCGCGGAGCTCTTGGAAACCAGGGGTAGTGGCTATCACCGGGCGTGTGCACTCGACAGTCTGGATATCTGGGGAGAGGACACGGGGGATCTTTGGCGTGCCGAGTGGGGAGCTGCAGGAATCGAGCCCGCGGCGAGAGCGCCATGGGGTTGTGTGGAATCCATGGCTCGAATAGTGACATCGCACCGCCCCTGTGCTGCTGAGCCCAGCCGGGCTTTCAGCCGAAGTACGGTTCGCCGCCGCGGGTCAGGTAGTGGTCGAGTCTGAGCTGCTGCGTGGGGTGGATCGGGAGGTCGCCGAGTTCGTCGGGGGCGACGAAGCGTAGGGCGGTGGACTCTTCGGACTCGGTCAGCAGGCCGCCGACGATGCGGGCGGTGAAGCAGATGTTGAACTGCTGGCGGACCTCGCCGTCGCTGTAGGCGATGACGTGGCGGGGGTCGGTGTAGGTGCCGACCAGGCCGGTGATCTCGATCTTCAGCCCGGTTTCCTCGAGGACTTCCCGGATCGCGCAGTCCGGGAGGGACTCGCCGAGTTCCATCGTTCCGCCGGGTAGGGCCCAGTTCCCGGAGTCGGAGCGGCGTAGCAGCAGGATGCGTTCGTTCGCGTCGGTGACCACTGTTGACGCGGCCACGAGCATTGAGTTCGGGTGTGGGGCGTCGGGGTCGTCATAGTAGTCCGTACGCGCCATGGGGCTACGGTACCGGCGGCGCTTGAGCCCGGACGGCTTCGGGCCCAAGCTCAGCGCGGCGCATCCAGCCGGTCCAATGCGGTGGTCAGGAGGCGGCGGGTGTAGTTCGGGTGGTTGTCGAACGGCGGCGCCCAGCCGAGTGCCCGGGCGAATTGCCGGCCTTCCATGGCCAGCTTGATCGGAGCGAGCACGGTGGCCGCGCGGACCAGGTCTGTGCTGGCGCCCAGTGGTCGGATCGCATCGGTGTACGCGTCGATGATGTCGTTCTCGTTGTCGTCTGCGTCGATCAGAAGCCAGTGCAGCGACATCAGTGGACATCCGATCCGGGCTTCCTCCCAGTCCAGGATCACCATGGGGCCGCCGTCCGGGATGATCACGTTGTCCGCGTTCATGTCGGTGTGATCGATCGAGGTCGCTACCGCGGTCGCCAGTTCCGCGGCCAGCGAGGCTAGCTCGCCGTACGCGGCGTCGAGGCGGCCGGCGAGCTCCGGGTCCTGATCGCCGGCCCGGCGCACGTCCTCGACCAGGCGGTCGACGACTTCCGGCAGGTGGTAGCGGGGCAGCTCAGGCGGGGCCGTGTTGATTGCTCCGGCGCAGGCGATCTGGATGGCGGCGAGGGCGCGGGCCGCGGCCGGGGCGTACGCCGCGCCGCGGGAGGCGAGTGTCGGACCGGCTACGAACCCATACGCGGAACGCTGCCAGCCGGGTCCGTCTTCGACCGCGAGCAGCGGTGCGACCGCGTGCGGTGCCGCGCTCTCGACGAACTGATGAATCGCGACGCCGGCCGGGAACAGGGGCGGCTCCGCGTGCTTCGCGATGACCGGTTCCCCGCTCGCGAGAGTGAACGCGCCGGTCGCGCCCCATCTCTTCACCCGCAGTGGGCGCACGTGCGTGCCCACCTCCGGACGGCCGGGCAGCCGCGCGGACAGCCACTCCCGCATCGATTCGACTGGGATCCGCTCCTGCGGCCAGGCCAGCTCGTCGGTCAACGCACTCCTCCGAGATCGGGAGTCGACAGCATCGCACATCGGCCGGTGCCGGTACGCGGCGTTTTCGGCGACGGCGAGCGCCCGGCCGTGGCCCAGTGGATGCCGCCGCGTTCGGGGGTGTGACAGGGCCTGGCACGGCACTTCCGTCGGGCGGATCGGCTTGGCAGACTTGGGATCATGACGGAGCAGCAGCCGGAACTCGGCAGATTCCTGCGGGCCCGACGGGCCGCGGTCAATCCGGTAGACGTGGGACTGCCTGCGGGGGCGGGGGTGCGGCGGAC
>NZ_JAGSOG010000472.1 GCF_018139695.1 Actinospica durhamensis | reverse complement strand
CTTGAGAAGTGCTGCTCGTCGGCGTCGCTGTCGGGCTTGGTGGACGTGGGGGGCGATGTGGGCGACGGGTGAGTGGCGCCGTTTGTGCCGTTGGTTGACGGCTTTGGTCCGCTGCCGTTGGTCGACGGGGCGGATGGTGTGAGGGGCTTCGACTGTCGTGACGTCGAGTGCGACTCTGAGGGGGCTGATGCGGGGTTCGGCTGGGCAGGGGTCTTCGTTGAGCTGGCTGCCGCTGCCGATTCTGCTGACTCTTCGGCTGAGCCTGAGCTTGGTGCCTTCTCGTTGCCTGCCGAGCCTGCGGTCTTCGCCGAGTCTGTTGCTTCCGCTGAGCTTGCCGGGTCCGTAAGGTCTGTTGAGTCCGCTGCGTTCGTCGAGTCCGCCGACCCTGCTGAGCCCGCCGATCCCGCTGCGTTCGCCGACTCCGCAGAACTCGCCGACTCCGCGGAGACCGCTGACTTCGCGGAGCTTGTCGAGTTCGCGGAGCCCGCCGAGGTCGCGGACTCCGTCGAATCCGCCGCGACCCCAGTCCCTGCGGCTGCGGTGGCTTCTTCGCGGCGGGTTTCGGCGTCGCGGGCGTGTTGGCGGCGGTGCTTGAGGAGGATTACGGCGACGATGGCGGCGAGGATTACGCCGAGGATGACGTAGCTGGCGACGGAGGTGTAGTGCTCTACGCGCTGCCAGGCGGAGCCGGCTAGGTAGCCGAGCATGGTGAAGGCGGTGGCCCAGGTGATGCCGCCGATGGCGTTCCAGAGGAGGAACGTGGGGTAGCGCATGCCGCTGGTGCCGCACAGGCCGGGGACTAGAGCGCGCAGGACGGAGACCCAGCGGCCGGCGAAGACGGCGCGGCCGCCTAGGCGGGTGATCATCTGCTTGCCTTGGACCACGTGCTCGGGCTTGACGAGGCGCTTGGGCAGGCGGCCGAGCAGGGAGTCGCCCCAGCGTTTGCCTACGGCGAAGCCGATCGAGTCGCCGATGATCGCGCCTAGTATGCCTGCGGCGAGGATTGCGCCTAGGGAGACGCGGTGCTCGTAGGCGAGGAAGCCGCCGACGACCACTGCCGTCTCGCCGGGGATCACGAAGCCGAGGAAGACCGAGGACTCCAGCGCCGGCAGCAGGAACACGAGCAGGATCGCGGACCAGCCGCTGAAGACCAGCAGGTGGTTGATGATGGTGTTCAGCATCCTGCTAGACCGTCCCTGTCCCCGTGTGCTCGTCCTCGTCGTCGCCGAGGTAGGCCAGCAGCGCCTCGTGCAGCAGGCCGTTCGAGCTCATGCCCGAGCCCGCCGCCGGGGACGGGTTGCCGTCGGTGGCGCTGAAGTGGCCGCCGGCCTCGGTGACGACGATCGCCGGGGCGGCCACGTCCCACAGCGACAGTTCGGGCTCGGCCGCGATGTCCACGGCGCCCTCGGCCACCAGCATGTGCGACCAGAAGTCACCATACGCCCTGGTACGCCAGCAGGCTCGGGAGAGTGCCAGGAAGCCGTCGAGCTTGCCGTACTCCTCCCACGAGATCACCGAGGAGTAGGCGAACGAGGCGTCCTTGAGCTCCGAGACCTGCGAGACCTGCAGCCTCGTGGCCCGGGACAGCGCCCGGCCGGTGTACGCGCCGGCCCCGAGCGAGGCCCACCAGCGGCGGCCGAGCGCGGGGGCGGAGACGACGCCCGCGACCGGCGCGCCGTCTTCCATCAGCGCGATCAGGGTGGCCCACACCGGCACCCCGCGCACGTAGTTCTTCGTGCCGTCGATCGGGTCGATGATCCAGCTGCGCCGCCCGTCCGCGCGCCCGGCGGCTGAGCCGTACTCCTCGCCGAGCATCGCGTCCCTGGGCCGGGAGCGGCCGAGGGCGCCGCGCAGCAGCTCCTCGACGGCCCGATCGGCGTCGCTGACCGGCGAGAGGTCAGGCTTGGTCTCCACTTTCAGGTCCAGCGCCTTGAACCGCTTCATGGTCAGTTCGTCGGCCTGGTCCGCCAGCACGTGGGCCAGTCTGAGGTCGTCGTCGTATGCCGTCACGCCACCAAAGTACCGTCAACGTGATGTGGCGAGCGTGCGCGTGACCGTCAATGGAATGTGGCGAGCGTGCACGTGGCCCGCGAGGGGCCCGCGAAGCGGCCGGGGCGGCGCGAGGACCGGCAGGCGGGGGCAAAGGTCGGCAGGTGCCGGGCCGTCGGTGAAGACGGCCCGGCACTCCGTGCTCTGTGGCGCCGCGGGTCAGCCGCCGGTGCCGGCTTGGACGGCCTCGACGTGCAGGGTGACGACGCTGCTCGAGGTGCAGGCGGTGGAGGTGTAGGGGATGTAGAGCTGGTTGCTGGTGTTCGGCGGGTAGACCATCAGATAGGTGGTCGGCGTCGGGTTGCAGGTGGCGGACGGGTAGTTGCCTGCGTCGCCGATCTGGAGCGTGGCGTACGCGTAGCCGCCGGGCTGGAGGGTGACGAGGGTCTTGGCCACGGCCGGGTTCTTGTCGGCGGGGGCGCCTACCTGGGTCAGGGTGACGCCGGTGCCGGGGCCGCCCTTGCCGAACGAGACGCCGGGGTAGCCGTAGAGGGTGCACGGGGCGTTGTTGAGGTTCTTGAACACGATGTTGACGTAGACCGAGCCCGCGGTGCCCTGCGACGCACCGACGGTGCCGTTGAGGTAGCGCACCAGGCAGGTGTTCGAGCCGGCGTTCGAGGTGCTGCCGCCGGTGCCCCCGGTCCCGCCGGTCGTCCCGCCGGTTCCGCCGCCGCTGCCGGTGGTCGAGCCGGTGCCGGAGGTGGTCGTCGCGCCGCCGCCGGTTGCGCCGCCCGTGCCCGTACCGGTGCTGCTGGTCTTGGCGACGACGGTGCCGGTTCCGGTCGAGGTTGTGCCGGGGGTGGACGCGCCGACGCACGCGGTGCACAGCGCCAGGGTGCCCACCAGCGCACCGAGGGCGGCCGCGGCCCGTCGGGCCTGGACGAAGCGGTCGAGGTTCATGGTCGGTTCCACTACTTCCCTTCTCGGACCTGCGTGGTCCCGGAACTGCGGATCACGGCGGCGACGCATCGTGCGACGCCCGTAACCAGAGAGTGCCCGACGCATGCACCGGTTGGCGGCTTTCCGCCTGGATCAGTTGCGATTCGATAAGGAGGGAGGGGTGGCGCGGGGG
>NZ_JAGSOG010000471.1 GCF_018139695.1 Actinospica durhamensis | reverse complement strand
GAGTACGAGCGGCTTCGCGCGTCCGGGGTGCGGCGGCGGGAGGCTGCGGCGCAGGCCGGGGTGCACGAGCGCACGGCTCAGGACTGGGACCGCGGGATCCGGAAGATCGGCAACGCGCGCCTGCACCCCGATGGGCGCAGGTTCGACTACACAACGGGCATGACCAGTACCGTTGCCCTCGCGTCAGGGCCCTCCATCGCGGCGGTCGAGGCCGCGCTGCACCCACGGTTCCTCACGGTGGCCGAGCGGGAGTTGATCGCCGACATGCGACGCGAGGGCCGGTCGCTGCGGGCGATCGGACGTGCGCTGGGTCGGCCGGCGTCCACCGTCAAGCGCGAGATCGACACCCGTGCGCTCGACGGCGTCTACCAGCCGCACCAGGCCCAGCGGGCGTGGGCGGCAAGTCGCTCGCGCCCGAAGGACTCCAAGCTCGCCCGCACCGGTTCGCTGCGCGAGTACGTCGTGGGCAGGCTGCGGGAGCGGTGGTCGCCCGAGCAGATCTGTCACGCTCTGCTCATCGAGTTCCCCGACGACGAGAGTATGCGGGTGAGTCCGGAGACGATCTACCAGGCGATCTACGTCCAGGCCCGTGGCGGTCTGCGCCGCGAGGTCGCGCTCGCGCTGCGCACCGGGCGCACCCGCCGCAAGCCGCACCGCGACCTGCAGCAGCGCACCCGCCGGTTCGTCGAGGAGATGCTGATGATCTCCGAGCGTCCCGCCGAGGTCGAGGACAGGGCGGTGCCCGGCCACTGGGAAGGCGATCTGATCGTCGGCCCCCGCAGCGAGAGCGCGATCGTGACCCTGGTCGAGCGCTCCACCCGCTACGTCATGCTCGGGCACCTGCCCGGGGGGCACACCGCCGAGGAGGTCCGCGACGTGCTGGTGCCCTTGGTCCAAACCCTGCCCGGGCACCTACGCGGCTCGCTGACCTGGGACCAGGGATGCGAGATGGCCGCACACAGACAGTTCACCGTGGCCACGGGAGTGCCGGTCTACTTCTGCGATCCGCACTCACCCTGGCAGCGCGGATCGAACGAGAACACCAACGGCCTGCTGCGCCAGTACTTCCCCAAGAGCACCGACCTGTCCGTACACAGCCCCGAAGACCTCGAACACGTCGCCCAACAACTCAACGCCCGACCACGCAAAACGCTCGGCTGGAAAACCCCAGCCGAGCGCCTGCGTGATCTACTGACAACCACGTAGGCCATCAGGTGTTGCGAGGACCCCGAGAATCCGCCATTCCGCGGGGCCGTCGTGTCTCGGCTTCAGATCACCGGGCGGCGTAGTCGTTGATCGCGGACAGGGCGGTGTCCGAGTAGTTGAACATCGCCTGGTTCTCCCACGCGTCCAGCGAGGTCGAGTCGGTCGGGTCCCAGCCGTTGCCGGAGACCACGGTCCAGGTCGGCTCCCAGTAGAACGCGCCGAGTCCGAGCCCGCCGGGCACGGCCTGCACGATCGAGAGCACGTCCCGGAAGTTCGCCATCTGGCCGTAGGCGCTCGCCGCGTATCCGGGGTCGAGCTCGCTGGAGGTGTCGAAGGACGGGGTGAGCGAGTCGCCGGAGGTCATCGTCCACGGGTAGGCGGTCTCGGCCACCGCGACCTGCTTGCCGTACTTGGCGGCCAGGCCGTCCAGGTCCGTCTGCAGCACGTCGAGGCGACCGTGCCAGTAGTCGTAGTAGGACAGGCCGATCACGTCGAACGAGACCCCGTAGTTGATCGCGTTGGTGTACCAGGTCTCGAGCGTGGCCAGGTCGTCCGAGCTGGACAGGTGCAGCATGATCTTGGTGGAGGAGTCGGCCGCCTTGACGCCGGCGATGCCCTCCTTGAGCAGCGCGGCCAGCTGCGACCAGTTCGAGGTCGAGCCGTCGGTCCAGAGCATGCCGGCGTTGATCTCGTTGCCGATCTGCACCATCGCGGGCGGCGTACCCTGCGCCACCAGGTCGGCGACGACCTGCTTGGAGTAGGTGTAGACCTGCGTCTCCAGGGCGCTGAGGCTCTCCGAGGACCACGCCGCCGGAACCGCCTGGTGTCCGGGGTCGGCCCAGGTGTCGGAGTAGTGGAAGTCGAGCAGGATCTGCTGGCCGTAGGTGCTGTAGGCCTGCTTGGCCATGGCCAGCAGCTGCGCCTCGTCGTCGAACCCGTCCTCGGGGTTGACCCACACGCGCAGCCGGACGTAGTTCATGCCCGCGCCGGACAGGATCTGCAGGGCGTTCTCCTTGGTGCCGGAGCTGGTGTAGTACACCCCGCCGTCCTGCTGGCCCCGGTCCAGGCTGGAGACGTCGCCGCCGCGGATCGCGAGCGGAGCGGACCCGGCGGCGAAGGTGACGTCGTCGTAGTTGGTCCACACGCCGGCGGCGCTGGAGGAGTAGAGGTTGATCGTGCACTGGTTGTTCGTCACGTCGATGTAGTCGACGATCTGCAGCCAGTTGCCGTCCGAGTCGACCGGCACGTACGTGGTCTTGGTGGAGCTGCCGCAGCCGGAGAGCGAGATGTAGTTGTTCCCGCCGCTGTCGTTCGAGCGCACCCACAGCCCGAGGGTGTAGTACCCGTCGGTGATGTTGGTAATGGTCTGATACGTGTCCACGGTGTAGGCGGACGCGGACCAGTGGCTGAGCTCGTAGGACCCGGAGTGGCCGCCCGACTCGGTGTACGAGGCGGCGGTGGTCCCGGAGGCGGTCCAGCCGGTCGGGGTGGCGGTGCCGGTGCCGTTGGACTCGAAGCCGGGGTTGGTGACCGTCGGCGTCGTGGTGGTGGCGAAGGCCGGGGTGGCCGCGCCGACGGCGGCGGAGGAGGCGACCAGCAGCGCGGCGAAGACCCGCAGCGTCCGACGGGCGGCGAGGCGGGACAGGCGGGAGCTGGGACGACGGGAGCAGTGGGGAGCGCTCCCAGAATTTACGCCGGATATCGGCGTGGAGGGCGGATGCGGGCGACGCGTCATTGCGGCTCCTGGGCATGGGTTGAGGGTAGTGAGCGCTCGACGGGACGGCGTTGTGGCAGTTTCAGCGCCGTCGGGTTGGGAGCGCTCACACCATGGGGCAGGAACGTTGTAGCACGCCTGCGCACGCTTGTCGACGCCCCGTCCGGTCCGCGCCCGGTCCCCGCATCCGTCCCCTGAGTCGCCACCCGGCTCCGCCGCCCCCGCGCC
>NZ_JAGSOG010000470.1 GCF_018139695.1 Actinospica durhamensis | reverse complement strand
TTGGCGGGCAGGGCGGCGCCGGGGCTCGCGGATGCGGACGCGGAGGCGCTCGGCTTGTCGGTCGGGAAGCCGGTGGGGGCGGCGAAGCCGACGTCGGGCTGGTCGGCCAGGGCGCCGTCCATGGCCTGGCGCCAGATCGGGGCGGAGATCGTGGCGCCGAAGATCTGGCCGCCGTAGTAGCGGCCGCCGATGGTGATGTCCGACATCGTCTCGCCCTTCTTGCCGGCGTCCACGAAGCCGGTCCACGCGGCGGCGGCCAGCTGCGGGGTGTAGCCGTCGAACCAGGTGGCCACGCCGCCGTCGGTGGTGCCGGTCTTCCCGGCGGCCGGGCGGCCGCCGGACAGGCCGAGGCCGGAGGCGGTGGCGCCGGGCTGGCTGAGCACGCCCTGCAGCATGGAGGTGAGTTCGTTGGCCACGTTGGGGTCGAGCACCTTCTTGCAGGTCTGGGCCTGGCCCTTGTACTGCTTGCCGTTGATGTCGTGCACGGCGGTGATCACGTAGGGGACGCAGTACGTGCCCTGATCCGCGACGGTGGCGTACGCGGCGGCCATCGCGATCGGGGTGATCTGGTTGGTGCCGAGGGTGAAGGAGGCGAACTGGTCCAGCGGCTTGCCGGTGCCGAGGTCGTTGTCCTTGGTCACGCCCATGCTCTGGGCCAGCTGCGCGGGGGCGCACAGGCCGGTCTGGGTCTCCAGGGTGAGGAAGTAGGTGTTGACGGAGAACCAGAAGGCCTGGTCCATCGGCACGACGTGGTCGGCCTTGTCGTCGTTGTCCGGCCGGTAGCTCGACGGCCAGGAGATCGAGGTGCCGCCGTCGGCGCAGGTGGCGAGGCGGGTGCCGACGAAGCCGGAGAGCGGGGAGGGCGAGTCGACCGGCAGACTCGGGTCGATGCCCTGGTTGAGCGCGGCGAGCCCGGTGAAGATCTTGAAGGAGGATCCGGCCTGGTAGCCCAGGGTGCCGTTGTGCGCGGGGTCGGCGGCGAGGTTGACGAAGGTCTGGCCGGCTCCGTTGCCCATCGGCCGGGACTGGGCCATGGCCTTGATCTGGCCGGTGCCGGGCTGGATCATGGCGATGGCCGAGGCGACCTTGTCGGTGGGGTAGGTGTGGTCGGCGACGGCCTTGGCCGCGGCGCTCTGCGCGGCCGGGTCGAGGGTGGTGGTGACGGTCAGGCCGCCCTGCTCCCACAGCGCCTCGCGGTCGGCGGCGGTGGCGCCGTAGTCCGGGTCGCTCAGGAACGTGGTGTAGACGTAGTTGCAGAAGAACGAGGCCGCGGCGACGGCGCCGATGCAGCCGCTGCTCTGGGCGGCCGGGTGCAGGCCGAGCGGGGTCTGTTCGGCCTCGGCGGCCTGTTGCGGCGTCAGGTAGCCCAGGTCCGGGGAGGCCATCTTCTCCAGCACCAGGTTGCGCCGGGCGAGGGTGGCCTGCGGGTTGGTGAACGGGTCGTAGTAGGTGGGGCTGTTCACGATCGCGGCGAGCATCGCGGCCTGGGGGGCGGTGAGCTGGGCCGCGGTGGTGGAGAAGTAGCGCTGGGCCGCGGCCTGCACGCCGTAGCTGCCGTTGCCGAAGTAGACCAGGTTGAGGTAGTTCTCCAGGATCTTCTGCTTGTCCATCTGCTTCTCGACCGACACCGCGTAACGCAGTTCGGTGATCTTGCGGGCGATGGTGTCGGCGACGGCCTGCTGCTGGCGTTTCTGGTTGGTGCCGGCCTCGAGCAGCAGCACGTTCTTGACGTACTGCTGCGCGATGGTGGAGCCGCCCTGGGTGCTGTCGCCCTGGGCGTCGTGGAAGAACGCGCGCACGGTGCCGGTCAGGTCGATCCCGCCGTGCTGGTAGTAGCGGGCGTCCTCGATCGCGATCAGGGCGTTGGGCATGTTCGCGTTGACCTGCTTGAGCGGGACCACGACGCGGTTGCCGTAGTCGCCCCAGGTCTGCGCCAGCACGGAGCCGTCCGCGGCCAGGATGTTCGTACGCTGCGGCAGCGCGGGGGCCTGGAAGTCGTCGGGCAGGTCTTCGAAGTGGTCTGAGGCGGCCTTGACCACGAGCGCGCCGGAGCCGAGCAGCGGCAGGGCGAGGCCGCCGAGCAGCACCCCGGCGAGCGCGCTCACGCCGAGGAAGACGGCCAGGGGGCGCCAGGACCGGCCGCGGCGCGACGGCTCGCCGGCCGCGGGCTCGGCGTCGGAGTCGTCGGCATCGGCCTCCGCGGCGAAGAACTCTGCCGCGGCGGCCGGCTCGTCCGGCGCGGGCTGCTCCTCGCCCGCCGCCGGTTCGTGCGCCGCGGACCGCTCCTCGCCCGCGGGCGGCTCGGTGGCGGCGGCCTCGTCCTGGGGCGCGGGTTCCTCGGAGTGCTCGGTGCTGCCCATGGGCTGCAATGTAACCAGGCCGCAGGCCGGAGCCGTGCAGGTCGGAGCTGTTCGGCGTTTCGCATGAGGATGATAGGACTGATGTCGGCCGGACGGGACCGTTGGGACGGCCGATCGCGGGTATACGAGGCGGGACCATGAGGACCTTGGTCGGCCGTCGACGCGCACGATAGGTTGACGGCGGACCATCCGCCAGCGTCTGGAGTGCCATGGACCAGCCCGAACCGCCGAACCCGAATTCGAACCCGCCGCGCCCGCTGTCCTGGAATCCGGGCTCGCGCCACCGGGTGCTGATCATCGGCTCCGGATTCGGCGGGCTGTTCGCCGCGAAGGCGCTGCGGCGGGCGGAGGCGGACGTCACGATCCTGGCGAGCACCCCGAACCACCTGTTCCAGCCGCTGCTCTACCAGGTCGCCACCGGCATCCTGTCGCAGGGCGAGATCGCGCCCGCGGTCCGGGAGATCCTGCGCCGCCAGCGCAACGTCAGGGTGCTGCTGGGCACGGCCGTCTCGATGGACCTCGAGGCCAGGACCGTCACGGCGCGCGCGCCCGGACGCACCGCGCCGTTCGACGTGGGCTACGACAGCCTGATCGTGGCGACCGGGGCGAGCCAGTCCTACTTCGGCCGGGCGGAGTTCGCCGAGCACGCGCCGGGGCTCAAGAGCATCGACGACGCGCTCGAACTGCGCGGGCGGATCTTCGGCGCGTTCGAACTCGCCGAACTCGAGGAGGATCCGCGGGCGCGGGCCCGGCGGCTGACCTTCGCCGTGGTGGGGGCCGGGGCGACC
>NZ_JAGSOG010000046.1 GCF_018139695.1 Actinospica durhamensis | reverse complement strand
GGTGGGGTAGGGCGGTGGCGAGGAGGGCGGCCCGTAGCGGCAGGCGCGGGGGCCTGAGCTCAGGAGCCGGCGCTCAGGGGCCGTCCAGGAGCGAGACGATGGCTTCGATCGCCTTGGCTGAGGCGTCGGTGACGGTCACGGCGAGCTTGCCGTCCGCCGTCTCGAAGGTGACGGGGCACTCGTCGGTGTTACGGCGGGACAGGCGCCAGGCCGCGTAGGACTGGGCCAGGCCGCGCAGGCCGGCGACGCCGGTGACGGAGGCGGTGGTGGCCTTGGCCGGGATCAGGGCTATGCGGGTGCCGGGGTCGAGATGGGCGTGCGCGTCGGCGTCCAGCCAACGGTAGAGCGAGAACAGTACGGTCTGATCCGCTATGAGGATCCTGATTTCGGTGGGCATGCGCCCCTCCCGTCGCCGACACCGGACCTGGGCCCGCAGCATAGCGCGACGTAGGGGTTGGACTGCGTAGCGCACACGGCGCGCCTTGTACCGATAAATTCCTCGGCTTTTACCCGCCGGTGACCGGACGGTGCTGGAACTGCGTCGGCCTACTTTGACAGGATGCACAAAGGCTGACTACACGACCGATGATCGTACGATTGCTCACATGACCACGCCGCCGCGACCGCAACATTCGCTCTGGCGCACCGAACAGCTCGGGGCTCGTCGTTGAACTACTGCAAGAACTGTCGCAGACATCTGAACGGTGCCGTCTCCTGTCCCGGCTGCGGGGCCACCGGCCTCGAGATCGACCGCATGCAGGACGTGCGTTCGACGGTACGGATGCCCCGGATTCGGGATGAGGACGAAGGCGCGGGCGGGGGGCCACAGTCGCCGGTAGCGGCGGCGGAGATGCCCCAGGCCTCTGAGCCGCCACAGGCACTGGATGACGCGGAGCCGTTGGAGGCGCCGGCGGCCGAGCCGGAGCCGGACGCGCAGGTCGAGCCGCCGAGCGCGCAGCGGGGTGGACACGGTTCGGCGCAGGAGCCTGACGGAACGCTGATCGTCGTGCCCGAGCCGCCGCGGACGCTTCGGATTCCGGTGGAGGAGGAGATCCTCGCCGGGCCGATGCCGGAGGCGGCCAGGCCGAGTTTGTCCGACCAGCCGGGGCAGAGGTCTGCGAGCACGCGTTACGGCGCCAGTACGGGTGCCGGGCCCGAGGCGGAGGGGGCGCGGCGGGCGGATCGGCGTAAGCGCGGCGGGCTCAGTCTCGGGATCGGGCTTGCGCTGGCGGGGGGATGCGCGGTTGTGGTGGTGTGCGCGTTGGTCCTGCTGGGCGGCAATTCCGGCGGATCGGGCAGCGCCGGCGGTTCCACCCCGGCCGGGTCCACCACCTCCTCGCGCCAGGCTGTGCAGTCGACGGGCGTGGGAGTGGTGAACATACCCGCGGCCTCCGTCGCGGCTTCGGCGCTCGGGCAGTCTTCGGCGACATCGGCTTCGACCTCTGCTTCGCCTTCGCCGACGCGTTCGACCGCCGCGCCCAGCCCGACTTCGGCCTCGAGCACCTCGCCTGCGGCCTCGCCGTCGGCTACGAGGACGAAGAAGAAGGGCGGGTCCACGGCCAGTCCGTCGTCCTCGGCGACCACGTGCTTCCTGGGCGTGTGCTGGTAGGGACTACCACGTGCGCAGATACGGCGAGAGCTCCCGCAGCGTCTGGTTGAGGCGGTCGATCTCGGCGTCCGTGTTCGACGCCGTCACCTGCACGCGGAATCCGGCCTGGTCGCGGGGGACCAGGGGGTAGGCGGCGAGGGTGACGTAGATGCCCCGGTCCCACAGGATGCGGGCGACCTCGTCGATGTCGGAGGCGTCCTTGAGCGGGAGTTCGATCACCGGGAAGCCGCTGGTGTTGGGGCAGTCGAGCTTCAGTGCCCTGATCTCGTCGAGGACCCGCTTGGTCTTGCGGTACAGGTCCGCGCGGATCGCCTCGCCCCTGGCCTCGTTGACGTCGAAGCCGGCCAGGACGGTCGCGAGGGACGCGGTCGGGACGGGGCCGGAGTAGAGGTAGGGGGCCGCGGCGAACTTCACCAGCTCCTTCGTCTCCGTGGGCAGGGCCATGAAGGCCAGCAGGGACGAGTACGCCTTCGAGAACCCGCCGATCAGGATGACGCCGTCGTAGCTCTCGCCGAGGTGGCGCACGACGCTGTTGCCGCGCAGGCCGAAGGGGGAGGTCTCGTTCTCGCCGCGCTCGCCGATGACGCCGAAGCCGTGGGCGTCGTCGACGTAGAGGGTGGCGCCCTCCTCGCGGCACAGGTCGGCGATGCGGGGGAGGTCCGGCGGGTTGCCCGTCATGCTGTTGATGCCGTCCATGCACACCAGCCGCGGCTTGTCCGGCGCGGCCCGGCGCAGCAGGTCCCGGAGTTGGTCGAGGTCGTCGGCGTGCCAGCGGTGCAGCTGCGCGCCTTGGCCCTTGGCCACCGAGCAGCCGTCGAAGATGGTGCGGTGGGCCTGGGCCTCGCACAGCACCGTGCCGCCCGCGCTGTATCGGCCTGCCATGTCACACTGCGCGAGGACCGGGATGACGGTCAGGTGGATGGTCGTGATCGTCGGCAGCACGAGCGTGTCGGGGGCGCCGAGCAGCTCGGTCAGGCGCTCCTCGATCTCGGGGTAGAGCCTCGGGTTTCCGAGCAGCCTCGACCAGCTCGGGTGGGTGCCCCAGCGGGCGATCTGCTCGGCCGGGGAGGCCATGATCTCCGGGTCGAGGTCGAAGCCGAGGTAGTTGCAGGAGGCGAAGTCGGCCAGCCAGTGCTCGCCGATGCGGATCATCCGGCCGTCGATCTCGTCGATGACCGCGTCGAAGAAGTGGGTCTCGCGCTTGAGCCGGGCCAGTTCCTGCCAGCGCGGGGTCCGGGCCTGCGTCGAGGCCGAGCCGCGGGGGTCGCGGATGTTCGAGGTCTTCGTGCCGCTCATGCTCCAGGTCCTTCCAGCTGCGCGGTGATCGCGGCGACCCGGTCGATCGGGACCGCCCGCGAATAGAAGAAGCCCTGGCCGAACGAGCAGCCCATCGCCCGCAGCAGCTGCTCCTGCTGCTTGGTCTCCACGCCCTCGGCCACGACGTCGATGCCGAGGGTGGTGGCGACGGCGACGATGCCCTGGAGCAGGGCCAGGTGTTCCTTGTCCTCGGCGATCCGGTCCACGAAGGAGCGGTCCGCCTTGAGGATCTGGATGCTCAGATCGCGCAGGTAGGCGATGGAGGAGTAGCCGGTGCCGAAGTCGTCCACGGCGATGCGCACGCCGAGGGCGGACAGGGCGTTGAGGTTGCGGGAGACCTCGGGGCCGTGGTGGTGCAGGAACGCCGTCTCGGTGATCTCCAGGACCAGCAGCTCGGAGGGCAGGCCCTCGCTCATCAGCTTGCGGTTGATCTCGTCGACCATGCCGTCCTCGAGGAACTGGTGCGCCGAGACGTTCACCGTCACGTGCTTGGCCTCGCGCACCGGGCGCCCGGCGTTCCAGGCGGCGGCGTCGGCGATGGCGCGCCCGAGCACCCACGCGCCGAGCGGGACGATCTGACCGGTCTCCTCGGCCAGCGGGATGAACTGGCTGGGCGGGAGCAGGCCGTACTCGGGGTGCTGCCAGCGCACCAGGGCCTCGAAGCCGGCCACCCGCAGGGTGCCGCGCAGGTGCACGATCGGCTGGTAGGTCAAGAAGACCTCCTCGCGCTCGATCGCCTGGTCCAGGCTGGTGCGCAGCCGCATCCGCTCCATCGCGGCGTCGTAGAGCTGCGGGTGGTAGCGGCGCCACACGGCCTTGCCGTCCGCCTTGGCCGCGTACAGGGCCAGGTCGGCGTTGCGCAGCAGGATGTCGGCGGCGTCGCCCTCCTCGTCCTGCTGGGCGCCGGGCGGGGCGTCGGCGCTGGTGGCGACGCCGATGCTGGCGCGCACGTCGGCCTGGGCGTCCCAGATCAGGAAGGGGGCGTTGAAGGTGCGGATGAGCCGGGCGGCCAGGGACTCGGCGCCCTCGGGCGGGGAGCCGTCGGCGAGCAGCACGGCGAACTCGTCGCCGCCGAACCGCGCGGCCAGGTCGCCCGGGCGCACGGTGCCCTGCAGCCGGCGCGCGGCGGCCTTGAGCAGTTCGTCTCCGGCGCGGTGGCCGAGGGTGTCGTTGACCTCTTTGAAGTTGTCCAGGTCGATCAGCAGCATGCAGACGGCGCCGCCTGACTCGTGCACGCGCCGGAACGCGCGTTCGGCCCGCTCCTGGAACTTGGCCCGGTTGGCCAGGCCGGTGAGCGCGTCGTGGTACGCCCGGTTGCGCAGCTCGCGCACCATGGCCCGGCTGTGCGCGACGCTCTCCTGGTAGCGCAGCTGCCGGCTCTGCAGCGAGAGCCGGATGATCACCAGGATGAAGCTGACCGCGGAGAAGACCGCGATCACCGGCGCGTCGTGCAGGCTGCGCTTGAGCGCCTCGAACAGCAGCAGCGCGGGGGCGATCAGGGCGGTCAGGGCCAGCGGGAGCACCCGGCCGGTGGCCAGCGGGCTGCTGCGCGGGTTGGGGCGGGTGAGGTCCACCATCGAGGGGTGCAGCGCGGCGCAGGCCCAGCTGATGTAGAACACCACCCAGCCGAGGTCGGCGGGCGAGCCGACGTGCCAGGTGCCGTAGAGCCGTACGGTCAGGTACGCCACGTCCGAGGTCATCAGCCCGAGCGAGCCGGTGACCAGCAGGATCGCGGACGGGCCGCGCACGCTGCCGCCGGTCAGCAGGCGCAGGATGACCACGAGCAGCAGTACGTCGCCGATGGGGTAGCCGACCGAGACCGCGCTGTTGAACCAGGGCACGGACTTCTGGTTCACGGTCGGGGTGATGATGAACACCCACAGGATCAGGGTCAGCCCTGAGGCGAACAGCAGCGCGTCCACCAGCGCGGTGACGTCGCGGCGCGGATTGCGCAGCCGGATCATCATCATGATCCCGGCCGCGGCCAGGGGATAGGTGAACAGATAGGAGGCGTCCGCGGCGGAGGGGAACGGCTCGTTCTCGTGGAAGACGTCGGTCAGGATGTTGTAGATCGTGTCGCCGTTGATCAGCGTGAACATCGCCGCGGCGAGCAGGTACCAGGGCAGCCGCTTGTCGGGCCGGTTGAGCCGGGTGCCGACGAAGGCGGCGACGGAGCAGGACAGGCCGAGGGTGGCCCAGACCGGCAGCTCCCACTGCGGCTTGGCGTAGTAGACGATCACCACCAGGACCATCGCGGCGGCGAACCAGAGGGTGGCGTACTCCATCACCGGCCGGGCGCCGGGGCGGGTGGGGGAACGCTGGTGGCGCGCGGGAGCCGCGTCGGAGTCCGACGCGGAGGTGCCGTCGGCCTCGAGAGCGAGCGATTCCTCGGCGTCCAGCGCCTCGGTCTCACCCCTGTCCGTCCGTGCCATGCGTCGACCACCGTCTGCCCGTTGACGTCCCACCTCCCAGGAGATCATCCGGGGACGCGGGTGGC
Source organism: Actinospica durhamensis (assembly GCF_018139695.1). Lineage (GTDB taxonomy): Bacteria > Actinomycetota > Actinomycetes > Streptomycetales > Catenulisporaceae > Actinospica > Actinospica durhamensis. Next base: position 36,202 of record NZ_JAGSOG010000046.1, on the reverse strand, counting down.
AACGCGGGCGGTCCGCCGGACTGACGGGCCGCCCACGTGGCCTGGGGCGATGATCCTATCGGTTACGGGTTGCGGATCAACCGGTCAGGGACAGGTCGTCGGCGTAGTACGTGCCCTCGCCGTACCAGCCGTGTACGTACACGGTCAGCGAGGTCTGGGACGCTCCGGTGGTGATGCTCAGCGACAGGGACTGGTAGCCGCTGGTGCCCGGGGTCCAGTTGTCGCCGCCGCCGGTGTCTCCGAGGAAGACGTAGGCGCCGTCGACGTATCCGCTGAGGGTGTAGGTGTGGTTGGCCGCGACGGTCACGGTCTGGGTGCACTGGGCGTCATCCGAGTTGGACGCGGCGCCGGCCAGTGCGTACTTGCCTGAATGGATGGGTGAGGTGGTCACCGAGTCCAGGCTCGAACAGGTCCAGGCGGTCAGGTTGCCGTCCTCGAAGCCCGGGTTGACCAGCAGGTTGCCGGAGGTCGGGGTGCCCGAGCCGGTGGAGGTGGGGCTGGCGCTTGCGCTGGCCGAGGGTGAGCTGCTGGCCGAGGCGGACGCGGACGGCGACGCGGACGCGCTGGCCGAGGCCGAGGCGCTGGCCGACGCCGAGCTGCTCGCGCTCGCCGACGCGCTGGAGGACGGCGGCGGGGTCGGGCAGCTGCTCGCGGAGCCGTTGATGTCGCTGACGGCGTCGTTGAACAGCGTCGTGGCGGGATCGAGGTCGTAGAGCGAGAACATCATGAACCCGCCGTAGCCGTTGCAGTGGACGTAGTTGGCCTGTACCTGGATCGACTGGGCGGATTCACCTCCGTAGAAGTTCGTCCCGTCATAGAAGTAGGCCGAATCGGTGACGGGGTCGAAGTAGGTGTCCGCGGAGTTCGCGACGATGTTCTCGATCTCCTTGTACATGGCCACACCTGGCACGTCGCCGGACAGGGTCTGCCCGGCCGAGGCGCCGGTGGCCGTCTGGTAGAGCCCGTGGTTCGAGCCCGCGGGCACCCCGGTCCAGCCGCGATAGTAGAACGGGATCCCGACCAGGAGTTTGTTCGCCGGGAAGCCGCCGGTTATCCCGTATGAGGAGTCCCCGGTGGTCCAGGCTTTCATCGCGTTGTCGATGCTGTAGGTCTGGGTGCCGCCGGTGACGGCCGGCTCGGGTGAGTTCGGGTTGGCGTAGAGCGGGTTCTGCTCGTCGGTCGGCCCGGTCGCGTTCCAGGCTCCGTACATGTCGTAGGACATGACGTCGCCGAAGGTCAGGTACTGCCCGATCTGGCTGGTCTGGATCTCGTCGATCTTGTCCTGGCCGCTGGGCAGCGCCGCGGAGAGATAGTAGCTCTTGCCGTTCGCCGTGCCGGCCGTGTTCAGCTCGCTGCGGAACTCGGCGAGCAGCGCGGTGTAGTCGGCGGTGTCGGCGCTCGAGGTGATGTTGCCGAGGTGGCCGCCGCTGGAGCCGGGGTACTCCCAGTCGATGTCGAAGCCGTCGAAGATGCCGGCGGCCGACCCGGTCCCGCCGTAGCCGTTCTCCTCGGGCAGGTTGCCGTCGATGAACATGTTGATGCAGGAGGAGACGAACGCCTGCCGGGAGGAGGCGGTGGCGGCCATGGGGGAGAAGTACTTCGAGTAGGTCCAGCCGCCGATGGACAGCAGGATCTTGAGGTTCGGGTACTTCGCCTTGAGCTCGCGCAGCTGGTTGAAGTTGCCCTCGATGGCCTGGTTGTAGACGTCCGCGGTGCCCGAGACCGAGTTGGCCGCGCTGTAGCTCATGCCGTAGTCGGCGTACGCGTCCTCGGCGCCGTCGCCGGCGTCCGGGTCGTTCTCCCCGGCCGGATCCGGGTCGGTGGCCTTGGTGTTCTCGAAGCAGGTGTACGGGGCGGTGTCGCTGATGTTCTCGAAGTCGTAGATCAGGTAGTCGAGATTCTTCGCGATGCCCTCGGTGTCCAGGGCCTTGAGGTAGAAGGCGTTCTGGTAGACGGACCACTGGTCGTAGTACGCGACCTTGAGTCCGCCGGTGGTGGCCGCGGCCGGGACGGCGGCGCTGCCGGCGACGGCCGCGGCGGCGGTGCCGGCCCCGGCGGCTCCGGCGGCGACCAGACCGGTGGCGGCGAGCGCGGCGCACGCGATCGCCACCGCGGCGGTCCGGCCGCGGCTGAGCATGGATGATCGGAATCGCATGGTGCTCCTGGGTGCAAGAGGTGGGTGTTCCTGCGGCCCAGCGTGCGCGCGCCTCGCGTTGGCCTCCCTATCCGTGTACTGCCGCCGGATGGCCCCGTCAAGGCAATGGACTAGACCAATCTTGAAATCAGTGGTCGAGACCAAGCGCGGCTCAACCCCGCCCTAACTGCGGCTTAAGTGAACGGCGAATGCGCGAAGGGCCGAACCCCTGAGGTTTCGGCCCTTCGCGGCGAATCGCCCGCGGCGACTCAGTTCTCTGTGATGATCAGCCTTCCGCGGTGTCGTCCGCGTCTTCGACCGCGAGCACCGGACGCGGCGCCGGGATCAGGTCCACCCGGCTGCCCACCGGGAACTCGGAGGCACGGTGCGAGGGCAGGTCGGCCTTCGCCTCGGAGCCGTCGCCGAGCCGCACGGTCAGCCGCGTGGTCGCGCCGAGGAAGGTGGCCATCAGCACCTGGCCCGCGCCCGCGCTCTCGGCCGTCCCGGCCTCGGCCGAAGCCGCCGCCAGATCCAGGCTCTCCGGCCGGATCAGCACCTTGACCTTCGTGCCGACCGTCGGGCAGGGGCCGTCCACCGGCAGTTCCCGCCCGGCCACGCGAACCCGGCCGGCCTCGATGATCTGCCCGGACAGGTGGTTCATGGTGCCGACGAACTGGGCGACGAACGCGGTGGCCGGGCGGTCGTAGAGCTCGGCCGGGGCGGCGCACTGCTCCAGCGACCCGGCCCGCATCACGGCGACCCGGTCGGCCATCGACAGCGCCTCCTCCTGGTCGTGCGTGACGAACAGGGTGGTGATGCCGAACTCCTGCTGGATCCGGCGGATCTCCTCGCGCAGCTGCAGCCGGACCTTCGCGTCGAGCGCGGAGAGCGGCTCGTCGAGCAGCAGCACCTTCGGCCGCACCGCGAGGGCGCGGGCGAGCGCGACGCGCTGCTGCTGGCCGCCGGAGAGCTGGTGCGGGTAACGCCCGCCCATCCCGGCCATGCCGACCAGCTCGAGCAGCTCGTCGGCCTGCCGGTCCCGCTCGGCCGAGCCGATCCGGCGCAGCCGCGGGCCGAAGCCCACGTTCTGGGCCGCCGTCAGATGCGGGAACAGGCTGTAGGACTGGAACACCATGCCCATGTCCCGCTTGGCCGCCGAGAGCCGGGTCAGGTCCTTGCCGTCGAGGCTGACCGTGCCCTGGTCCGGGGTGTCGAAGCCGGCCACGATCCGCAGCGCGGTGGTCTTGCCGCAGCCGGACGGGCCGAGCAGCGCGACCAGTTCGCCGGGGGCGAGGGAGAGGTCGAACCCGGCCAGGGCGCGGGTGGCGCCGAAGGAGCGGTGCAGCCCGGACAGGTCGAGCCCCACGCCGCGCATGCGCGCGGCGGCGGAGTCCGAGGCGGGAGCGGGGGCGGGGGCGGTGGTGTTCATGCGGAACTCCGGTCGGTGCCGACGACGGCGCGGCGGCCGCCGAGGAAGGAGACGAGGAACAGCACTGCCCAGGAAAGCAGCAGGCTGAGCAGGGAGACGGCCGGGGCCAGCTGGCCGCTCTGGGCGCCCTGGCTGTCCTCGACGATCCACACCGAGAACGGCTGGAACTGCAGGATCGAGGAGATGGTGTACTCGCCGAAGACCAGCGCCAGGGTCAGGATCGCGCCGGAGAGCAGGCCCGTGCGCAGGTTCGGCAGCACCGCCCGCCAGACCGTGAGCGGCCAGGAGGCGCCCAGGCCCCGGGAGGCCTCGACCAGCGTGCGCAGGTCCACCGTGCGCATGCTCGCGTCCAGCGACCGGTAGGCGAAGGGCATCGCGATCAGCACGTAGACGATCGGCAGGATCCACGGGGTGTTCGGGTCGCGCAGGTCCACCGAGAGCTGGAACAGCGGCGTGCCCGGGTCCTGGTTCGTCCCCCAGCCGAGCACCGTGTTCACGCCCACCACCAGCGCCACCGGCGAGAGCACCAGCGGCACCATGGCCAGCGACTCGAGCACCGGGCGCAGCCGCGGCAGCCACAGCTGCACCGCGATCATCGCCGGGATCAGCAGCAGGTACTCGATCACGATCGTCAGCAGCGCCACCTTGACGGTGAACCAGACGCTGGTGGTGAAGCCCTGCGCGCCGAAGATCTGGCCGTAGGGGGAGAGGCTGAACTGGTGCGTGCGCGAGTCGTACACGGTGAACCAGAAGCACGCCGCCAGCGGCACGACGAAGTAGAGCGCCAGCAGGCCCAGCACGCCGCCGCGCCACCAGCGCACCCGGCGCAGGTCCAGGCGGCGGGCGCCGGGCGCCGTCTTGCGCACCGGGGCGGCCTCGGGCTCGGTCTCGGTGAGCGTCGTCATGATTCCAACCACTTCGCGCTGCGCTTGCGCAGCGGCAGGTAGACGGCCATCATCAGGCCGCAGACGATGATCGTGTTCAGGGCCAGCGCCATGCCCAGGTTGGTCTCGGTGGCGAGCACGTTGCCGGAGAGCACCGAGGCGATCTGGGTGGTGACCAGCGGGACCGTGCCGCTGCTCAGGGCCCGCGCGGTGGCGTACGCGGCGAACGAGGCGCCGAAGCAGAGCACGAATCCGCCGAGGGCGGCGGGCAGCAGCAGCGGGCCGCCGACGTAGCGCCAGTACTGCCAGGCCGAACCGCCCAGGTTCGTCGCGGCCTCGCGCCACTGCCGGCGCAGGCCGTCGAGGGCCGGGAGCGTGGTGAGCACCATCAGCGGGACCAGGAAGTAGGGGTAGACCACGACCAGGCCGTCGAAGGTGCCGAGCTGGAAACTCGGCCACGCGTCGTTGAGCCAGGACAGGAACACCCCGCCGGTGCCGATGGTGGCCACGAAGCAGAAGGCCAGCGGGATGCCGCCGAAGTTGGCCAGCACGCCCGAGGCCGTGAGCACCGCCTGCTTGAGCAGCCGGCCCCGGGACTGCGCGATCGCGTACGCCGCGACCAGGCCGACCACCGCGGAGATCACGGCGGTCAGCAGGGAAAGGCGCAGCGAGCTGAGCATCCCGGTGAGGTAGACGCCGTGCCAGGAGGTGGTGAAGTTGGAGAACGTGAAGTGGTTGACACCGTTGGCGTCGGGCGCCTGGATGCCCTCCCAGATCAGCGCCCAGACGGGGAGTCCCAATGCGACGGCGCAGTACCCGAGGAGCGGCAGGACCGCTCCCCAGGCACCGAGCTTCTTACCGGATCGAGCCATTAGCCGAGTGCCGAGGCCCAGGCCGAGGTCAGGGTGGTCTGCGCGGCGGTCTGCTGCGCGGTGGTCGGGTAGCTCACCGTGCCGGTGACCGAGGGCAGGTTCTGCTCGTCGGTCGCGTCCAGGGTGCCGGCGCTCTGCATGGCGTCGAACTCGACCGGACGGGCGAAGCCGCCCATGAAGTCGTTCTGGCCGATGGCGCTGTAGAGGTACTCCTCCCACAGCCGCGCGGCGGCCGGGTGCGGGGCGTACTTGCTGATGGCCTGGTCGTAGTAGGCCGAGTACAGGCCGTCGCTCGGGATCGAGACGGTCAGGTCGATGCCCTTGGCCTTGAGGTCCGAGGCGAACTGCGAGTTGTTGAACTCCCAGTCGATGGTGATCGGGGTGGCGCCGGACTCGATGGTGGACTCGGTGTCCGTGGTGGCGTTGTACTCGCTGTTGGCCTTGAGCTTCTTGAAGAAGTCGATGCCCGGCTGGATGTTGTCGAGCGAGCCGCCCTGGGACAGCGACGCCGCCCACACCGCCGAGAACGCGGCGTTGGCGCTGGTCGGGTCACCGGAGATGGCGACCTTGCCCTTGTAGTCGGCCACGTAGGACGGGTTGATCAGGTCGGCGAAGGTCTTCGGGCACGGGGCCGGGGCGACCTTGGAGGCGTCGCAGGCGATGGAGATGTAGCCGCCGTAGTCGCCGAACCAGCTGCCGTTCGCGTCCTTGAGCGCGCTCGGGATGGAGGACCACTCCGAGACCTCGTAGGGGGCGAACAGGCTGGTGTTCGGGGTGGCGTGCGAGTTGCCGATGTCGAGCACGTCCGGCGCGGTGGACAGGCCCTTGTCGCTCTTGACCGCGGTGATCTCGTCGCCGGAGGAGCCGTTCGGGTTGGCGTCGTTGATCTTGATGCCGTACTTCGCGCTGAAGTCGTCCATGATCTTGCCGTAGTTGGCCCAGGTGCGCGGGAGGGTGATCACGTTGAGCGTGCCCTCCTTCTTCGCCTCGGCGATCAGGGCGTTCATCCCGCCGGCCGCGGAGGCCGAGCTGACGGTGTTCCAGTTCACCGACGATCCGGTGGAGGAGGACTTGCTAGAGCTACAGGCGGTGGCGGCCAGCGTGACGGCGGCGGCCGCGCAGGCGAGCTTGGCTATGCGGTGCATCGGGTGATCAGCCTTCTGTGAGGGTGTCAGGACTCGGTGCGTATGCGAAGAGAATGCGGATACTGCGGTGGTGCTCGGTGGTGCTCGGTGGTGCTCGGTGGTGCTGTACGTGGTGCGGTTACTGCGGTTACTGCGGTTGGTGCGTGTCACGGGTGGAGCGGTCGAGCCTGCTCACGCAGCAGGGCGGGGAACTCGGCCACGTGGTCGAGCACCCGGGTCGCGCCGGCTGCGGTGAGCGTGGCGCGGTCGTGCGCGCCGGTGAGCACGCCCGCGACGATGGGGGCCCCGGCCGCGAGGCCGGAGCGGATGTCGGAGGCCGTGTCGCCGAGGACGGCCACGGCCCGGGTCTCGTCGTCGGCCAGGCGGGCCGCGGCGGCGAGGATCATGTCCGGATGCGGCCGGCCGCGGCCGCCGACCTCGCCCGGGGTCACCGAGAGGTCGATCAGCGGGCGCCAGCCGAGGTGCTCGAGCAGCGCGTCGGCGGTGGTCCGGGAGAAGCCCGTGGTCAGCGCGACGGCGATGCCCTCGGAGCGCAGCGCGGCGAAGGCCTGCTCGGCTCCGGGCAGCGCGCGGGTCAGTTCCACCCGCTCGCCGTAGGCGGACTCGAAGGCCGCGTTCCCCTCCTGCGCGGCCTGCTCGTCGCCGGGGAACAGGGCGCGGAAGACGGTGATCTTGGACTCGCCCATGGTGTCCACGACGTACCGCGTCATCCGCTCGCGCTCGGCCGGCTCGGCCACCTTCAGCTCGTCCAGGGCGGCCGAGAACGCGGCGAGCACAAGGCCGTCGTCGGCCACGGTGGTGCCGGCCATGTCGAGGCAGGCCAGCCGGATCGGGGTGGTGCTCATGCGGCGCCGTCCAGGTCGTCGAAGGTCTCCGCGGCGATGGCGGGGGAGCAGGTCATGCCGCGTCCGCCGGGCGCGGTCACGGCGATCACGCCGGGGCGCACGGTGGAACGGTGGTAGAGCGCGCCGTCGGTGGTCTCGCTGTAGACCCCGGCCCAGCGCCGGCGCACCGGCGGCAGCGGCCGGCCGAGCAGGGCCTCGGCCACCTCGCGCAGGTGCGTATAAGGAGCCTCCTCGACCGCGAAGTCGAACGGCTCGTCGTAGGCGTGCGTGTCGCCGATGGTCAGGCCGCCGTCCGCGCGCTGCACCATGAGCAGCTGCATCCGGTGCTCGGCCGCGATCGGGGCCTGCGGGCCGAGGCCTTCGAGGCCGGCGTCCCGGTAGGCGGGGTAGTAGCGGAAGGAGTCGCCGTCGGCGACCGAGGTGAGCAGGTCCTCGCCGAGCGGCTCGGTCTGCATCATCTGCAGCCGGCAGCGGCGGATCGGCGCGGCGCTCAGGTGCGCGCCGGCCACGCCGGTCAGGGCCGCCCCGGTGGCGAGCACCACCACGTCGCCGCGGTGCCGGGCGCCGGTGTGGTCGAGTACCGCGTGGTCCTCGACCTCGACCGCCTGACGGCCGGGCAGGTAGGTGTAGCCCGGGTACGCGGCCATCCGCTCGCGCAGCGCGCCGAGCACCTGGCCGGGCTCGACCGAGCCGTCCTCGATGGAGAGCAGGCCGCCGAGGAACTCGCCGCGCAGCGCCGGGTTGGCCTTGCGCACCTCGTCGGCGTCCAGGTACGCGAAGCCGTGCGCCGCGGCGTGCGGACCGGCCGCGGCCGCGCGGGCCACCGCGACCTCGGCCTCGTCGCGCACGACCGTGATCGAGCCGCGCGGGCGGAATCCGACCTCGGGCACCTCCGCGCCGATCTCGGCCCAGCGGCGGCGCGCACGCAGCGCGAGGGCGAGTTCGGCACCTTCGGCCCGGCCGGAGACCCACACGAGTCCGAAGTTGCGCACCGAGGCGCCGCGAGGTCCGGCCTCGCGCTCCAGGTGCACCACCTCGTAGCCGCGCCGGCAGGCCTCGTACGCGTGCATGGTGCCGAGGACTCCGCCTCCCACCACGATCATCCGGGCTGACGCCACGTTACGTTCACTCCACCCACATGTGCTGTGCGACGACAGGACAACAACCTGTCTGGACAAGTGGATTTAGCCGGGCGGAGGTGACCGGGCGGTGAACGGGGGCCGATCTGACGGTGGAGGCTGGCGCAATAACTGTTCCAGGGCGGGTTGGACCACGGAGACGGTCGTACGCCACACTCATCATCGCGGGGTTGGCACGGTACGGTCGTGCGCTACACGGTGCGCTCAGACGGTGGATCCTGAGGCGGAGAGAAGGGCTCAGATGGCGGCTCGTTACCAGCAGATCGCGCAGGAGCTGCGGGAGGCGATCCGGCAGGGCGCCTACGCGATCGGCACGCTGCTGCCCTCGGAGGGCGAGCTCGCGGCGCAGTACAACGTCTCGCGCGGCACGGTCCGCCAGGCCGTCGCAGCCCTCGAACAGGACGGCTCGGTGGCGGTGCGCCAGGGCGCGCGCCGGGTGGTGCTCGGAGAGGTGCCCACCAACAGTTTCGCCGAGATGCAGAGCTTTTCCATGTGGGCGGTCAGCCGCGGCCACCACCCCGGCGCGATCGTGCTCAGCGCGGCGAAGGGCCCCTCCACCGAGGAGGAGGCGGCCCGGATGCGGGTGCCGGTGGGCGATCCGGTGCTGCGGCTCAACCGGCTGCGCACCCTGGACGATGCCCCGGTGATGGTGGAACGGTCCTTCTTCCCCGAGTCGGTGGCCGAGCACATCCTGGCCATGGACCTGACCACGGGCTCGATCACCGAGCAGCTGACCGAACTCGGGTTCGTGCACGCGCACGGCGACCACCTGATCGACGCGGTGGCCGCGACCACGCTCGACGCCAAGCTGCTCGGCGTGCGCCGTGGCAGTCCCCTGCTACGCCAGCGCTGGCTCGCCTCCTCGCCCACCGGCCAGCCGCTGGCCTGGTCCGAGGACAGCTACCGGGCCGACGCGGTGATCATCAGCGTGCGCAATTCGATGTCGGCGAACACACTCGCGCGCCTGTCCGGGCGGCGCGTATAGAGTGCTCGCATGGGGCGGGGCACGCATGCGGAACTGGGGCGATACCGCCACTGGCGGGATGCGGTGGTCCTGCTGCGCGAGGGCGTGTCCGTGCGCGACTCCCACCGTGGCTGGATGCTGATTCCGTGGGAGCTGATCCGCGAGGTGCGGGAGGAGCGCGCGCCGCAGGATGAGCGGCGGCGGCTCGTGCTCGAGCTGTTCGACCACACCACCGCCATGCTGCCCGCGCCGGTCGCGGAGTCGGTCGGCGGGTCGGGCGGCGGCCGGAGCGATGCGCGCTTCGGGGAGGCGCTCGCCCTCGTCACGGCCCTGCATCGGGAATTCGGCACGGGCTCGGCGCCGGACCAGCCGCGGGACGCGATCCCGCCGGAGTATCAGGCCGAGCTCGCCCGCGAGGTCGGCTTCCGGGGTCGGAGCGGACTGTGGCGGGGCGGGGGTCTGTGCGCTTTCGCGACGGTGGTCGGCGTCTACTGCACGCTGCTCGCCCAGGCCGTGCGTGTCGCCGACGCGCAGCCGGATCAGCCCGGCCCGGAACTGTCGGCGCAGCCCGAGGGCGGTTACGTCTGGGTTGTCGTCATGGCGAGCCTCACCGCACTGTCCGTCGCCGGGGTGATCTGGCAGCGGGTCAGATTGCGCCGGCTGCGTGAGGGCGTCGGGCGAGGGATACGCACATGACCCGGATCGGGATCACCGAGCAGGGCCTGGAACTGCGCGGCGCCGGGCCCGCGATGGACGTCCCCTGGGTCGCGATCGGGCAGTTGCAGGTGGTCGACGGCCGGCTGCGGATCCATCTCGCCGACGGCCGCGTGTTCGATGCGCCCGAAGTGGCCGAGGTCACCGCGGTGCTCAAGGCCTGGCGGGCCGTGACCGGACCGCACAGCGGCCGGCCGCACGACGCCGTCCCGGTGGAGTTCCGCCGGGCCGCCGCGGCGCGCGTCGATCTCGGCTCCGTCTCCGACGCTCCGCCGCAGCCGGAAAGCCGGCCTGCCCAGCCCCCGCCGGGCATCTACCGCGCGGGCCTGAGTTCCACCATCGTGGACGAGCAGGGCCTGGTCGTCGTGCGGCCGAGGAAGGGCCGGCTGCGCATACCGTGGCGCGCCGTGCGCAACGTGACGGCCGTCGAACTGACCGGGCTGCGGAGCAAATGGGTCGTGCGGGTCAGGCTTTACGACCGCACCGACCACATGCTGCCCGCGCCCTCCACGCGCAAAGGCCCGCGGGATCCGGAGTTCCAAAGGGCGCTCGGCGAGATCGCGGCGGCTCTGCGCGCGTCCCGTCCGGCCCCCGGCGAACCGGCCGACCACATCGGCAAGCGGGAGCGCCGTCAGGCGGCGAAGACGATCCGCTACGAATGACCGGGCTCACGCTCCTGCCCAGGTCCTGCTCGGGTCCTGCCCAGGCCCTGCTCGGGTCCTGCCCAGGTCCTGCTCAGGCCGCGAGTGCGACGACCTCTATGCCGGCGGAGTCCAGCGCGGCCTTGATCCGGGCCCGCAGCTCCCGGGCCACCTCGTAGTTCTTCTGCGGGGCGGTGCGCGCCTGGACCCGGATGACGACCGCGCCGCCGTCCAGGTTCTCGATCCCCATCACCTGCGGGGGCTGGTCGTCGAGGAAACGCGGCCGCCAGTCCTCGTCCTCGTACATGCTCTCCACCGTGACCGCCAGCACCTCGTGCACCCGCCCGACGTCCTCGCCGTAGTGCACCGGGATGTCCACCACCGCCCGGCTCCAGCCCTGCGACTGGTTGCCGACCCGGGTGATCGAGCCGTTGCGCACGTACCAGATCTCGCCGTCCGCGTCGCGCAGCTTGGTCACGCGCAGTCCCACCTCGAGCACGGTGCCCTTGGCCAGCCCCGTGTCCACGACGTCGCCGACGCCGTACTGGTCCTCCAGGATCATGGAGATGCCGGCCAGGAAGTCGGTGATCAGGTCCCGGGCGCCGAGGCCCAGGGCCACGCCCACGGCCGAGACCGAGGCCAGGATCGGGGTGATGGAGATCTGCAGGACCGAGATCACCATCAGCATGCCGACGCCGAAGATGACCGAGGTGGCCACCGAGCGCAGCACCGAGCCGATGGCCTGGGTGCGCTGGCGGGCCCGCTCGTAGGCGATCAGGCCGGAACCCTCGAGCAGCCGGCCGGCCCGGGACTCGGCCACCGCCGTGGCGTGTTTCACAATCCTGTTGATGAAGCGCGAGACGAATTTGCGCAGCAGGACGCAGACCAGGACTATGCCGATGATCTGCATGCCGTGACTGAGCAGCAGCGAACCGTGATCGCCCACCCAGGTGCCCAGATTGTGCGGATTGACGTCCAGGGTGGTGTTCGTCGAGGTGGGAGTGGGGGCGGGCGTGCCCGCCGCACGTATCGTGGCCATGGGCCCGCTCACCTTCTTCCGTTCGGTCCGACCCCCGACACGTTAGCCGATCGACTCCCGCCGGTGGCCCACCGTCCATTCATCCGACCGCGGCCTGCGGCAATAATCTTTCACGCGGCGTGAAAACACAGTGGCGCGGGAACAACACCGAAAGCCACACTAGATGCGGCTAAGCATGATGCCCTGAGAAGGGCGACGCGGTCGGGTGTGTGATCGTGGGAGCGTACGGGCCAGTCCGGCTCGGAGCTCCGGCGAACCCGGCGCGCGGCGGAGGGGCCATGGTTCCGTCATGGCCGTACCGCCCGCGGGTTCGAAGCCGACGGACACAGCGTCGCCAGTCGAGGGGTACCCGGAGTCCGGTGCGAGCCACGTGCCGGGCGCTGACCAAGGAGCCCCAGTTGCCTCACACGCTGGTCCTGAACGCGTCCTATGAACCCCTGTGCGTCGTACCGCAGCGCCGCGCGGTGGTCCTCGTCCTCAATCACAAGGCCGTCACCCTCGAGGGGACCGGAGCCTCCCTGCACGCCGCCGGAGCGCGCGGCGTCGGCTGGGATCTGCCGGCGCCCTCGGTGGTCAAGCTCACCCGGTATGTGCGCGTGCCGCTGCGGCGCGGCGTGCCGCTCACCCGTCGGGCGATCTTCGCTCGGGACGGCGGCCGCTGCGTGTACTGCGACGCGCCCGCCACGAGCGTGGACCACGTGATCCCGCGTTCCCGCGGCGGCCAGCACGCCTGGGAGAACGTCGTCTCCTCCTGCCGCCGCTGCAACCACGTCAAGGCCGACCGGCCGCTGCTCGAGCTCGGCTGGCGGATGAAGCGCCCGCCGGTACAACCGAACGGCTCGGCCTGGCGGATCCTGTCCTCCGGCCGCACAGACCAACGGTGGCTGCCGTACCTGCGCGGGTACGGCGTCGACCTGGAGCTGCTGCCGTTCGAGCCGCAAGGGCCGGACGGCGTTTGTGTCCCCGGGACCCTTTCGGTCGGACCGTCGGTGGTGGCCGGCGTAGCCGAGGTCCCGGTGCTCGCCCCCGTCTCCGCCGTCGCGGCCGCGGTCGTCACTCCGTTGGCGGCCTGATCGCCCGTCTGCCGCAGGCAGCCCCGGACCGCGCCGGCCGCGGTCCGGGGTTCTTCATCATGAGGTGGATACTCCAATCGTGATACGCCGGACGGGCGCCGGAAAACGCTGCTCGGAGCCGTTATCGCGAGGGTGCGCCGAGGGGTGGCGCGGCGCGGCGCTACTTTCGCACCGGCCGGGAACGCGGCACAATGAAGCATGAGCCCCGGGCCCGATCTCATGGCGCTCGCGCGCGCCTATGGCATTTCCACCGAATACCACGACTGGCGCGGCCGCCGCATCGAGGTGGGCGAGGCCACGCTGGTGGCCGTCCTCGCCGCCTTCGGGGTGGACGCCTCCGACGCCGAGAACTGTCGCAGCGCCCTGCGCACGCGCAGAGAGCGGCGCAGCCTGCCGGCCGCGGTCGTGCTGCGGGCGGAACCCGGCGGCGCGAGCGGACGCGGCACCGAGGTGACCGCGCTCGGCCCCGCGGACAGCGCCCCCCGGCTGTGGATCGAGCTCGAGGACGGCAGCCGGCGCTACGACCTGGCCACCGTGCGCTCGCGCCCGGGCCCCTCGCACGAGCAGGTCGAGTACGACTTCGCCCTGCCCGCCGGGCTCCCGCTCGGCTGGCACCGGCTGACCGGCACCTGGGGCGGGCGCACGCTCGGCTGCCCGCTGGCCGTCGCGCCCAGCCGGCTGACCGCGGGCGCCGGACGCGGCCGGGCCTGGGGCCTTTCCCTGCAGCTGCACGCCGTGCGCTCGCAGCAGTCCTGGGGCATCGGAGACCTCGAAGACCTCGCCCAGCTCGCCCTGTTGGCCGGGCACGACCTCGGCGCCGGGTTCCTGGTGGTCAACCCGCTGCTCGCGTCCAGCGGCGTGGAGCCGATCGACCCCTCGCCCTACTTGCCCGCCTCCCGCCGCTACCCCGATCCGGCGCACCTGCGGATCGAGTCCACGTTCGAATACGCCTACGCCCCGCCCGAGGTGCGCGCCCAGATCGACGAGCTCGGCCACGACCTGCGCAAGACCGGGCCGGCCGGGGACCTGCTGGACCGCGACCTGGTCTGGGAGGCGAAGATCGCGGCCCTGCGGCTGCTGCGCGAACTGCCGCCCACCGACCGCGGACCCGGCCGGGACGCCGACTTCCGCGCCTTCCTGCGCCGCGAAGGCGCCGCGCTGCGCACCCACGCCACCTGGATGACCATCGTGGGCCTGCACGGCACCCACCGGGAGAACTGGCCGCAGGGCCTGGAGGATCCGGACAGCCCGCAGACCAGGGCCTGGCAGCGGGCCGAGGCGGAGGAGATCGACTTCCACTGCTGGATGCAGTGGCTGCTCGACGAGCAGTTCGCCGCCGCGCGCACCGCCTGCGAGCGGGCCGGGATGCCCTACGGCATCATCCACGACCTGCCCATCGGCGCCCAGGCCGACGGCGCCGACGTCTGGGCCGACCCGGACGTCTACGCGCCCGGGGTGACCGTGGGCGCGCCCCCGGACGAGTTCAACCAGCAGGGCCAGAACTGGGCCTCGCGCCCCTGGCGTCCGGACCGGCTGGCCGAGACCGGGTACCTGCCCTACCGCCAGATCCTCGTCAATGCCCTGCGTCATGCCCACGGCCTGCGGATCGACCACGTCATGGGCCTGTTCCGGCTCTGGTGGATCCCGGAGGGCTTCAGCCCGGATCAGGGTACGTACGTCAACTACGACCACGACGCGATGCTCGGCGTGCTCACCCTCGAGGCGCAGCGCACCGGGGCGCTGCTGATCGGCGAGGACCTCGGCACGGTCGAACCCTGGGTGCGCTCTGAGCTGGCCGGCCGCGGCATCCTCGGCACCAGCGTGCTGTGGTTCGAACGCGACGACGCCGGCCGCCCGCTGCACGCGGCCCGCTGGCGCGCCGACTGCCTGGCCACCGTCACCACGCACGACCTGCCCCCCACCGCCGCGGTGCTGGCCGGGGACGCGTTCGACTGCGAGGACTGGCTCGAGGCGCTGCGCCGCGAGGGCATGCTGCGGCGCGGCGCGGGCGAACCGGAGACGGTCGACGCGCTGCACCGCTATCTGGCCTGGACCCCGGCCCGCCTGGTCGGGGTCTACCTGCCCGACGCGGTGGGCGACCGCCGCGCGCACAACCTGCCGGGCACCAGCGGCGACGCCTACCCCAACTGGCGCTACCCGGTGGCCGACGGCAGTGGCGCGCCGGTGCTGCTCGAGGAACTGGCCGCGAATGCCCGGGTGCGCTCGCTCGCCCGGGCGCTGCGGGCGCTGGGATGAGCCGGCGGTGAGCCCTGGAGCGGGCCGGAGACCGGCCGCGGTGCGGCGAACGGGTGGCCCCTCGGCGCGACCTGCCTGCGAACGGCCTACCTGGCTGCGAGACCGGATCCGGTGTCGAGTAACGTTGTGCTGTGACTATCACATCGCCATCGCGCCGCGCGGTGCGTGCCGGATCCGTGGTCGCGCTCACCAGTGCGCCCCTGCTGGCCGCGTCTTCGGCGTTCGCAGCCAACTTCCAGGGCGAGGACCCGGGTCCTCGTCTGTCCGTACTGACGACCCTGGGGATCTTCGTCGGCATCCCGGTCGCCCTGTTCCTGATCATCGCCTTCCTGGTGATGCTCCCGGGCTGGGTACGCGGCGACCGCAACCGGGCCGAGGTCGGCTGGGACAAGCAGACCGCGGCCGCGCGCACCGAGCCGGGCAAGGGCGAGCAGTCCACGGCCGAGGGCGACAAGGCCCGGGCCGGAGCTTCTTCGAGTGGAACCGGCGGAGCCAGTGGCTCCTGGTGAGGCGACGGTGATGACGATCGAGTCCGCGCAGATTCAACGGGCGATCAAGCTGGCGGAACGGCGTACCGGGCTGAACTGGTCGGTGTTCGTCGGCGACCTCGGCGCCGAACCGCGGACCGAGGCGCTCGCCCGACACGGCGCGCTGGGCCCGGCCGCGGCCGAGTCGGTGCTGGTCGCGGTGGACCCGGCCCAGCGCAAGCTGGAGATAGTCACCGGGGCCCGCGCCCGCAAGCGCCTGGACGACCGCTCCTGTGCGCTGGCCGCCGCCTCGATGGCCGGCACCTTCGCCGTGCGCGACCTCGACGGCGGTATCGCCCGCGGGATCCTCGCGCTGGTCGAGCACGTGCGCCGCGGCTGAGTCCGCCCGCCTCGACCCCCGGCCTCGCCGTCCCGTCCGGACGCGCGGGGCCGTTGCTTTTGCCGCGACCGCGCGCCCGCGCCGCACCTCGCCCCCCTTCCCAAGCTTGTTACCGGCCAGTAGTATCCGCAGCAAGAGCGCCGACCGGGCCCCTCGGCGGCGACCGCACAGCGGAAGGTGCCGTCCGTCATGTCTGCAGGCAGCGCGAAGCGGGACCGGCCCTGGGTGATGCGCACGTACGCGGGCCACTCCACCCCGGCCGAGTCCAACGCCCTCTACCGGCGCAACCTGGCCAAGGGGCAGACCGGCCTTTCGGTGGCCTTCGACCTGCCCACCCAGACCGGCTACGACGCGGACGCGGAACTCGCCGCGGGCGAGGTCGGCAAGGTCGGGGTGCCGATCGCGCACCGCGGGGACCTGGCCCGGCTGTTCGAGGGCATCCCGCTGGCCGAGATGAACACCTCGATGACGATCAACGCCACCGCGATGTGGCTGCTCGCGCTCTACCAGGTGGTGGCCGAGGAGCAGGGCGCGGATCCGGCGCTGCTGGCCGGCACCACCCAGAACGACATCGTCAAGGAGTACCTCTCCCGCGGCACCTACGCCTTCCCGCCCGGGCCCTCGCTCCGGCTGACCACCGACATGATCTGCCACACCGTCAGCGCCCTGCCGAAGTGGAACCCGATCAACATCTGCAGCTACCACCTGCAGGAGGCCGGCGCCGAGCCGGTGCAGGAGATCGCCTACGCCCTGTCCACCGCGATCACCGTGCTCGACGCGGTGCGCGACTGCGGCCAGGTGCCCGCCGAGCGCTTCGACCGCGTGGTGGAGCGCATTTCCTTCTTCGTCAACGCCGGAGTGCGCTTCGTCGAGGAACTGTGCAAGATGCGCGCCTTCACCCGGCTGTGGGACGAGATCACCCGGGAGCGCTACGGCGTCACCGATCCGGCCGCCCGCCGCTTCCGCTACGGCGTGCAGGTCAACTCGCTCGGCCTGACGGAGGCCCAGCCGGAGAACAACGTCGCGCGCATCGTGCTCGAGATGCTGGCCGTCACGCTCTCCAAGGGCGCCCGCGCCCGCGCCGTGCAGCTGCCCGCGTGGAACGAGGCGCTCGGCCTGCCGCGGCCGTGGGACCAGCAGTGGTCGCTGCGGCTGCAGCAGGTGCTCGCCTTCGAGTCCGACCTGCTCGAGTACGGCGACCTGTTCGACGGCTCGCACGTGGTCGAGGCCGAGACCGCCGCGTTGGTGGACGCGGCGCGCGCGGAGATGCGGCGGATCGAGGACATGGGCGGGATCGTGGCCGCCGTCGAGTCCGGGTATCTCAAGGGCCAGCTGGTCTCCGCGCACGCCGAGCGCCGGGCCCGGATCGAGTCCGGCGAGCAGATCGTGGTGGGCGTCAACGCGTTCCGGGAGACCGAGCCCAACCCGCTCACCGCGGACCTCGACTCCGCCATCCAGACCGTGGACGCCGCCGTCGAGCAGGAGGCCGCCGACGCGCTGGCCCGGTGGCGGTCCTCGCGCGGGCAGGGGGCCGTCGACGCCGCGCTCACCCGGCTGCGCAAGGACGCCGCGGATCAGGGCACGAACCTGATGTCCGCCACGCTCGAGTGCGCCAGGGCCGGGGTGACCACGGGGGAGTGGGCCGGGGCGCTGCGCGAGGTGTTCGGCGAGTTCCGCGCCCCCACCGGCGTGGCCGGCGCCGCGGTCGGCACCCAGGTCTCGGCCGAGCTGAGCGCGC
Organism: Actinospica durhamensis; assembly: GCF_018139695.1. Lineage (GTDB taxonomy): Bacteria > Actinomycetota > Actinomycetes > Streptomycetales > Catenulisporaceae > Actinospica > Actinospica durhamensis. The sequence goes on along the minus strand of NZ_JAGSOG010000046.1, from coordinate 18,462 downwards.
TGCGCGAACGGGTGCGGGCGGCGGGGGAGCAGCGCGGCCGGCGGCTGCGGATGCTGGTCGGAAAGCCGGGTCTGGACGGGCATTCCAACGGCGCCGAGCAGATCGCGGTGCGGGCCAGGGACGCCGGTTTCGAAGTGGTCTACCAGGGTATCCGGTTGACCCCCGCCCAGATCGCGGCGGCCGCCGTGGCCGAGGACGTGGACGTGGTCGGCCTGTCCGTGCTCTCCGGCTCGCACCTGCGCCTGGTGCCGAACGTGCTGCGGCTGCTGGCCGACTCGGGCGCGGGGGAGGTGCCGGTCGTGGTCGGCGGGATCATCCCGGAGGCCGACGCCGAGACGCTGCTCGCCCAGGGAGTCAGGGCCGTGTTCACCCCGCGCGACTACGACCTGACGGCGATCCTGGGGCGTGTGCTCGACGTGATCGGCTAGGCCGTGTTTTCAAACCAGCGTCGGGTCAGGCCGCGGCGTCTGACGCGTGCGCTCGCAAGGCGCCGGGCCGCGCGCATACTCGGTCGTCTGTAAGCGGTCCGGCAACGCCGCGAGCGTGCGTGGCAGGCGTCGCGGCCCCGACGATGGTTTGAAAACACGGCCTAGAGCGACAAGACCTTACCGAGGCCTCGGTGCGGCGAGGCGGACAAGCCGGGTGCCCGGCGACCCCACCAGGTCGCCGGGCACCCGGCTTTCTCCCACCCCGAATTACTGCGTGCGCGAGCCTCAGGCCTCGGCCTTGGCGGGCTCGGCGGCCTCTTCCGGAGCGATGTCGTGCTCCTTGATGAACTCGTCGCCGAGCACCTCGTGCGCGGCCTTGAGGTGGTCGAGGTCGACCTCGCCGTGCTCCGCGGCGTGCCCGTCGAGGGCGCCGAGGATGCGGTCGACCGGCCCGTGCTGGCCGCCGAGCCGCTGCTCGGCGTACACGGCGATGCCCAGCTTCAGGAAGAGCTTGGCGCCGTGCCGGTGGGTGTTCCATTCCTCGATGGTGTGTTCGGTCTCGTCGAAAACCTTCTCGGAGACTTCCAGCGCCTTGGCTATAAAGCTCATCGCGGTCCTCACAGTCCGTGGGAGGTAGCCCAGCGCTCCCCCTCAGGCATGAACAATTTCTTGCCAGCGCACTTTACTCCTCAAAAGGTGACACTGCGTAGGATCGAGCGCCGGGGAGCGCGACGAACGGCGGCGCGATCCCGTACGCCGTTTCCGAACGGCCGCACATCCGCTCGAATCGGCCTTATGGGGCAATGGAATCCCGCGGTGGGGCGGGCTTTGGCGGCGGTCCGAGCGGTGACGGTGCTCGGCGGGCTGCGGATCGTGGTGACGGTCGATCAGCTGGCGCGGTACGCCGGTGCGTCGATCTCGAGCCTTGACATCGGGCTGCGCAACGGACCGGTGGCGGCCGGCCTGCTGGAGCGGCTGACTCAGGGCACGCACATCGGATATCGGCATCCCGACGCGGCTTGGACCAGCCTGCCCAGCCGCATCGACGCGGCGCCGGACGCGGTGCTGTTCGCGCGCTGGTACGCGGACTGGCTGGAGGCCGGCGATCCGGCGCAGCGGGAGGCGGCCAGGCTCACCGCGTTCACGGTCGCCGCGGCGGCGTCCGCGGCCGGGGAGACGGCACTGGCCGCCCGCATCCGCGGCGTCTACGCCCGAGCCGGGCGCCGTACCCGCACCGGGCGGGCCGGGGTCGGGGCCGCGGTGGCGGGCGCCGCGGCCCTGGGATCGCCGAGCGGCGCGACGTAGTCGGCGGGCGGTCAGGGGCTGCGCCGGGCAGAGCCGACGCGGCTCAGAACAGCCGGGAGTCCGCGTCGTCGAAGCCGCGCAGGACGTCGTAGTCCAGCACCTGGCAGTTGATGCCGCGGTCGGTGGCCAGTACCCGCGCCTGCGGCTTGATCTCCTGCGCGGCGAAGATCCCGCGCACCGGGGCGAGCAGTGGGTCCCGGTTGAGCAGCTCGAGGTAGCGGGTGAGCTGCTCCACGCCGTCGATCTCCCCGCGCCGCTTGATCTCCACGGCCACCGTCATCCCGGTCGAGTCCTTGGCCAGGATGTCGACCGGGCCGATGGCGGTGGGGTACTCGCGGCGCACCAGCCGGTAGCCGCTGCCCAGCGTCTCGATCTGCGCCGCGAGCAGCTCCTGCAGGTGCGACTCCACGCCGTCCTTGCGCAGGCCCGGATCCACCCCGAGCTCGTGCCGGGAGTCGTGGAAGACCTCTTCTATGGTGATCACGAGCTTCTCGCCGACCTTGTTCGTCACCGTCCACACGCCCGGTTCCTCGCGGACCGAGCAGGGCGGGCTCATCCAGTTCAGCGGCTTGTACGAGCCGCCGTCGGAGTGCACGAGCACGGAGCCGTCGGACTTCTGGATCAGCAGCCGCTTGGCGCTGGGCAGGTGCGCGGCGAGCTTGCCGGCATAGTCGACGCTGCAGGTGGCGATGACGAGGCGCATCCGACCACCTTAGCCGCTCGGCTTCGGGCCCCGGCCCGGGATCGGCGGATTGCCGCGGCCGGCCCGGACCCCCGAACGTGCGCCAGCGTACGCTCCGGCGCGGCCGAATCCTCCGTTCATCACGAGATCAGACGTCCGGTGACATGTGATTCCGCCGGGCCCGGCCGGGCAGGGTTGAGCCTCGCGCACCGGGGTCATTCATTCCCTGTGAGCGCACGATGACGGTGGCGCCACCTCACGAAATGACGATCCGGGGCCCGCACCCGGCGGTGTGCAGGGCTGCGCGCCGCGCGGCCCCGCACCGCGTTGCGTGTCCACGCCGCCGTTCGCCACCACGCCGTGATGAAGGAGAGTGCTTACCCATGTCCCTGGACGTCTCCCCCGACCTGTTGGCCGCCGCGGAGCGCGGAGAGGTCGCCGACCAGGAGTTCGCCGCCTGTGTGCGCGCCTCGCTGCCCTACGCCTGGCACATGGTCAGCGGCCTGTCCACCCGCTTGCACGTCGAGGGCGGCCCCTTCGTCGACAACACCGTTCCGCCGAGCACCGAACAGGAACGCGGCCAACTGCTGCGGGCACTGGCCTCGGACTCGATCCGCGGCTGCCTCGAGCGCTACTTCGGGGTGAGACTCGCCTTCCAGAACTGCCACCGGGTCGCCGTGTTCCCGGCCGCCGACGGCCAGCCGGGCATGGAATCCGGTGCCTATCGCCGCTTCGTCTCCCCTCGGGCCCAGCTGCTCAACCAGTCTCCGGAGCTGCGCGACTGCTGACAGGCCCGGGGAGGGCGGCGGAGTGGGGGATACGAGCCGGTACGGAAGGGAGTGGTCGCGGAACTGTCAGAGCCTTGTGCTGGACTGCACTGGAGGGATCCCCGGCGGGGAGAGACCGGTCGCGACCGAAGCACGCGCAGTGGAGGGCGTCGTGCGGGGAAGTCGGAAGCGACCGGTCTCTGCGGTACCCGGGCCGCGCCCGCCCGCGCCCGCTCGCGCCCGAGCTTGCGTCCGGGCCGTGTCCGCGTTGTGTCCCCGCTCACACTGTCCGAGCCCGTCCCCGTCATAGATACTGGCGAGTAACCAATGGCCGTACCCTGGACGACGGGGACGGTACGAGCAGTCAAGGGAGCCGGCAGTGGCGCGGGACTTCAAAACAGTGGGCGTGGTGGGCCTCGGCACGATGGGCGCCGGGATCGCGGAGGTGCTGGCCCGCAACGGACTGCACGTGTTCGGCGTCGAGATGGACGCCGTCTCGCTCAACCGGGGCCGCGCGCACGTGGCGCACTCCACCCGGCGGGCCGTGGCCAAGGGCAAGCTCAGCCCCGAGGACGCCGCCGCGCTGCTCGACCGGATCACCTTCACGGCGGAGCTGACCGACCTGGCCGAGGCCGACCTCGTCATCGAGGCCATCCCGGAACGGCTCGAGCTCAAGCGCAGCCTGTTCCAGCGCCTCGACGCGATCTGCCGCGACGAGACCGTCTTCGCCACCAACACCTCCTCGCTCTCGGTCACCGAGATCTCCGTCGCCACCTCCCGGCCCGGCCGCGTGGTCGGCATCCACTTCTTCAACCCGGCGCCGGTGATGAAGCTGGTCGAGATCGTGCGCACGGTGGTGACCGAGCCGGACGTGCTCGCCGACGTGGAAGCGCTCGCGGCCAGGCTCGGCAAGTCCCCGGTCGTGATCGGCGACAAGGCCGGGTTCATCGCCAACGCCCTGCTCTTCGGCTACCTCAACCACGCCGCCACCATGTACGAGGCCAGATACGCCACCCGCGAGGACATCGACGCGGCGATGCGGCTGGGCTGCGGACTGCCGATGGGGCCGCTGACGCTGCTCGACCTGATCGGCCTGGACACCGCGTACGAGATCCTCGACACCATGTACAAGCAGTCGCGCGACCGGCTGCACGCCCCCGCCCCGATCCTCAAGCAGATGAAGACGGCCGGACTGCTCGGGCGCAAGAGCGGGCGCGGCTTCTACACCTACGAGCAGCCCGGCGTGCCCACCGTCGTCCCGGACGAGTCGACCCCCGAGGGTGCCCGGCACGCCGTGCCAGGCCGGGCCGTCGGCCGCATCGCCGTGATCGGCTCCGGCACCATGGCCAACGGCATCGCCGAGGTCTGCGTCAAGGCGGGCATCGCGACCGTGCAGATCGCGCGGGACGAGCGCAAGGCGGGCGCCGCGCGGGCGGCGATCGAGCGCTCCCTGGCCAAGGCGGTGGAGCGCGGCAAACTCGAGGACGAGCAGCGGCAGCGGGCGCTGGCCCTGCTCACCTGCGCCGCGACCCTGGCCGACGTGGCCGACTGCGACGTCGTGATCGAGTCCGTGGTCGAGGACCTCGAGGTCAAGACCGCGCTGTTCCGTGAGCTCGACGGCGTCTGCAAGCCCGGCGCGGTACTCGCCACCACCACCTCGAGCCTGCCGGTGATCGACTGCGCCATGGCCACCAAGCGGCCGCAGGACGTGGTCGGGATCCACTTCTTCAACCCGGCCCCGGTGATGAAGCTGGTCGAGGTGGTGCGCACGGTGGCCACCGCCCCCGAGGTGCTCACCACCGTGCACGAGCTGTGTGCCGCGCTGGGCAAGCACGCCGTGGACTGCGGCGACCGGGCCGGCTTCATCGTCAATGCCCTGCTGTTCCCGTACCTCAACGACGCGGTCCGGATGCTCCAGGCGCACTACGCCACGGCCGACGGCATCGACACCGCGATGAAGCTCGGCTGCGGCTACCCGATGGGCCCGTTCGAACTGCTCGACGTGGTCGGCCTCGACGTCGCCCTGGCCATCGAGCGGGTGCTCTACCTGGAGTTCCGCGAGCCCGGCTTCGCCCCCGCGCCCCTGCTCGAGCACCTGGTGACGGCCGGATACCTGGGCCGCAAGGCGGGCCGCGGCTTCCGGGACCACAGCGCGGCGTAACCGCGGCGGGCCCCGCTCCGAGCGGGTCGGGGGCGTACGCCCGGACGGGTGTATCGGCTGCGAGAATGTCAGGGTGAGCCCGCGCAGGAACACCAACCGACCAGACCACGACCCGGACGGCCTCGCGCGCGCCTTCGGCCATCAGCGCACCGAGTCCGGCGCCGACGGTGACTGGGTGGTGCGCTCCGTCACCGGTGCCGCGGCGGGCAAGACCTACCGCTGCCCCGGCTGCGACCAGGAGATCCCGCCGGGCACGCCGCACCTGGTGGTCTGGCCCGGCGTGCCCGAGTACGGCTCGGGCGGCGGCGTGGGCGAGCGCCGGCACTGGCACACCCCCTGCTGGAACGCCAGGTCCCGGCGCCGCCGCCGCTGACACCGGCCGCGGGAGGTGGTGCGGGCGGCTCGCGTGGCGGGTGCGCCGGGGCGGGCCGAGGATGGAGGCGCCAACGTCCTCGAACGCCCAGGGAGCGGAGAGCGCGCCATGACCATGCAGGCCGCCGTCGTCACCGATTTCACCAAGCCGTTGGAGTTGCTGGCCTTGCCCGTGCCGAAGCCGGTCCACGGCCAGGTGCTGGTCCGGATGCAGGCCTGCGGCGTCTGTCACACCGATATCCACGCTGCGCGCGGTGAGTGGCCGGTCAAGCCGAACCCGCCGTTCATCCCCGGCCACGAGGGCGTCGGTGTGGTCGAGGCCCTCGGCCCGGGCGTGCAGGGACGCGCGGTCGGCGAACGGGTGGCGCTGCCCTGGCTGGGCTCGGCCTGCGGCCACTGCCGCTACTGCGTCTCGGGCCGCGAGACACTCTGCGAGCAGCAGGCGAACACCGGCTACTCCATCGACGGCGGATACGCCGAGTACGCGGTGGCCGACGCCCGCTACGTCGTCCCGGTGCCCGACGCCGTGACCTCCTTCGACGCCGCCCCGCTGACCTGCGCCGGCGTCACCACGTACAAGGCCGTGAAGGTGGCCGGGGTCGGCATGGACACCAAGGTGGGCGTGTTCGGCGTGGGCGGGCTCGGCCACCTCGCCGTGCAGTACGCGCGGCTGGCCGGCGGCTTCGTGACCGCCGTGGACATCGAGGACGAGAAGCTCGAACTCGCGCACCAGCTCGGGGCCGACCACGTGGTCAACGCGCTCAAGACCGAACCGGTGGCCGACATCCAGAGCCGCGGCGGCCTCGACGTCGCCCTCGCGCTCGCCGCCTCCAACGAGTCCTTCCGCCAGGCCTTCGCCAGCCTGCGCCGCGGCGGCCGGATGGTCTGCGTCGGGCTGCCGGCCGAGGGCGACCTGGACGTGCCCATCTTCGAGACCGTGCTCGGCGGGCTGTCCGTGATCGGCTCCATCGTCGGCACCCGCGAGGACCTCGCCGAGGTGTTCTCGCTGCACGCCGCCGGGCGCACCCGGGTGATCGCCGAGGGCCGCGAGCTCGCCGACGTCAACTCCGTCTTCGAGGAGATCCTCAGCGGCCGCGTCCCGGCCCGCGTGGTCATCGAGTACTGAGGGCTGACGGTCGGCGCTGAAGGCTGAAGGCTGAAGGCTGAAGGCTGACGGCGCTAGGCGTCGCGCCGCCGGAAGAGGATCCACGCCGGCACCAGCAGCACCGCGGTCCAGATCAGCAGGGTGAGGAAGCCGGCGAGCGGGGTCAGGTGCGGGGTGCCGTTGACGGAGGGGCGCGTGGTCATCATCGCGCTGCCCGCGTTGGACGGCATGACCTTGTTGACGTTCTTGCCGAGGGATCCCGGCAGGAAGTTCGTGATGATGGGGAGCACGAAGAACAGCCCGACCAGCGAGGAGATGGCCGCCGCGGTGTGGCGCAGCAGGAAGCCGAGGGCCAGGCCGATCAGCGCCACCAGCGTGAGGTAGACCGGCACGGCCAGCAGCGCCCGCAGGTTCGAGGCGTGGCTGAGCGTGAGGTCGACGCCGTGCCGGGAGTAGAACGGTTCGGCCAGTCCGTAGGACGCGAACGCGATCACCAGGCCGAGCAGCAGTACCACCACCGCGAGCACCACGGCCTTCGCGGCGAACAGCGTGCCGCGGCGCGGGAACGCGGTCAGCGCGGTGCGCATCATGCCGGTGCTGTACTCGGCGGCCACGACCAGCGCCCCGAGCACACCGGTGACCAGCACGCCGAAGAAGACCCCGGAGACCACCGAGGACATGTCGAAGGAGGCCCGGTCCGCGGGCGAGATCGTGTTCCAGTTCGCCGAGGTGACCGCGGCGATCAGGAACGAGATGCCGACCGAGACGACCAGGCTGATCAGCAGCGTCCACCAGGTCGAGCGCACGCTGCGGATCTTGGCGTACTCGCTGTCCATCGCCTCGCGGAAGGTCACCCGGCGCGCCGGCCCGTCCGGCCGGTACCCGGCGCTCGACATCCCGCCCAGCGCGTCCGTGGTGACGGCGCCGGCCTGCGGACCCGGGGGCGGGTTCGACGGCATCTGCGGGGCCGGGGTTTCGATGCGGTCGCTCACTGTCCACGCTCCGAGTTCTGATACGGCGTCGGCGGCTGCCCGGACGGGTCCGGCTCGGCCGGGGGCTGCGCCCGCCCGTCGCCGGCGGCCTCACCCCACACCGGCGCGTCCGGCGAGGACGGGGGCTTCGCCGCGTCCTGCGTCGTGCCGGTGCCCGCCGTGCCGCCGGCGTGGTACTCCACCGAGCTCGCGGTCAGCCGCATGAACGCCTCCTCCAGCGAGGAGTGCACCAGCGTCAGCTCGTGCAGCCACAGCTGTTCGGTACCCGCGACGTCGCCGATCTGCGAAGGCTTGGCGTCGTAGACGTGCGCCGAGCCGTCGCCCTGCATCTCCACCCGCCAGCCGCGCAGGGCCAGCTTCGGGGCCAGATCGGCCATCTGCGGGGAACGCACGAGCACGTAGCTGACCGAGTTCTTCGCGATGAACTCCGCCATCGGCTCGTCCGCGAGGATCCGGCCGAGCCCGATGACGACGAGGTGATCGGCCGTCAGCGCCATCTCGCTCATCAGGTGCGAGGAGACGAAGACGGTCCGCCCCTCGGCCGCCAGCGCCTTCATGAGGTTCCTGATCCACAGGATGCCCTCCGGGTCGAGCCCGTTGACCGGCTCGTCGAACATGACGATGCCCGGATCGCCCAGCAGCGCCGCCGCGATCCCGAGCCGCTGTCCCATCCCGAGGGAGAATCCGCCGGCGCGCTTCTTGGCCACCGAGTGCAGGCCGACCAGGTCGATCACCGTGTCGACGCGGGCGCGCGGCAGCCCGTTGGCCTTGGCCAGCACCTGCAGGTGGTTGTACGCGCTCCGCCCGCCGTGCACCGCCTTGGCGTCCAGCAGCGCCCCGACCTCGCGCAGCGGCGCCGCCAGCTTGTCGTACGGGATGCCGTTGATCGTCACGCTGCCGGAGGTGGGCCGGTCCAGGCCCAGGATCATCCGCATCGTGGTCGACTTGCCCGCGCCGTTCGGCCCGAGGAACCCGGTGACCTTCCCGGGCGCGACGGTGAACTCGGCATGGTCCACCGCCACCTTCGTCCCGTACCGCTTGGTCAACGCCGTGGCTTGGATCATGACCCCAAGCCTGCCCTAACCGGGCTCAATCAACCATTCAGGGCGCCTGTTGGGAGGAATCAGAATGATCATCATATATGCCATGAACGCGCAGGGAGGGCAGCCCGGTCGACCGGACTGCCCTCCCTGACAGGCGTTCAGCTGTCGCTGCTCGGCTCAGGCGTCGCGCCGCACCAGCAGCCAGGCGGCCAGCACCCACAGCAGCGCGGTCCAGCCCGCGAACACCGCGTAGCCCTCCCACGCGGTGAGCAGGAACTTGTCGGAGGTGTGGTTGGTGAGGATCGCGGCCCCGGCGTTCGTCGGCTCGTACGAGTAGAGGTACTTGCCGGCCGCGCCCGGAATCAGCTGGATGATATTGCTGATCACCAGCAGGAGCAGCACCACCCCGGTGATCGCGCCGGCCGGATGCCGGATCAGCGCACCGATCACCATGGAGAACAGCGCCAGCATGCCCAGGTACAGCCCGGCCCCGACCACCTCGCGCAGGTTGGTGCCCGCGCCCAGGTTGACCGTGAGCACGCTCTTGAACGTCAGTTGGCCGATGAAGAACGCGACGAACGAGACGATCTCGCCGATCACCAGGGCCAGCAGCGTGAAGACCACCGACTTGGCCGCCAGCATCCGCACCCGGCGCGGGCTCGCCAGCACGGTGCTGCGGATCATGCCGGTGGAGTACTCGCTCGCCATCACCAGCACGCCGAGCACGGCGATGCCGAACTGCCCGAGATCGATGCCCACGCCGATGATCGTGGAGACCGGATCCTGTAGGACCTGCGCCCGGCTCCCGGGGTCGGCCTGGTTCCAGTTGTGCGCGATCAGGAAGGGGATCAGCCAGCTGAAGAACGGGAAGGCGAGCACGACCGTGATCAGCGACCAGTAGGTGGAGCGCACCGAGCGCAGCTTGGTCCACTCGGCCACCAGCAGCCGCCCGAAGTGCGCGTGCCCGCTGCCCGCACCGTTGCCGGGCAGGGTGTTGATCGTGACGGATTCAGTGGCCGCCATCGTTGCCTCCCCTCGGTTGTCCCGCTCCGGCGCCCGGCGCTCCGGGTGCCGTGAATCCGGCGTCCGGCTGCCCCGACGGCGGCGCGTACTGTCCCGGCACCGGCGCGTCGGCCGGTTCCGGCTGCCCCGGCGCCCGGTGGGCGAACTGGCCCACCTCGCGGGTCAGCTCCATGAACGCCTCCTCCAGCGACGCGCGCTGCGGGGTCAGCTCGTGCAGCACGAGGCCGCGCGCCGCGGCGAGCTCGCCGAGCTCGGGCGCGGTGGTGCCGGTGACGACGACCGCTCCCTCCTGCCCGCTCGGCGTGCACTGCCAGCCCTTCTCGGCCACGGCCGCGCGCAGCGTCTCGAGCTGCGGGGAGCGCACCAGCACGGCGCTGCCGGAGAACTGCGCGATGAACTGCGCCACCGGCATGTCCGCCTGCAGCCTGCCCCGCCCGACCACCACGAGGTGGTCGGCGGTGACCGCCATCTCGTTCATCAGGTGCGAGGAGACCAGGATGGTGCGGCCCTCGGCCGCCAGCGCCTTCATCAGGTCCCTGATCCAGACGATGCCCTCCGGGTCGAGGCCGTTGACCGGCTCGTCCAGGATCAGGATCCTCGGGTCCGCCAGCAGGGCAGCGGCGATGCCGAGCCGCTGGCTCATGCCCAGCGAGAAGCCCTTGGTGCGCTTGTTCGCCACCGGCTGCAGGCCGACCAGCTCGAGCACCTGCTGGACCCGGCGCTTGGGCACGCCCTGGGTCTGGGCCAGGTAGAGCAGGTGGTTGAACGCGGTACGTCCCCCGTGCACCGCCCTGGCCTCGAGCAGCGCGCCCACGTGGCGCAGCGGGTCGGGCAGGTCCCGGTACGGCTTGCCCTCGATCAGGGCACTGCCGGAAGTCGGCCGGTCGAGGCCGAGGATGAGCCGCATCGTCGTGCTCTTGCCCGCCCCGTTGGGCCCGAGGAACCCGGTGATCCGGCCCGGCTGCACAGTGAAGCTCAGATGATCGACGGCGGTGGTCGCGCCGTATCTCTTGACCAGATCTCTGACTTCGATCATTGTCTTCCCCCTCTCGCCTTCCACGGTACCGGGTCCCGATTCCGGCGGCCCGCACCCAGGGAGACTCGTGAGGAAAACGAGACAGGAGCGGACCCGTACGGGTCCGCTCCTGCACGGCTAAGCTCGTGTCAGCTGGATCTTGATCAGGCGTCCTTGCGCTTGAACACCAACAGCCCGGCCAGCAGCGCGATCACGGCGTAGCAGATGTACACCGCGAAGCCGGCCCAGGCCCCGAACGCGGTGCCCACGTCGGCGGTGTGCTGGGTCGCCCAGACCTGGCCGCCCGCGTTGGCCGGCAGGTACTTGTCGATGTCGGCCTGCCAGCTGTCCGGCATGAAGTTGACGATGATCGACACGACGAACAGCAGGAACACGCCCACCGTGATCGTGCCCGCGGTGTGCCGCAGCGCCGCGCCGACGCCGAAGGCCAGCAGCGCCGCGCCGTCCAGGTAAAGGCCGCCGCCGATGACCGCCTGCAGCGCGCCGTGCGAGCTGAGCGAGAGGTCCACGCCCTTGGTCGCCCAGAAGTGCGTGCCGATCAGGAACGAGGCGAAGGAGATGATCTCCCCGACCACGAACGCGATCACCGTGACGATCACGAGCTTGGCGAAGTACACGTGCAGCCGGCGCGGCTGTGCGGTCAGGCTGGTGCGGACCATGCCGGTGGCGTACTCGCTGGTGATCGCGAGCGCGCCGAAGACCACCATGACCAGCTGGCCCAGCATGATGCCGAACATGCTGCGCTGCACCAGGTCGCGGCGCGCGAGGTCGGCGGCGCTGAGCGAGGTGTGGCTGGCCTGGCCCCAGTTGCCCAGGGTGCTGATGCCCACGGAGATGATGATCGCCGCGGCCAGCGTCCACACGGTCGACTTCACCGAGCGGATCTTGGTCCACTCCGAGCGCAGCGCGCCGCCGAAGCCGGCCCGGCCGGAAGCCGGAGGCAGCGGCGTGAGGCCGGTCAGCGTCGAGCGGGTGTCAGTGATCGTGCTCATGCTCAGGCACCCTTCCCGGCCGGAACCGCCGCGTGGTACTCGACGGAGTCCTTCGTCAGCTCCATGAACGCCTGCTCCAGCGAGGCCTGGATCGGGCTCAGCTCGTGCACCCGGATCCCGTTGTCGAAGGCCAGGTCGCCGATCTCGGTCATGCCGAGCCGGGTCACCAGCAGCGCCTCGTCGCCGTCCGCGCGCACGATGGCGCCCTTGTCGGTCAGCACCGTGTTCAGCTTCGTCAGCTCCGGCGTCTTGACCCGGATGGACAGCTCGGAGTTGTTGTCGATGAACTCCTGCACCGAGCAGTCCGCCACCAGCCGCCCGCGGCCGATCACGACCAGGTGGTCGGCGGTGTTCTCCATCTCGCTCATCAGGTGCGAGGAGACGAACACGGTCCGCCCTTCGGCCGCGAGCGCCTTCATCAGATTCCTGATCCAGAGGATGCCCTCCGGGTCGAGCCCGTTGACCGGCTCGTCGAACATCAGCACCTGCGGGTCGCCGAGCAGCGCGGCCGCGATGCCCAGGCGCTGGCCCATGCCCAGGGAGAAGCCCTTGGACCGCTTCTTGGCCACCGCGGCCAAGCCCACCAGCTCGAGCACCTCGTCCACCCGGCGGGTGGGCAGGTTGTTGGTCTGGGCCAGGCACAGCAGGTGGTTGTACGCGCTGCGCCCGCCGTGCACGGCCTTGGCGTCGAGCAGCGCGCCCACCTCGCGCATCGGGTAGGCCGCCTGCGCGAAGGGCTTGCCGCCGACGGTGACCCGGCCGGACGTCGGCGCGTCCAGGCCCAGGATCATCCGCATCGTGGTCGACTTGCCGGCGCCGTTCGGGCCCAGGAAGCCGGTGACCTGCCCGGCCTTGACGGAGAAGCTCAGCTGGTCCACCGCCAGCCGGTCCCCGTATCTCTTGGTGAGGCCAACCGCCTCGATCATGGTGGGTTCACTCCCGACGTCGATCTTCGCTCTGTGGTCCCCGCCACCCTAAGGGCCGGGTGGCGGCGGCGTCGTCCGACTGCGGGATGGTCCGGATCGCCCCGAGGTGCTACCTCAGGCGGACGCCCGCCCGCGCCCGCGCGGCGCCCTGCGGGCCCGTTCGGCGCGGAAAAACCGCCGAAAGGGCATGGGAACTTGCGCAAAGACCTTTCAAAACAGCCGCGAGGCCGTACAATCGAGACCTCGAGGACGCTGAGCTTCGCTATGCGCTGGCCGGGAACCTGTGCCGCCTTGTGCGGTGTGTGGGGGCAGCGGGAGCGCGCAGCCACGTCGTCGAGAACCGCGCGCCGCGCGGTTATCGAGTATGCCGTCGGTTACGTGGTGGTCTCCGACGGCAGAATCGTGCAGGTCGGTAGCGGAGCTGCCCCGACCGTCCGGCACGAAGGAGCCCGGGTGGTGGACGGTAGTGGGTGCCTAACCACCCCCGGGCTCGCCGTCTTTCCCCGCTCGCCGACCGCCCTGCGCCCACCCTCGCACGGCCGTGGCGCCACGTCACCCGAATTTCGGCTTCTGCCCTAGGATCTGTGATCGTACGCAGACGTAGGGTCGGCGTGCTCCGGCTGAACTGGTCCGGTTCCTCCTACAAGTTCAGGAAGCGTTGATCGCGCATGGCCACGCCCGTCACCCTCGAATTCGAACTGGCCGACGAGGAGATTGTCCGCGAGCTCGGACTGCGCCGCGAGCGCGCCAACAGCCTGTGGATCGCACTCGCGATGCTGATCGCCGCGTTCGTCTGCTTCGCCTTCTACCAGTGGGACAGCCGGCCCCGCATGTACCTGCCGGCCCTGCTGCTGCTCGCCTACGCGCTCGGCACGCTCTTTTACGCGCTCGTCTTCCTGCCGCGCAAGGGCAGGGCCGAGGTACGCCGGCTGTCCGGCACCGCCCGGGTGAAGTTCGCCGACGAGGGCGTGCGCTACGGCGGCGCCCACACCAGTAAGGGCTTCAGCTGGCCGAACGTGCGCGCGGTTTTCGAGCAGCCGGGCTCCTGGCTGCTGGTGACCAGCCGCAAGGAGACCGGCTACGTGATCCCGAAGTCCGCAGTCGCCGAGGCCGTTGCCGAGGAGTTCGCCGGATCGCTGCGGGAGTGGGCCGGCAAGAGCTACAAGGTCAGGCGCCGGTAGCCGGACCGGTCCGCACGGGCCCGGCTCCGGGCCGGGTCCAGGTTCGACTCCGGGCTCGACTCCGAGTCCGGCTCCGGGTCCGGCTCCGGGTTCTGAAACGGTGGGAAATCGTTGTCCCATAAGCAGTGCGCGGACACCCGAAGCCTGATATGAAGGGATGCGGCACTTTGCCGCATCCCGCGCTCCGTCCTGTTCGGCCGGCCTGACGACACTGTTGACCTGATGACCCGATCCGCGCTGCTCCTGCTGGCCGACTCCCGGTTTCCCGCGGGCGCACACGCATACTCCGGCGGCCTCGAATCGGCCGCCGCGGCCGGCCGGGTGCACGACGCCGCCACGGTGTACGAATTCCTGCTCGGCCGCGTGCACACCGGAGCCTTGGTCTGCGCTTCTTTCGCCGCGGCCTCCTGGCTGTGCACGGACCGCGAGGCGCTGGCCGAACTCGACCACGAATACGACGTGCGCCTGCTCTCCCCGACCCTGCGCGGCCACTCCCGCCGGCTCGGCCGCCACCTGCAGCGCGCCGTCGCCGCCACCTGGCCGAGCCCCCGGCTCGAACTCGTGCGCGGCCTCGACCCCGCGGGCGCGCACCACCCGGTCGTGCTCGGCGCGGCCTGCGCCGCCGCGGAGCTGACCGTGGACGACGCCGCGACCTGCGCGGTCCACGCCACCCTGGCCGCCCCGGCGAACGCCGCGACCAAACTCCTCGGCCTCGACCCCAACGAGGTCAGCGCCGTCCTGGCCCGGCTCGCCCCGACCGCGGACCGGATCGCCGCGAGGGCGGTCAGCCTCGCCCGGATGGCGCGCCTGCGCTCCGACCCCGGCATGCTGCCCGCCCTCGGCTCCCCGCTGCTCGACCTCACCGCCGAGGACCACGCCGGGTGGGAGGTGCGTCTCTTTGCCTCCTAAGACCCCTTCGACGCCCGGAAAGACCGTGCGGGCCAAAGCCTCGGCCACCGCGTCCCCGATCGCCTCGGTCACCCCGCTCAAGCCGCTCGCCCAGCCCGAGCCCTCCGCCGGACCGCCGCCCAACCGGATCTGCGTCCGGATCGGCGTCGGCGGACCGGTCGGCGCCGGGAAGACCAGCCTGGTCGCCGCGATCTGCCGGGTGCTGCGGGCCGAGTACTCCCTCGCGGTCGTCACCAACGAGCCGCAGACCCGCGAGGACGCCGACTTCCTGCTCGGCGAGGGCTTCCTGGACCCGGCCCACGTGCGCGCCGTGCAGACCGGATGCAGCCCGCAGACCGCGATCCGCGAGGACATCGCGGCCAACCTGGACGCCGTGGAGGCGCTGGAGGAGAGCTTGGACCCGCTCGACCTGCTCGTGGTCGAGTCCGGCGGCGGCGACCTGACCGCCCTGTTCAGCCGGGGCCTGGTCGACCGGCAGATCTTCGTGTTCGACGCCGCGGCCGGAGCCCGCGCGGCCCGCAAGGGCGGCCCCGGCGTGGACCGCGCCGACCTGCTCGTGGTCAACAAGACCGACCTCGCCCCGCTGGCCGGCGTCGACCTCGAGGACCTGCGCCGCGACGCGGGCGCGCGCCGCGAGTCGCGCCCGACGCTGTTCACCTCGCTGACCGAGCACCCCGACGCCCCCGCCGTCGCCGACTGGATCAGAGGCCTGATCGAAGAGCGCCGGACCCTGCTGGGGCGCGGATGAAGGCCCGCGCCCGCATCGTCGCCCGCGCGCAGCCGGACGGCACCACCCGGCTGGTCACCCTGGCCGGGGAGACCCCGCTGCTGCTGCGCCGCGCCCCCCACCCCGACGGCCTCGACACCGCGCGGGTGCACCTGCTCGGCGGCGCCTCCGGCCCGATCGGCGGCGACGACCTCGCCTACCGCGTCGACATCGGCCCCGGCGCCCGGGTCCAGGTACGCAGCGTCGCCGCCAGCCTGGCCCTGCCGGGCCCCGGCGGAGCCCAGTCCACCCTCGCCTGCGACGTGCAGGTCGCCGCGGGCGGCAGCCTCGACTGGCGCCCCGAACCGCTGATCGCCGTCCGCGGTGCCAACCACTCCGCCCACGCCGCCCTCGAACTGGCCGAGGGCGCCGAACTGTTCTGGCGCCAGGACGTCGTGCTCGGCCGCGAGGAGGAGGAGAGCGGATCGCTCTGCTCTCGCCTGCGCATCCGGCTGGCCGGCCGCGTCGTGTTCGACCACGAATTCGCCCTCGGCCCGCGCTACCCCGGCTCCCTCGGCCCGGCCGGGTCGGCCGGCTACCGGCGGCTCACCCTCACCGCCGAACTCGCTGCCGACCAATCCCGCCCCGCCGTCCGCCTCGCCCTGACCGGCGCCGGCCTACCCGAACTCGCCCACGCGTTCATCCCGTGAGCGAGTTCATGCGGTGAGAGTGCTCGTGCGGTGAGCGTGCTCGTGCAGTGAGCGTGCTCAAGCACTCGGGATGAGGAATGCCAGGAAGCGCACCCGCACCGCCACCCACATCGCCGCGATCACCGCCAGGTCGAACAGTGTGTTGACCCAGAAGCTCTGCTTCGGGAACGCGAACGGCGTCAGGAACACCACGAAGCTCTGCGCCACGTAGACGTACAGCGAGTTGCGCCCGAACGGGATGATCACCTTGCCGACCGTGCGCGCGAGCGGCGCCTCGATCCGGCGGATCAGGAAGTACGTGCCAGAGACGCTGACCGGCGCGAGCAGCGGCCGCAGCACGCCGAGCCGGTTGTTCTCGAAGAAGTCGTAGTACGTGCTGTTGTCGGTGAACCAGTGCGGCCGGAACAGCGCCACGATCCCGATGACGTAGATGACCGCCGTCGCCGCCATCAGCCCGTTGCGCACGAGGCTGCGCCACTGCGGTGCGAGCCGCCCCATCATCTGCCGCAGATCGTCCCAGTGGTAGCCGGCCGCCGCGCCGATGAAGAAGTACACGCCCCACTGCAGGAACGGCCGGAACCAGCCGGTGTCGACATGGGTCGTCTCCCAGTACCCGGCGTACGCCAGAACCAGCACCAGCGGCCACAGCTTGCGCGAGAGCAGCCACACGATCGCCGGCGCGACGAAGAACATCGGCACGTAGTAGGTCAGGAAGTCGGCCCACCCGTACGTGTAGTTCAGTGTGAGCGAGTTCGCCAGCAGGCCCCACAGGTTCGAATGGTGGTCGAGGCCTCCCTTCACCTGGGTGTGTCCGTGTGCCAGCATCGTGCGCGCGATCCAGGTGAACAGAAGCGTCAACGGCACGGCGACGATGTAGAGCTGTCCCGCGCGCTTCCAGGAATTGAGGGTCATGCGCACCAGGCCATGGCGCTCGAGGTCCCGCCGGCGCAGCATGCCGACGAGCAGTCCGGAGATCATGAAGAAGCCCTCGGCCTCCGAGACGAGCAGCGCGCCCCGGCCGTCGACCAGTCCGAGCAGACTCGGCACGTAGTCGAGGTGGATGGCGGCCAAAACCCCCACGTAGTAGCCGCGCATGAGATCGAGCGTGACGAGACGGGTACGCTTTTTGGGCGCCGCGGTACCTATGGCGGCCTGGGGCTGTAACGTCGTGGTCATGATCCAAGTGCCGCAAATCGACCTTCAATGGATCTGAAGATCCGGTTGGATCATGGAAACATTCAGGATCTTCCTGGCGGCTCTTCAGCTTTCTTCACCCCGAAGAGCCGCCAGGCCACGCGCCGTGATCGTTTTTGTCAGGCGGTCCCGGGGATAAAGGGCGTCACGTACGTCTGCGCGTGCGCGACCTTGTCCTGAAGCACCAGCCGCGCGTTCCACGCCGCCTCGTCCTGCGAGTACGTGTTCGGCAGCGTGATCGAGATGTTCAGCACCTCGATGTCGACGACGGCACTGGCCGTAGCCGCACTCTTGCTGGGCGCAACGGAAGCCTTGGCGGTCGAACTCGCCTTGGTAGTGGCCTTCGCACTCGCCTTGGGCGACGCACTGGCCTTCGTGCTCGCCCCGCTGCCTGCCTTCGCACTGGCCGAGGCCGCCGGAGCCGCCGCGCTAGCAGTGGCCTTCCCCCCGACCGCCTTGGCGCCCGCCGGCAGGTACACCACATAGAAGTGCGCCGAACCACCCGGCTCGAGCGTCACCGGCGAGTGCCGCGCCGTACCCCACTGCAGCGTCCACGTGTACTGACTCACCCCGTGCGCCACCCCGACCAGGTTCACTCCCGGATACCCGTCGAGCACGCACGCGCTCGTGCCGTTGTTCATCAGGTCCACGGCCTGCGTCACGGTGGTCGTACCCGAGTGATGTCCCAAAGTCATCGCCAGGTAAGTGGATGTGCACGGACTCAGCGTCGATGTAGCCGCAGCCGTCGCCTGAACGGCGGCCGCGGTGGTGCCCGAGTCCGAGCAGCCGCTCACCGTGAGCCCCGCCACGGCAAAAGCGCAGCTGGCAGTAGTGACGCGGTTCCTCAAGAGCCCCAAGGGATGCCTCCACGAATGTCGGTGTCGATCGCATCCCGTACGACTATGCCATCCCACCCACCACCCGCGCCGC
>NZ_JAGSOG010000469.1 GCF_018139695.1 Actinospica durhamensis | reverse complement strand
GGGCGAGCGAGTCGAGTTCCCAGCTGGTGGTGCGGCCTTCGTGGGCGACGGCGGCGAGGTGGGCGGTGGCGAGGACTTCGGCGAGGTTCTCGGGGCCGTGGCGCATGAGCGACTGGCCGGTGGTGTCGAGGATGACGGCGACGCTGTAGAGGTGGTCGTCGAGGTTCAGGGACGCGCACAGCAGGGTGACGAGCGCCTCCTGGATGGTGGAGTACCACACGAAGCCGCCGCCGGCGGGCAGTCCCTCGTGTTCGAGCCGGCGGATCGCCTGGAGCATCGCGAGGTACGCCTCGCTGATGTCGTCCCAGGTCGCGTCGTACTCGGTCCAGTAGTAGGAGGTGAGCATCGCGCCGAGGTTGAAGGTCGGCACCTCGTCGCCGAGCAGGAGTCTGGCACGCTCCAGGCGCCAGGCCAGGCGGGTGGCGGCGGCCTCGGGCAAGGCGGTGTGGACCGCGGCGAGGGAGTCGGCGGCGGTGCGGGTGCCGAGGGCGATCAGTCCGGCGGCCGCGTCGCCGCGCAGGGCGGGGTCCGCGGCGGGGTCGAGGGCGAGTACGCGCAGCCGTTCGGCGATGATCTCCGGGCTCTCGCCCGCGTTGAGCCAGTCGAGCAGGCGTGCGGTGAGCGGGGAGTCGACGGTGATGTGCGCGGGCCACAGCACCGTGAGGTCCTTGCCGGAGCCGAGGCCGGTGGTGGGTCCGGACAGGGCGGGGGTGACGACGGTGTCGAGGTAGACGGCGGCGGCGTGGGCGGTGGCGTGCGGGGTGTCGGTGACGTCGAGGACGGATTTGAGGCGCGTGCGTTCGGCGTCCCAGCGCCACCAGTCGAGGAACACGGTTCCCCCGTACAGGCACAGGATCAGCCGCACGAGCGCCACCGGGCCGGTGGCCAGGCGGGCGAGCAGCGCCTCGTCGAGGCCGGCGCGCATGGGCACCAGCGGCGCCGGGATCGGGGCGCGGCTGGGCAGTGCGATGCCCGCGACGCTGCCGGGGACGAGGTCCACCCAGGTGAGCCGGTCGCGGGTCTCCTGGTCGAATCCCGCGAGCACCTCCGCGGCGCTCTGGTTCGCGCCGGGTTCGACGCCGCGCAGGGACGCGTCCGCCAGGACGCACATCGCCTGCAGGGCGCGTACGACGGCCCAGCCGTACCGGGCCCCGTCGCGCAACTGGGCGCGCATCAGTGCTTCCACGACGCGCGGGTCGTGCAGGCGCAGGGCCTGGGCGACGCGTGCGGCCGCGGCCAGGCGCCACTGGGTCCCGTGCTCCACGGCGTGCGCGACGGCGCGGCTGGCCAGGTCCGCCGCGCGCTCGGTGCCGGCGCCGTCCTCCCCCGCGCCGGCCAGCAGCGGCGCGGCGAGCAGGGGCAGCAGCAGCCGGGCGGCGGTGGCCTGGTCGTCTCCCCGGGTCAGGCGCTGGGTCTCGAGTTCGAGAACGGCTTCGACCGCCGCCTCCAGGTGGGCCGGGCGTACCCCGCTCAGCTCGATCAGGCCCGCGGCCAGCAGGCCGATCGCGTGTTCGCCGCCGGGCCCGGTCAGCAGCGAGGTCAGTGCCGCGTCGAACCGCGGGCCGTCCGCGCGGCTGAGGTAGCCCAGGCCGAGCCGGATCGGCTCGACCCAGCGCGGGTCGCCCAGGTGCGGTTCGATCCGCGCCGCGGTCTGCGCCGGGTCCCCGGCCCGCACCAGCCACCGCCCGGCGAGGTACTCCTCGAGCGTGAGGTGCAGGAATCCGTAGAGCTGCTGGCCGCGGTCCGCGAGCAGCCCCAGTTCCCTGACGTACCGCAGCGCCTGCGCCGGGCCGGTGTCCGCGGTGCGCTGCGCGTCCTGGAGCGCGAGCGCCTCGCCCGCGCGGGCCTCGAGCACCGCCGGCGCGAGGATGCCGGTCGGGGAGGTGCGGTGGATGAGGTAGCCCAGGGCGGCGTGCAGGTCCAGCAGCAGCTCCCCCGCCACCCCGGGGAAGCGTGCCTCGCCGCGCGCCACCGCGTCGCCGATCATGAATTCGTACAGGTCGCCGCGCGCGACGGGGTGGGACTGCGGGCCGCGCCGGGCCCACGCGCCGGAGGCGACCGCCGAGACGAGCGAGACCAGCAGGTACGGGTTCGCCGCCAGGCCCGCCAGCGCGCGGGCGTTCTCGTCTCCGCCGGGCCCGAGCAGCCGGTCGAGCAGGTCGCGGGCCGCGGCCGCGGCGACCGGCCCGCGCCCGGTGGCCCGGGTGTGGTGCGCCAGCCAGAACCTGCCGGTCGCGAGGGTCTCCTCGGCGCTGATGCGCTCCAGCACGACCTGCCGGACCGCTTCCGCCATGGGGGTCGCGTGGTAGCCGATGAGGCGGCTGGTGACGAAGATCTGGTTGCCGCGTACCCGCCCGGGTTCGTCGAAACGCTGCCCTTCGGCCGCGACCAGCGCGTTGAGCCGCTCGACGAGGCGGGCGCGCTCCTCGAACGTGGCGACTTCGTCGAGCCCGTCGACGATCAGCAGGAGCCGGCCCTGGGCCGCCGCGTGCCGGGCGAGGTCCGCCAGCGCAGCCACGGGGATGCGGTCGCCGCTGACCGGGTCGGCCGGCGCGGCCGGGCGGCTCGGCGCGCTCCATCCCACCGCCACCGCCGTGCGCGCGAGCGCGTGCACGCCCTGCGGGGCCGATGCGAGCGCGGGCACCAGGTCCGCGGCCCGGCACAGCACCGGCAGCCGCCATACCGAGGCGTCGCGCGCGAGCCCGCGTTGGGCGTGCTCGAGGGCGAACCGGCGCACCAGGGTCGTCTTGCCGCTTCCCGGGTCGCCCAGGATGACGCACCGCCAGGTCCGCGCCACCAGCTCGGCCGCCGGCTCGCTCTCCTCCCCCGCCGGCGCGCTCGGATCCACCCGGTCCGGGTGCGCCGCCGGGCCCACGTACGTCGGCAGCGGCCGCCCGGCCAGCGCCTCGACCCGTGCCTGCGCGGAGACTTCGGCGGAAGTCTCGGCGATGTGGGAGTGGAGGTAGTCGACCTCCTGGTTGCGCCCGTAGCGGGTGGAGCCGTCGGAGTGCACCGAACCGGTCCACGGCATCTGCGCCAGCGGCGCGTCCACCGGATACCCCGCGATCAGGGCCCGCGCGTCACGGTGTGTGGCCACGACCCACCGCAGGTAGGCGTCCAGCACGACCGCCTGGTCGCCCGCGCTCGGCGCGCCGTCCCCACCC
>NZ_JAGSOG010000468.1 GCF_018139695.1 Actinospica durhamensis | reverse complement strand
CTGGAAAGCACTCCGCCACGTGACCATAAGCCCGTCGAGAATCACCGAACTCGCCAGAGCGGCCCTCGTTCTCACCCACTTCGAACACCGCATGATCAGCTGAACCTCGCTGAGATCACGTCACTGGGCTCCAACAGAGCGCGTCCAAGGCTTCGTTTACGTCGGCGAGACTAGCAGGAAACCTCGATGCGACCAGCTCATCGGTCAGCCCCAAAACCGAGCTGACATCGATCGGCACATGTCCTCCATTGAACGTGAACGTAGCATTCAGCCTCACCACCAAACACCGCGCCCTCCCCGCCCTCTAGCTCGGGCTTCGGGCGCTAAGCCATCGATGTTCGAAATCCGCGGCCGAAATCTCCGTGGCAGCCAGATCAGAACGCGATGAAATCACCTCGAACGACAGCACGGAGCCCTTATTGAGCCGACACGCATCGCCGGCCACCTGGCGAACATCAGCCGCGTCAGTGCCGCGCGGGGTCTTCACTATTTTCCGCAGCTCATGGCCTTCAGGACTGATCTCGAGCAACTCCTCCCAAACGCCGTCTGCGCGCTCCT
Organism: Actinospica durhamensis; assembly: GCF_018139695.1. Lineage (GTDB taxonomy): Bacteria > Actinomycetota > Actinomycetes > Streptomycetales > Catenulisporaceae > Actinospica > Actinospica durhamensis. Next base: position 2,705 of record NZ_JAGSOG010000468.1, on the reverse strand, counting down.
CGTAATAGAGCACCTCCAGATACCACTTCTGTGTGGTTGCACCGTGCTTGCGTCGGAGGCGGGCGCCGAGGCTCTGCTGTCGCCAGCGGCGGCCCTCAACGCAATTCGGCTCCCGCGCCGTACACACCGGCCAATCGCATCCGAGCGCGCAAGGGCCGCCCGACTCCCATCCGCACGCCGCCACCACCCGAGTCAGCTCGGCCCGACTCATCTCATGGTCGTCAGCCAGGGCTTCAACGTATTCTGCAACAGCCGAACGCGTGACCTCCTCGTCGGCGAAAGCAGACCGCTCCCGCCCCTGCCACTGTGCCTCGCGCCCTTCGAATTCGCCGACGCGGGAAGCGCGCTCGCCATCAACGGATGTCCGATCCATCCCGCCGTCGACTGTCCGCCATAGCCCCAGCGCATTGACAAGGACACCTTCCGGGCTGGCGCCCCAAGCGGGGTCACCGGCGCCGGAAGCAGTGAGGCCCAGGAACGCGATGCGAAACTCCAGTCCGCGTGCGTCGTCCGCGGTTCCGGACTCCCACCGCGACGCCTCCAGGTAATCGCTCAGCTCGATCAGCGAAGCGTTCCGCGCCGGATCGCCGGCCAGCCGGCACGTTGCCACATCCCTCACCGAACCAGCGAGAGGAGAGCCCAGGGCCTCCAGCAACGGAACGAGCCGCACCAAACTGAAGCAACTCCGTGCGACGGCGGCCTGAAGCACACCCGTCCCGCTCATGTCAGACAACCCTCCACCCCTCGCAAAGAGTCCTCACCTCTACACTAGCCCGCGCCACCGCGATGACCTCCTCGCCCAAAACGTCGCCAACCCGGTACAAAGTACAGCGGCCGATCCCGCCACGACGTAGAACGTATGAAGCACCAACGACGAGGCCATCATCGTCGACGTTCTGGCCGCAGGATCATCTGACCACCCTTTAGCATCAATACGCCTTCCTCGGCATCCTTATAGGCGAGCTTGCCTACTCGAAACCGCCGCTCCAGCGAATGCCGGCCAAGGGTAGCGCCTGCCCATTGAAGGCTGTTGAAGGTTTCGCGGAAAAGGATCTTCCAGATATCACCGACGAACTCAACCATCGCCGCCGCACTGGAGTCGGTGAACGACGCCGCCCAACGTCCAGATGCCAAAACTCCGGGCGACACCTCCCTGCTCCTCAACCACTGCACAACCGGCCCGATTTGCGGACCCATGATCGTCCCATTGCTACGAATGTCAACAGGAAGCTCGGGGTAAATCCGAGGGCTCCAAATCGATGCACCGAAATGGCAGGCCACCACCGACTCCCGCACAGGCGGCGTCGATGGCGAGTCCCACGCCACGTGGTCGATGAACCTCACATCTGGATACCGGGCCAAGATTGCGGCCGCTATCGCCACCTCATCTTCAGGCAACAGCAACAACTGCGCTTGTCTGGTCGTCATCGTATCTATCTTATCTCAATGCCGGGTCGACAGATCTCACGGACATCCATCAATGGCCCATCTCCCCGCCTGGGCATACCGACAATGGCTTCGGTCTAGCAGATATCGGGAGCCATTCCATCAGCACCCGCATCCAAGGAATCCAGTAGAAATGCGACCACCCGGCAGCCTGACTGTCGGGACATGTGCGGCCAGCTAATCTATTGGTCACGGCCCCGGAGGCCGAGCAGGTTGCCCGTGGTCTGCTCCAAGCCGCCGACCACCGATCGGCCCCGCGGGGCCGACCGTAACCCGAGATTCGGATCTGAAGCTCATCGAAAATAGGACCAGAGGTCAGCCGATTAGAGAGATTGGCGCGCGGTCATCATAGAGGAGGTTCAAGAAGTCCACAAAGTCGAATCCGTAAAGGCCTAGATGCGGATCGTGAAATCCATAGAGGGCCATGTCTGCCCCCAGCGCAAAGAAGAGACCATACGGGGTCTGGGCTACCGGAAACAGCTCGACCCTCGCCGCGGGCTCGTACTTTGAAATGAGTAGCGCGTCACTGACGTTCCGACAAGCCATCCCGGCATCAACGACAGTCTCAATCGAAATGCTTGAATCATAAAAATGCGGATGCGAAAGCGTCATGCCCTGAAAGCGTCGCACCACCTCAACCACAGGCGTCGGGGGCGTCCGGCCGAGTCCCTCGCAAAATTCAAGAAACTCCTCAGGTACCTCACGGGAGAATTGGCGCGACCAACCCGCCGAAACGAGAGCCGAGTGCGCATCGGAACTCAGATCAGCGATCGACAATGTTCGCCTAGGCATCATTTTAGTAGACCTCCCCCTGTCGAGTGCCACCGCGCACATGGATCGGCGCGCATGAGCCGGCACATGGCTCCGCATAGTCGCTTGACGTTCGGAATATCGAAATTAACCCGACATTATCCAGCCTTGCTGCGTCATCCGCCACGGCCGCCGACAGTGCGCTACTACAGGAACGAATTTCAGCGCAGTTGTCCCGCGGCTACGCCTCCTTTTTGAGGCGGCATACTCCTGTTTTGCTGGGTGGTGGTCGGCGCGTCAAGCGCTCATTGCTTGACGGGTCGGCCGGCGCCTGGCGGCCCACCGGGTGAGGTCCCAGGGATGATCCGAGTTGGCCCGCCACCACCCTCCCAAAACCACCACCTCGAAGCGCACCATCACCTTGACCGAAATGGCCATCGCCACCCTCGAACACCACCGGCGCCGCCAGAACCGGGAAAGACCCTCGCCGGCCCTCGCTGGCACGAAAC
>NZ_JAGSOG010000467.1 GCF_018139695.1 Actinospica durhamensis | reverse complement strand
ATCAACCTCGGCCTCACCCGCACCAACGGACGCTGGAACCTGCCGACACCAGCATGAACAGGCCAGTGGCGGGCCGGCTACGCCGACCCGCCACATCAGACCACGAAGATCTTCATCGGACTTCTAGCTCCACGGCATGCGCCGCCTGCGCACCCGCTACGAACGCCGCGCCGACATCCACGAAGCCTTCCTCAAGCTCGGCGTATGCATCATCGCACTACGACACGTGATCCGTCTGTGTTAGCGGTTGTAAGTAGCGGGTGACGGTCGGGCGCCGCAGGCCCTGCTCAGGCCGAGCGGGCGCGGCGCCCGTCCGCGGGTACCCGCCGGTTAACAGACCGGCCGGCACCTTGTCCAGGAAGCCGTGCACGGCCTTGATCCGGTCGTCGGACACCGACGTCGGCACGCTGTGACCGGGATATGAGCGGCGCCCCTGACATGCCGGGTGGGCGCCCTGAGCCGCCGGCCCTTTACGGTCCACGTCGGAAATCGCGGCGGCGAGCAGCAAATACGCGGGGGTACGCAGGGAGCTGGCCGAGTTGCGGCGTAAGAACCGTAAGTTGGAGCTGGAGAACGAGGTCCTGCGCAAGGCCGCGGCCTACTTCGCGAGGGACAACGTGCTCGCAAAATGATCTACCCGGTGGTCGCGGAGTTGGCCGGCCAGGGCAAGGCGGTGGCGGTGTGCTGCCGGCTGCTGGGCGCCTCGACCTCCGGGTACTACGAGTGGCGCGGCCGCGCGTCCTCGGCGCGCGCGTGTTGATGCTGAGCTGACGGCCGTGATCGTGGAAATCCACGCGGCTTCGCGCGGCACCTACGGCGCACCTCGGGTGCATGCCGAACTGCGTCTCGGTCTCGGCGTGCGTGTCGGGCGCAAGGGAGTGGCCCGGCTGATGAAGGCCGTCGGGATATGTGGGGTCTACCGGCGCCACACCCGTGGCTGTACGGTGCGCGACCCGGGCGCCGATCCTCATCCCGATCATGGGTCGCAATACACGAGCTGGGCCTTCGGACAGCGACTGTGCCAGGCCGGCGCGTGCTGGACGGCGGCTGACCGTGTGCCGGTCGTGGGGGTGCGCAGGGCGCTGCGACAATCAGACGCCCGCGCCATCCGGCGGGGGTTACGCTGGGCTGGAGTCGCTGACGTGCCGTCAGGATCAGGGCGGGAGGGGTCGCTCGTGTCCGAGTTGGATGTGGTCGTGGGGCAGGTCGTGCCGGTGATCGGAGCAGCGGTGGGGGCGTACGGGGCGGGGGTGTTGACTCGGGCACAGGACGCCGCTGCGGACGCCACCGTGACCCTGGGCCAGCGTGTCCTGGCCCGGCTCCTGCATCACGCGCCACGGCGCGCGGCGCTGGAGGCCGCGGTGAGCGATCTCGCCGCGGACTCGGGGGACCCGGACGCGCTGGCGGCGTTGCGCTTCCAGGTGCGCAAGGCCCTCGCGCAGGACCCAGAGCTGGTCGCGCAGCTGGCCGGGATGCTGCCGCCCGCTCCGTCCGCCAGTGCGAGCGGGCCGCGGTCGGTGGCCGTCGCCGGGGACAACAGTGCCCCGATCACCACTGGAGATCACTCTCCGATCGGGGAATCGGGGTGAGCGAATCCGCCCCGGTCTCCGGGGAACCCGGAGGTGGGCCGGTCTGGGAGCCGGGGGCTGGTGGTGCGGCGGGCCCGGGCGAGCGCTCGGTTGTCGTCCATGGCCCCAATCACGCCCCGATCACCACCGGGGACCACTCGCCGATCAACGTGACCACGATCGGGCCGCTGGCGCCGATCGCGCGGGTGCCACCGGCCCCGGGGCCGGTGGGGGTGCCCGGGCACATCCCGCTGTTCGTGGGGCGTGAGGATGTGCTGGCCGGGTTGGCGAGCGCGCTGCGGGCGGGCCCGGGGCTTGCGGTGCAGGTAGTGCACGGGCTCGGCGGGATCGGCAAGAGCGCACTGGCGGCCCGCTACGCTCTGGCACACGCGGGTGAACACACCCAGGCGGTGTGGATCAACGCGGAGGATCCGGCCGGGATCGAGGTGGGCCTTGCCCGGTTTGCGCTCGCGCTCGAACCCCAGCTCGGAACGATGCTGTCGACGGAGGCGTTGGCACAGCGCGCGACCGGCTGGCTGGCCGCGCACTCGGGGTGGCTGTTGGTGCTCGACAACGTTGCGTCGGCCGGTGATCTGAGCCCGTTGCTGGCCGCGGTGAGCACGGGCAGCGGGCGGTTCCTGGTCACCAGCCGCACGGCGCTGGGCTGGAACCGGATCGGCGCGGCGGCCGTGCGTCTGGGCGTGCTCGAGCCGCGCGAGGCTCTGAAGCTGCTGGCCGCGACGATCGGCACGACGCCACACGCCCTGCACGGCGGGGCGCAACTGTGCGCTGAACTCGGGTTCCTGCCGCTGGCGATCGTTCAGGCCGGGGCGTATATCGTGCAGAACCAGGGCGGAAGCGAACCGGACGTGCGCGGCTATCAGCGGCTACTCGCCGAGTATCCAGCCGAGTTGTACGCGAGCGGCGACGAGGCCACCGACTCCGATCGCACGATCGCACGTGTCTGGCGGGTGACCCTCGACCGGCTTGCCGACACCCCGCTCTCGGGGCGGGTCCTGCGGGTCCTGGCGTGGTATGGCCCGGACGCGATCCCGCTCGATCTGCTGGGCACGCTGGCCGCTGAACCGGCCCTCGGGCAGGCGGTCGGCCGGCTGGCCGCGTACAACATGATCACCCGTTCGCCGCGCGATCCCACCGATTCCGGCGGCGGGCCGGGCCTGGCCGTGCACCGCCTCGTCCAGGCCGTCACCCGCACCCCCGACCCCACGGACCCGCACCGTACCCGCGGCGCGATCGACCAGGCCCGCGACCTGGCCGCCGCCCTGCTGTACGCCGCCGCGCCCCGGGACTCGTCGCGTGACCCGGGGGCGTGGCCCGCATACCAGCGACTGATGCCGCACATCGACGCTTACTGCGCGCATGCCGCCCCGGAGACCGACACGCCCGACACGTCGCACGTCCTGAATGAAGCCGGGCTGTTCTTGCAGGGCCAGGGCAGTGTGGCCCGCGCAATCGAACATCTGGATCGCGCGTACGGCGGCTATCGCCGGGTGCTGGGCGAGGACCACCCCGCCACGCTGATTGCCTGCGGCAACCTCGCCATCGTCTACCGGATGGTGGGCGACCTGGGCCGGGCGATCCCGCTGCTGGAGCAGGCTCTCTGGGGTGCCCCGAAGATCTTGGACACTGGTCCTCCGATAGGCTTATGCCTAGATTGAGAGGAAACAGTGGATAAAGGTGGAGCTGGCAAGGGCAGCGGACGCCGCTGGTACTCGCCGGAGTTCAAGG
>NZ_JAGSOG010000466.1 GCF_018139695.1 Actinospica durhamensis | reverse complement strand
GTGGTCGGGTGGGGTGGGGCTCTCTCCTCGGTCGGTCACCGGAGGCGTATCAGGAACCTGGTGGAGGTGCAATCGGCGGGGGCTTGGTCGGGTGTTCGGTTGCGCTGCGCCGTTTGCGCCTCCACCAGGACCCTGATATGGGCTGCGCCTGCCCGACCGAGGAGGGAGCCCCACCCCTGGCTGGATCTTTGCGGAGGGTCCGTGGCCCGGTCCGGCGCGCCCGGTGGAGCATTGTGCGTTCCCTGCGGCGGGCGTCCTTGGTCCGGGGTCGTGCTTCATGTGCGGTGGGCGGCCGTGTGATGCTGGATCTTGTGTCACCTGTGGCGCTCGACTGTGTGGTGCGGGGTCTCGCATCATCTGTGTTGGGCGCCTTGTGATGCTCAAATTTGTCTCACCCGCGGTGCGCGGCCGTGTGGTGCAGGATCTTGTGGCGTCCGTGGTGGACGGCGGTGGTGCTGGATCTTGCGTTTCCTGTGGTGAACGGCCTCGTGATGGTGGATCGTGTGTCGCCCGTGTCGGGCGGCCGTCTGATGTGGATTCGTGCATCATGTCGCGCATTGCCCGTGGTGGATGGCGGTGTGGTGGTGTGAGCAGTAGAGCTTGAGGTTCTCTACGGTGGTGTGTCCGCCTTGTGCGTACGGGGTGGTGTGGTGGGCGTGGAGGTTGTGTCCTGAGCGTTGAGGAGGGTTTGCGTAGGCAGAGCTCTTTGATGCGGTGCTGCGTGGATGATGAGGGATTGTGGCCCCTCGGAGTCGCCCTGCGGAGGGAGGCTTCAAACCGCCCCTCGCTGCGTTGGCTGAAGACCGTCGTGGTGAACGGTAGGGGAAAAGGCGCGCTTTGATGCGTCAGGTAGGGATCGGGAAGACGAGCGTGAGTCAATCGCTGTTGAAGTGTCGTTACCATCAGGTGGCATCAAAACCGAGGAATTCCTTCAGTTCTCGGGATGAGCTCGGCGGGTGTTCCGCTTATTGGCCGAGCGGTGTCCGGCATGCAGGCGACGTGAGCCCGGTCTGCTGCGTCCGCGTGGAACAGGAGAAGGCGCGTACCGCTGCTGCCCGCCGGTGGTTCGGTGGGTGGGAGGGAGAGCCCGGAGCCGAACGTTCTTCGGCTGGGGTGTCAGAGTACCGAGGTGGTGCGTGCGATCGTGTCCCCTTTGATGGTGTAGCCGATCAGTCGGCGGTGGTGTTGGGGAGCGCGGGGGCGCTTTCGGGCAGTTCGGTGGGGTAGAGCTGGTCCATGCTGCCTTCGGGCAGGTAGCGGCGGGGGAAGGCGATCCATTCGTCGTGGAGTTCGAACAGGACGGCGCTGACCAGCCGCAGCAGTGCGTCGTCGTTGGGGAAGACCTGGACGACGTCGATGCGGCGCTTGATCTCGCGGTTGACCCGTTCGAGCGGGTTGGTCGACTGGATCTTCTTCCAGTGCCGTTCGGGGAACGCGGCGAACGCGGTCAGGTCCGCCTCGGCCTCGAGCAGCATGGCTTTGACCTTCGGGAACTGGGCTCCGAGCATGTCGGCGACGGTTTCGAGTTGGGTGCGTACCGCGTCGGGGTTCGGCTGGGCGAAGATCGTGCGGATGGTCGCGGCGACCATCTCGCCGGCCTCCTTGTTGATCACGGCGAACACGTTGCGCAGGAAGTGGACCCGGCAGCGCTGATAGCCGGCCCCGATCATCACCTTCCGGATAGCCTTGACCAGGCCCGAGTGATGGTCGCCGATCACGAGCCGCACTCCGCTCAGGCCTCGTTCGCGCAACGAGCGCAGGAACGCGGTCCAAAAGAGTTCTGTCTCACTGTCGCCGACCATCACGCCGAGTACTTCGCGGCCGCCGTCCTCGGTGATCCCGGTGGCGATCACCACGGCCCGGGAGACGATCTGATGCTCGACCCTGGCCTTGCAGTACGTCGCATCCAGGTACATGTACGGGAAGCGCAGATGGTCCAGCGGCCTGGTGCGGAAGGCGGCCAGCTGCCCGTCGAGGTCGGAGCAGATCCTTGAGACCTCGCTCTTGGAGATCCCGGTGTCCGCGCCGAGCGCTTTGACCAGGTCGTCGACCGAGCGGGTGGACACGCCATGGACGTAGGCCTCCATGATGACCGCGTACAGGGCCTGATCGATCCGGCGGCGCCGCTCGAGCAGCGCCGGGAAGAAGCTGCCCGAGCGCAGCTTCGGGATCGCCAGGTCCAGGTCGCCGGCCTGGGTGGTGAGCGTCTTGTCGCGGTGTCCGTTGCGCAGCGCAACACGGGTGTCGGTGTGCTCGTTCCACCCCGCGCCGATCGCGACGGTGGCCTCGGCCTCGATCAGTTCCTGCAGCATCCGCTCGGCAACCGAGCGGACGAGTTCGAGTCCGTCGCTCGAACGTAGTGACTCGATCAGGCGAAGTAGGTCAGACTGGGACAGGGCCATCATGCATCTCCACGGTTGAACTGGCCTTTTACCACGGAGGATGCATGATGGCCCGCCTCATCGGCAGGGAGCGGACAGGGGGCGGAGACTACACACCCCAGAGCGCACTCCGGCGCAAACCCCTGACATGATCGGCTACACCATCAAGAGGGACGCCATCCAGAACGTTCGGCTCCGGGCTCTCCCTCCCACCCACCGAACCACGGGCGGGCAGCAGCGGTACGCGCCTTCTCCTGTTCCACGCGGACGCAGCAGACCGGGCTCACGTCGCCTGCATGCCGGACACCGCTCGGCCAATAAGCGGAACACCCGCCGAGCTCATCCCGAGAACTGAAGGAATTCCTCGGTTTTGATGCCACCTGATGGTAACGACACTTCAACAGCGATTGACTCACGCTCGTCTTCCCGATCCCTACCTGACGCATCAAAGCGCGCCTTTTCCCCTACCGTTCACCACGACGGTCTTCAGCCAACGCAGCGAGGGGCGGTTTGAAGCCTCCCTACGCAGGGCGACTCCGAGGGGCCACAATCCCTCATCATCCACGCAGCACCGCATCAAAGAGCTCTGCCTACGCAAACCCTCCTCAACGCTCAGGACACAACCTCCACGCCCACCACACCACCCCGTACGCACAAGGCGGACACACCACCGTAGAGAACCTCAAGCTCTACTGCTCACACCACCACACCGTCATCCACCACGGGTAATGCGTGATGTGATGCATGATTCTGCGTCACAGGGTCGTCTGCCACGGGTGATTCACGCGATCTTGTACCGCGCGGTGGTCGGCTACGGGTGATGTGCGAACTTGCATCACGCGGTCGTCTACTGCGGTGATGCACGATGCCATCATGCATCCTCCGTGGTAAAAGGCCAGTTCAACCGTGGAGATGCATGATGGCCCTGTCCCAGTCTGACCTACTTCGCCTGATCGAGTCACTACGTTCGAGCGACGGACTCGAACTCGTCCGC
>NZ_JAGSOG010000465.1 GCF_018139695.1 Actinospica durhamensis | reverse complement strand
GCCCATCCCCGCCCCCACCTCCGCCTTCCACGGCGAGGCTGGCGGCGAGCGGGCGGCGTGGTGGCGCGAGGCCGTGATCTACCAGGTCTACGTCCGCTCCTTCGCCGACGGCAACGGCGACGGCGTCGGCGACCTGCTCGGCGTGCGCACCCGGCTGCCCTACCTGCGCGACCTCGGCGTGGACGCGCTCTGGATCACCCCGTTCTACGCCTCGCCGATGGCCGACGGCGGCTACGACGTGACCGAGCACCGCGAGGTCGACCCGCTCTTCGGCACCCTCGGCGACGCCGAGGCCCTGATCGCCGAGGCGCACGCGCACGGCCTGCGCGTCGTGTTCGACCTGGTGCCCAACCACAGCTCCGACCGGCACCGCTGGTTCCGCGAGGCGCTGGCCGCCGGCCCCGACTCGCCCGCCCGTGAGCGCTACCTGTTCCGGACCGGCCGGGGCGAGGCGGGCCGGCTGCCGCCGAACGACTGGGAGTCGGTGTTCGGCGGCCCGGCCTGGACCCGGGTGACCGAGCCCGACGGCACGCCGGGCCAGTGGTACCTGCACCTGTTCGACCCGGCCCAGCCCGACCTCAACTGGCGCCACCCCGAGGTGCGCACCGAGCACGAGGACATCCTGCGGTTCTGGCTGGACCGGGGCGTGGACGGCTTCCGCGTCGACGTCGCGCACGGCATGATCAAGCATCCGGACCTGCCCGACGTCGGCCACACCGAGCAGATCCAGATGCTCGGCCACACCGTCCTGCCGTACTTCGACCAGGACGAGGTGCACGAGATCCACCGGTCCTGGCGCCGCATCCTCGACTCGTACCCCGGCGAGCGCATGGCCGTGGCCGAGGCGTGGGCGCCCACGCTCGAGCGCCTCGCCGCGTACGTGCGCCCGGACGAGCTGCACCAGGCCTTCAACTTCCACTTCCTCGGCACCGACTGGAACAGCAAGGCCCTGCGCGAGGTGATCGAGGGCTCCCTGCGCACCTCGGCCCTCGTCGGCGCCCCGACCACCTGGGTGTTGTCGAACCATGACATCCGCCGCCACGTCACCCGCTACGGCGGCGGCGAGCTCGGCGTGCGCCGCGCGCGGGCGGCGGCGCTGCTGATGCTGGCGCTGCCCGGCTCGGCGTACGTCTACCAGGGTGAGGAGCTCGGCCTCGAGGAGGTCCTCGACCTGCCCGAGGAACTGCTCCAGGACCCGCAGCGGCTGCGCAGCGCCGACGGCTCCTCCGGCCGCGACGGCTGCCGCGTCCCGCTGCCGTGGCAGGGCGAGTCCTCGCCCTTCGGCTTCACCCCGCTCGACCTCCACGAGGGCTGGCTTCCCGCGCCGCAGCGCTGGCGCGGGCTCAGCGTCGAGGCGCAGCGCGGGGACGATACCTCGACCTGGGAGCTGTATCGCAGGGCCCTCAAGCTGCGCCGCGCGCAGCCCGCCCTCGGTGACGGCACGCTGACATGGCAGCCCGCGCCGGACGGGGTGCTGGTTTTCACCCGGGCGCCGGGATTTGTGTGTACGGTGAACACCGGCGACGAGCCCGTGGTTCTGCCCCGGCCCGGTGCCCTGCTGCTCGCCAGCGCCGACCTCGACACGGACGCGCAGACGACGCCGGCCGGGGACGCGGCTGCGGGCACGGCCGTGGACACGGCAGGGCTGGCGGCCGGCATCGGATCCGATGTGGTCGTACTCCCGCCGGACACGACGGCGTGGTGGGCGACCACGTAGTCTGCGAGCCTACGTACAGCCCTGCGAGGCACGGACGACGAGGTCCCGCCCCACCCCGTGGCGTCGAGGAGACGTCCCGGGGTGCGACGGCGTAGCCTCGGAGCCACGGCGCGAAGCTGACGGATCGTCATCGCAGCCGCCGCCATCGCCGCCGACCGGACCCCGCCACCGACGGGCTCCCGCCGAAAGGCCCCGCTACTGCGGGCCGTGGCTGGTGTGGTCGTAGGCGGTTGCGTCGCCGGCAGTGCGGCGGCTGTGGTTGCGGCAGCGTCGACGGCGACGGTGTCATGGCGAGCGCGGTGGCGCTGCCGACCGTGACGGCAGCGATGCCGCAGCAACGGCGGCAGCAGCGGTCGCGGTATCGGCTGTGGCAGCGGCGGGTTGCGGCAGCGGTGGTTATGGCAGCCGCAGTCACCGGAGGCGCTGCGGGACCAGTGACCGCATCGGCGCGCGCGGGTGTACCGGACGGAGTAGGAGCCGGGGCCCGGCCGCCGGGCTGAGACGGGCGGGATCGAGCACGAGCGAAGGACGGACCTGCAAGGTGAGTGGCGAACGGACGACTCCCACGATCAGGCTCGCGGACATCGCGGCGCACGCCGGAGTGTCCGAGGCCACGGTCAGCCGCGTGCTCAACGGCAAGCCCGGGGTCGGCCCGGACACCCGGCAGGCGGTGCTCGCCGCGCTCGACGTGCTCGGCTACGAACGTCCGCCGCGTTCCCGGCAGCGCTCGGCCGGCCTGATCGGCCTGGTCATCCCCGAGCTCGACAACCCGATCTTCCCCGCGTACGCGCAGGCGATCGAGACGCTGCTGACCAAGCAGGGCTACACCCCGATGCTGTGCACGCTCACCCCCGGCGGGGTCAGCGAGGACGAGTACACCGAGATGCTGCTCGACCGCGGCGTGGCCGGGATCGTGTTCGTCTCCGGCCTGCACGCCGACACGACGGCCGACCCGGACCGCTACCGCAGGCTGGTCGAGCGCCGGCTCCCGATCGTGCTGATCAACGGCCACATGCCGCAGGTGCAGGCGCCGTTCTTCGCCACCGACGACCGGTACTCGATGCGCCAGGCCCTGTCCCACCTCGTCGAACTCGGCCACGAACGCATCGGCATGGCCACCGGCCCGGTCCGCTACGTGCCCGTGATCAGGAAGATCGAGGGCTTCCTCGCCGCCTGCGCCAGCCTGCTCGGCGAGGAGGAATCGGTGGCCAGGCAGCGGATCGCCCACACCATGTTCTCGGTCGCCGGCGGCCAGCAGGCGGCCCGCACCCTGGTCGAGCGCGGCTGCACGGCCATAGTCTGCGGCAGCGACATGATGGCCCTCGGCGCGATCAGGGCCCTGCGCGACGAGGGCCTGTCCGTCCCGCAGGACATCTCGGTGATCGGGTACGACGACAGCCCCCTGATCGCCTTCACCGACCCGCCCCTGACCACCATGCGCCAGCCCGTGCAGGCCATAGCCGAAGCCGCCGTCGGCGTGCTGCTCGAAGAGATGGCGGGCATGACCGGCCCCAAGGACGAATTCGTCTTCGCCCCCGAACTCGTCGTCCGCGGCTCCACCGCCGCCGCCCGCCGCTGACCAAGCCCGCAAGGACGCCTGACGCCTGACGCGCGCACCTGCCCGGACGAGGCCGACTGCCAGCCGTCCGGACGAGGTCGATCGCCGCC
>NZ_JAGSOG010000464.1 GCF_018139695.1 Actinospica durhamensis | reverse complement strand
CCTTGAACTCCGGCGAGTACCAGCGGCGTCCGCTGCCCTTGCCAGCTCCACCTTTATCCACTGTTTCCTCTCAATCTAGGCATAAGCCTATCGGAGGACCAGTGTCCAAGATCTTCGGGGCACCCCAGAAGTCGTCCGGTCGGTACTGGACGCACCCGGGCTGCTCGATCCGTCACCGCACGCAGGATGCAGCGAATCGCTGCCGCGTCGGGCGCCGCTAGTCGGGGATCATGATGGTTTTCAGCCTGGCTACCGATCGGCACTGGGGCCATGGTGAATCCGGCGTCCCTCCAGGCGAATCGCATGCTGTGCGTAAGTAGCGGGACCGACTGGCTGCCACCGTGGGCACTACGGCGCCGCCGGACCCATGCCTGCGTTCCGCACGTGTGCCGGCGCGCCAGCCCTGCGAAGACACGAACGCCAGGCAGACGCACGGGCGCAGGACAGACCATGACACGCCCGAGGAGCGCCACGACCGGAGCCATCGGTGCCGACCTGAAAGGAGCGCGACGACCCGGACGACGCCACGCGGCCACACCCAGCGGACGAGAAGAGCGAAAAGCGAGCGCCTCCGGCGGACCGCCTCGGGGATGGATGACGGGAAGGCTGCGGTTCGGCCTCAGGGGCGGGGCGGGTCGGAGCATTTTGAAGGTGGGCGGTGGATCTTGGCAGCGGGGTTGGCCTCCGGCAGCATGGAGGCCCCACACGACAACGTCCGGAGACCCAGTGTCCGCCACATATGACGTCGGCAAAGCGCTCATGCTCGATCCGAAAGACGGCACGATCACCATCAGCGGCCTCAAAACAAGGATCGGCCCTCGGCTGCGCACCGACGCGCTCCCGGCCGACCTCTCGCCACTCGTGAGCCGCAGGAGTGACCACGGCAACGGCTGGGCCTGGGGGAGCATCGAGGGCCTTGCCCTTGCTGGACAGCGGTGCACGCTCGCCCTGGGCGCCCTCCGCGGCCATGTTGTGGAGGTTGGCTGGTCGCTCACGGTTGAGGGCGAGGACTACTCGAACGGATGGCCGAGTCAGGCGGCACTCGACAAGGAGATCAGCCTCGGAGTCGCCTTTCTCACCGGCGTGTTCGGGCCGGGGCCGTACACGGATCCAGGCGGCGGCCCTGGGTACCGGAAGGACTTGCCCTGGGGCGAAGTGTGGTGCGGGTGGGACGCCAAGGGAGGCACGTGCTCGTCGGGTCTGCGCTATGGGCCACGCCGGTGACGTTCCGGCTAGTAGGTAAGCCCTGTGGCTTGGCGTCAGATTACCCGACCGAAATGGCCGGCATGCGGGCGGCGACGACAGTGATCCGATCCGATCCGTACCGCAGCGCAGCGCAGTGCAGGAACAGGCCCGACGATCAGCGATTCAACTTGGCGTTCAGTGAGGTAGCGCGTTCGGATATGGCCCGGTTTGACTAGGGGTTGCGCCAGGTTCGGGACGAAGAGGCGAGGACCCGTGTATACGCCTGGACACGCCGGAGTGTTTTCGGAAATGATCAGTTGCATGGGCTGGAGAACAAAGCGCCAGGACCCAGCGCGGCGAGAGAGCCGAGGCTCTGCGCTACTGGGAGCGGGCGTGGAAAGCCGGGAATGCAGCCGCTGGCTTCAACCTCGGGACTCACTATGCGATGGCAGGCGAGACCAACCGGGCGGAGGTTATCTGGCAGCGCTCAGCGGCGCTCGGCGACGTGGACGCCATGGTGGGACTCGTTCGCCTCGCGCTCGAACGGCGCGACCACGCGGCCGCCTCTGAGTGGATCTCCCCGGTGCTCGAAGCCGAAGGGCCGTTCGCAATGACCGCCGTCGCCCTCGCTTTCCAAGACTTTGGAGACGAGAGCACCGCGGTGAGGTTGCTGACCGTGGCCGTCAAGCTGAACTACCCGCCGGCATTCGACCACGCCGCGGCGATCTTCGACCGACGCGGGCGCCACAGCGAGGCCACCGCACTGCGTGGCCGCGCACAGGAGATCCGCGAGGCGACGGGCTGACCGAGCGAACGGTGCTCCAGCTGGCGGAGCACCAGCTCGAGTCAGCAGAGAGTCGGCGAACCACCCGTCAGCAGCCGGCATCAGGCGACAACAGACGACAAACGATCTGCAGCAAACCACGGTAGACGACACCGGGACGTGCCGACCGAGACTCCGAAGCCGCTCTGATAATGGAGTCGTCGGACCGTCGCTGGCACCATCGCAGGAGTCACCAGGCTGTCTCCACCCGTGGTATGCGAAGGTTCTTGATATCGGTATGCATCGACGCCTTCAACGTGCGAGGCTGCGAGGATGCCTGTCGAGTTGCTCGAACACGCCGGTCGCCACTATGCGGTGCTCTTCCACTATGCGTTGCCAGACGACTCATGGAGGCTCGAGCTGAGTGAAGCCGTCCCAGCGCCTCCCAATTGGGCGGACAATCCCGGGGCGGGGAAGTATCTTCACGGCCCGGCGCTTATCGCAGCCCTCGTTCCAGACGAGGATCCGTCCCTGGAGCCGACCGTCCACCTCTGCAGCCTCAATGAGCGCTTCATCCCATACGAGGTGATGCGCTGGTTTATGGAGTACGTGAACGCGGAGGTCCAGAGCTGCCGCGCTGCCATGGAGGGCAGTGACGATGCCGAGCTGTAGCCGAGCGCGCTCATAATTCGCGGGCTCTGAGTTGGAGGTGTAGTCCGGCGCTCCGTGCCCGTCTCAGCTTCCCAAGCTGATAGGACCGGCCAGCCAATGGCCGTCAGTCTGCTCTACATCCTGGGTGAAACGCTGGCCTCGGAGTGTAGGCGAGATTTCGCCGAGTGGATGTCCCATCGCGACTTTTGTGCGTTACGGCCGTGGGGTCGGGCTGGTCGGTGCGCGATATGTTCAAGCCGCCGGCAGTTGCGGACACGTCGGTGATCTCGGTGAGCGGCACGTGGTGTGTCTTGAATAGGTTGGTGACGATCAGCGCGTCGTGGGTGAGCGTGATGCAGGTGCGCATGACATACCGAATGCCGAGGCCGCCTGCGCCGGCTATGACGACGCCAACGGGCGCGAGGCTCAGGCCGCCGCGTGTGGTGAACGCTGCACCAGGCAGACACACGCCTCGACCTCGAGACGACAGCGGACGGTGCCCGACTGACACAGGAGGGGGTCGGCCGACACTGGCCGAGGCGCCGGTATGGCTCTTACAAGGCAGCTGTCGCCTCTTCATCTACAGCGATAGCGTGTCGTCATGAGCGGGCCGGCGAGGGGGAGCAGTGGTGAAGAAGAGGGCGTATGAAGTTGCGCGAGAGCTTGGCGTGCCGCTGCGGGATGTGCGGACCGTGATGGCTGACTTGGGGCTCTACCTCAGTGCGGCAACGCCATTGAGCATCCGCCAACGGTTCGGTGCTGTTCAGGTGGGGTGGCGTGAGCGAGCGTGTTCGTGCTCGTGCATGTCGGGCGCGGCTGTCAAGGCCGTAGATCATCCGGCGATCGGGGCGCGGGTTCGTTGA
>NZ_JAGSOG010000463.1 GCF_018139695.1 Actinospica durhamensis | reverse complement strand
GCATGGGCGGGCAGGAGAGCCGACCCTCCGCGTGGGACTTCCAGTTCGGCACCCGGTGGCATCCGCCGCAGCTGACTTTCGACCACCCGCATCCGCTGCGCATGCGCGACCACCTGCTCGGCGGCAAGGACAACTACCAGGCCGACCGCGAGGCCGTCGAGGCCACCCTCGCGCTCTACCCCGACTACCGGCTGCTGTGCCAGGCCGGGGAGGCCTTCGTGCGCCGGGCCCTGACGTGGGTGGCCGGCCGGGAGCACGGGCTGACCCAGTTCCTGCATCTGGGTACGTTCATACCGACCCTGCGGGGCAGCTACGACAGCCAGGTGCGCGCGCTGTGCCCCGAGGCCACCTTCGTCTACGTGACCGACGACTCGATCAGCGCGGCGCACGGACGCGGCGTGCTCGCGGCCCAGGCGCGGCCGCGCGGCGAGGTGTACGTGCAGCTCGCCGACTTCCGCGAGCCGGGACCGGTCCTGCGCGGGCCCTGGCTCAAGGAGAAGCTGGACCTGCGCCGCCCGGTCGGCGTGCTGCTCGTGGGCATGCTCGACTGCATCGCGGACGACGCGCGGCTCACCCTGGCACTGGCCGAGCTGCGCGACGTGCTCGCCCCCGGCAGCCTGGTCGTGATCCAGCACACCCTGGACTACCCGGCCCGCGGCGCCGCCCGCAAGACGCGGGAACTGCTCGGCCACAACCCGTTCCAGTTCACCACCCGCCCACTGCCCCGGGTGCGCGAGCTGGTCTCCG
This sequence comes from Actinospica durhamensis, assembly GCF_018139695.1. Classification (GTDB taxonomy): domain Bacteria; phylum Actinomycetota; class Actinomycetes; order Streptomycetales; family Catenulisporaceae; genus Actinospica; species Actinospica durhamensis. Next base: position 2,750 of record NZ_JAGSOG010000463.1, on the reverse strand, counting down.
GGTTCCGCTTCGTCGAGCCCGGATTCGTCCCGTGCACCGCGTGGCGCCCCGACGGGGTGGGCCCCGGGCGTGAACTCGAGGCGCGCTGTCCGGTCGCGGGCGGCGTGGCTCAGATCTGATCATCCGACCTCCGGCCCTGCGGGCCCCCATTCCGTACGGTGGCGCCGGGATTGACGACCCGCCACCAGGGCGCTCCGTACGGTCGGGAAGGGCGTTTCCTCCCTTACCGGCCGAGGTATACCACTGATATACCGCAATTCGGACGTAGTGCAGAACGAGGAACACATGCCCCCTCCGCTTCGCCCGGTCCCCCGTGCCACGCTCGCCGCGGCCTGCGTCCTGACCGCGGCGCTGGGTGCGACGTTGATCGGCCCGGCGTCGGAGCCCGGGCACCGGGACCCCGCAGCCGCGGCCGCCGCGATCGGGGCCGCCTCCGCCGCTCCGATCTGGGCGCGTACCGCCTCCGGACAACTCGCGCAGGTCGACGCGCGGCGGTATCCGACCCCGGTCGATCCCGAGACCCTGACCCATCCCGAGGCCGACTCCATGGGCTCGACGGTGCGCGCGCACGAGCCGCCCGCGGGCGTGGCCCCGAACCCGATCAGCCAGGACTCGGCGGTCCCGCACCTGCCCGGCATCGACGTGAGCAGCAATCAGGGCTCGATCAACTGGGCCGCGGTCGCCCCGCGCCTCGACTTCGTCTACGCGAAGGCGACCGAGGGCACCTACTACCGCAACCCGGACTTCGCCGCGCAGTACGACGGCCCGCACCAGCGCGGGGTCATCCGCGGCGCGTACCACTTCGCCGTCCCGAGCAACTCGAGCGGCGGCGCCCAGGCCGACTACTTCATCGCCCACGGCGGCGCCTGGAACGGCGACGGGACGACGCTGCCGGGCGCCCTCGACATCGAGTACAACCCGTACGGCAAGGCCTGCTACGGCCTGTCCGCCGCCGCCATGACCGGCTGGATCTGGAACTTCGTCAACGAGTACGCCGCGCGCGAGCACGTCTACCCGGTGATCTACAGCACCACCGACTGGTGGCGCTCGTGCACCGGGAACGCGAGCGGATTCGGCCGGTACGACCCGTTCTGGGTGGCGAACTACGGCTCCGACGGCGGTGGGACGCTGCCGGCGGGCTGGCGTTTCTACACCTTCTGGCAGTACTCGGACCACGGCCGGGTGCCGGGCGACCAGGACGTGTTCAACGGCGCGCTCGCGCAGCTGCGGAGGCTGGCCGGGCGCGACTGAGCCGGGCGCGCGGCCCGCCCGCGAACGCACCGCGCCGTTCGCCCCGGCTTCATCCCGCCGTCTCCCCGCCCTCCTCGGCGTCGGCGACGATGGAACCCACGCGCTCGCCGAGCCCCGGATCGCGCCGCACCAGGATCACCGCGTAGACGACGGAGAGCACCAGGGCGCCGAGCGCGAGGTAGGGATACCAGCTGTAGGGCGCGGCCTGGCCGGGCTTGGACAGGTAGTAGAGCGGCACGATGATGACAGCCGCGCCGAGCAACGGCAGGACGGCGTGCTTGACCAGGTGGAACTGCTCCGGCAGGTACCTGTGGTAGTAGAACGGCAGCGCCAGGTTCGAGGCCAGATACACCAGCAGGACCAGGATCGTGCCCATGGTCGAGGACTCGGCGAAGAAGGTCACCGCGTCCATCGACCCGCCGGAGTGGCCCGCCAGGTGCCCGAGCCCCCAGCCGCCGATGATCAGCATCGAGATGGCGACGAAGACCACGATCGCCTTGGTCGGGGTGCGGCGGGTCGGGTGTACGTGCCCGATGAAGGACGGCAGCAGGCCCTCGCGGCCCGCGTTGAAGATCAGCCGCGCCTGCGAGTTGACCCCGGCGATCAGCGCGCCGAGGGTCGAGGTCAGGCCGGCCAGGTAGGCCAGGAAGACGAGCGCGCCGACCGTCCCCTGCGCCACCGAGATGAACGGGATCGCCGCGTCGCCCAGGTTCGTGACGTTGTAGCCGAAGCCGGTGACGGTGGCGTAGGAGAACAGCAGGTAGCTCGCGACCATGACGCCGACCGAGGTGAACACCGCGCGCCCGACGTTGCGGCGCGGGTTCGCCGTCTCCTCGGCCAGCGCGGCCGAGTTCTCCCAGCCGATGAACAGGTAGACCGCCAGCGGGAATCCGGCGGACAGGCCGCTGAATCCGTGGGTGATGTTCTTCGGCTCGAAGGGGCTCAGGGACAGGTGCGCGCTGTGCTTGGCGATGGCCACGATCGAGACGAGCACGAGCACGGTCATCTCGATCCCGAAGAACAGCCCGGCGATCTTGGTCGACACCGCCACCCCGCGCACCATCAGCGCGACCGCGAAAGCGGTCAGGATCAGGGTCCAGATGATCCAGGGGACGTGGAAGCCGGATATGTAGTGCTCGAGCAGGATCTCCAGGAAGCCGCCGGAGATCGCGATCACCGAGGACATGGCGATGATGTAGCCGAGCCCGGCCAGCAGCGCGGTGCTGACCGCGCTGGTCGGGCCGAAGCTCTTTCCGACGAAGGTGATGAAGCCGCCGGCCGAGGGGTGGGCCCGGGAGAACTGGGCCAGGGTGTTGCCGAGCAGCGCCACGGCCACGCCCGCGGCCAGGATGGTCAGCGGCGAGGCCACCCCCGCGGTCAGCGCGAGGAAGCCGAAGCCGAAGTAGAAGCTCATCGCCGGGCCGATGTTGGCCATGGTGGCCGCGGCGATGTCGAGCATTCCCAGCGAGCCGCCGCGCAGGCGGGCGTGGGTGGGGACC
>NZ_JAGSOG010000462.1 GCF_018139695.1 Actinospica durhamensis | reverse complement strand
TTCTGTGGAATCTGATTTGTCAAGTTAACTGCCGTTTTGCCTGGTTGACCGCGATGATCGGCAGGAGGGTCGCGGTAGTCGGTAGCCCGATCTGGCGCGGGGTCGCTCCGGTCGGCGTGGGGATGTCGATGAGTCGTTCCAGCAGTTGGTCGAGGGCGGCCTGGCCGTCGTCGACGGCGGCGCGCTCGTCGTCGGTCAGCGGGATGCTGGCGAGCATCCGCTGGAGGTTGTCCTTCGCCTCGAGCAGTTGTCCCTTGGTGGAGTCCTTCGGGGTGTAGAAGTCGCACTTGGCGCAGGCCATACGGTGCTGACACTGCTCGAAGAAGCTGTAGGTGCAGTATCCGTGCCCCATGTCGTAGTACTGCCAGGGCTCGCCGGCCGCGGCGGCGCCCGAGGTGACGGCGTCCCGGTCGACGAGTACTTCGATCGTGCGGACGTTGCGTGCGAAGTAGCCGGCGTCGTTGTATGCCTTGGCCAGGGTGTTCGGGGTGATTTTCGCGTAGTGCTGGGTCGAGTGGGGCGAGCCGTGGCCGAGCCAGGCCTGCAACTCGAACAGCGTCATCGGCTCCTTGGCGTTGTAGAGCTGGGAGGCGATGGTCGAGCGGGCCCGGTGGCTGGTGATCGCGCCGCGGACATCGGCGGTGGGAACACCGGCTTTGCGGCACAAGGACGGGATGATCGTGGCATTGATATACGTGTTGGCCATGGCGCGGGCGCGCAGCGCGAACAGCAGGTGTACCGGCTGGCCGGTCTTGCGGTCCGGGAAGGTCGGCTGCTCGGGGCGCGCGGCCTGCCACGCCTCGATGGCCTGGCCGAGCAGCGGGTCGACGGGTTTGGTGAACGCGATGCCGGTCTTGTGGGTAGGCACGTCCAGCAGGCACACCGCGTCGCGGGCCAGCACTTCGCGTGAGTCGCCGGGGATGGGGAATCCGTCGTGCTGCCAGCGGATGCAGCCGATGCGCAGCCGCGCGATCTCGTCGCTGCGCAGGCCGCTGAACAGCCAGGTCAGCGACACGGCTCGGAGGTGTTCAAGCGGGTAGCGCAATGTGTTCAAGCCGGTGGGTAGGTCGTCGGGCTCGATGTTGAGCCCGGCCCACAGCAGCTTGGCCCAGATCTCGTCGGCGATGACGCGCGGGTCGGGTCCGAGCATCGCGGCCGTCGTTCGCGGGGTGGCCATGGCGCGCTCGGGGTCGAACCGGCGCGGGATCCATTCCCATTCCTGCAGGTCCCGGAAGAACGCCCGGGCTGCGGTGAGGTAGCCCGCTTTGGTGTGCGGAGTGATCGGCTGGCCGATCCGTTTCTCGTGGCTGGAGCGGCGTTGGACGTAGTCGCCGACACGGAGCTTGTCGACGGCGGCGACCCAGGCCGCGCAGGTCTGGCGGGTCCACTGGGCAGGTTCCGTGATCTCCGGGTGTTCGGCGGCGAGCCAGCGTCCGATCTTCGAGAGCACGATGCGGTGGTTGTCCCGGGCCTTGCGCGAGAGCGTGCAGGTGGTGTGCCAGCGTTCGACCCACTCGGCCCACGAGCTCGCTGTTCCCTCGATTGCGGGCATCCGCCCGCGATGGGGGTCGGGCGGCAGGGCGCAGTGCCCGAGGGCGGCCACGGCCCGCTGGATGCCGTACAGCGCTCCAAGATGATGCTCCGTCATGTCAGGGTGCTGGCGCATCCGGGCGAAGGCCTCGGTGGTCAGGTCCTTAAGCAGTGGACTGCGATTGTGCAGGAGCACGTTGCAGAGCACCGGGGAGATCCGCGAGTCGACACCGACATCGATCTGGTAGCCCCAGCCGCGCAACACGTCCGCGACCTGCTGCTGCGCTTCGTCGACAAGGGCCCTGCCGAAGACCCGCCAGGCCATCGGCAGGCGCTGGAATCGTCCCAGCTGCGCGAACTCGGTGAACTCGCTGATCAAGTAGGCGTAAGCGATCAGATACGACCGCGCCGTCCCCTCGGCCCATCCTGGAGCCGTCTCGGTGAACTTTCGGGCGTTGTTGCCTATCAGCGAGACCCAGTCCTGAGTGGACCAGGACCACACCGTCCGGCCGCGTTCAGCACAGCGCAGGAGGATCAGGGCGGTGGCGTCGTCGACGCCGCGACGGTAAGAGCCGTCCGCGGGACACCACAGCGATGAGCGCACATCGTCGAGCGGGCGAAGTAGACGCCGGATCGCCTTCCAGTGCGGGGCCCATCGGTCATGCCTTCCGGGGAGTCGGCGCAGTTCAGCTCCCAGAGACAGCAGTGCCGAACGTTCGAGGACGGTGAGTTCGGGATGTCGGTCGTAGCGTTGCGGGTCGATCGGCCAAGGCCAGGACGGAGCAGCGGCCGCATCGAGGGCCGCCGCTGTGGTCATCGCGGTCATCGCGTGACCGCCGCCGCTGCGGACTCGTCGAGCCGGGCCAGCATCTGCACGCGCCAACCGTGTATCTGCTCCATCCCGCGGTTGAGTTTCTCGGCCAGGTCGCGGCCGGACAGATGGATATAGGTGAGCGTGGACTCGGTGTTGCGGTGCCCGGCGAAGGTGGCGATGGCGTGCAGTTCCCAGCCCATCCGGGCCAGGTCGGTCAGGCACAGATGCCGGGTGGTGTGGGTGGAAAACCGCGGAACATCGGCTTCGAGGGCGATGCGGCGGATCACCTTCGACCAGGTCCACAGACTCAACGGCTGGGCGTGGTTGCGCCGAGACTCCGACAGGAACAGCGGGCCGCGGGCGCGGCTGATCGTAGCGCGATGCGCGAGGTAGCCCGACAGCAGCACCCCGGTCGGCGCCGAGTAAGGCACGATCCGCTCGAGCCGGTTCTTCGTGGTCTCCGCCCGCACCCGCAGGGTGCGGTGCGCCGGATCGAGGTCGTCGGTGCGCAGCGAGCACAACTCTTCGCGGCGCAGTGCTGCATCGTAGGCCAGAGCGAGCATGACGCGGTTGCGGATCGGCTCGGCCGCGGCGATGCCGAGGATGTCCAGCCACTGCTGCTCGGAAGGAATCCACGGCAGCTTGGTCATCCTCGGGACCAGACCGCGCTCGTGTCCGCCGCGCCGGCGTCCCGGCGTGTAACGGCCGCGGCCGACCGGGTTCGACTCGCGCAGCCCCTCCTCCATCAAGTAGTCGTAGAACAGCCGCACCGGCACCAGCCGCTGCTGAATCGTCGAGTTGGCCAGGCCCGCCCCGGAATCGATCGAGATCACGTTCGCGCCGCGGTGGCTCGGCCGCGACGTGAGCTCACGCACGTAGACCGCGATGTGAGCCTTGTTCGCGGTGATCGGGTCGACCCCGGCCCGGTCGCACATCGCCAGGTACTCGGCCAGGCCGCGGGCGTAAGCATCGATCGTCCGAGGCGCCCGGCCGAGATCGCTCCACACACCAAGCCACTCAGCCGCCCGCTCATGCCGACCGAGTATCGGCCACTTCCGCCCCAACGCCGCCGTGGTGCTCAACAAGTCTCCTCAGTCCGTGGTCGCTCGACAGAGCAATGATCTTCTCTGTCGCCAGATTCCACGTAACTGTTAG
>NZ_JAGSOG010000461.1 GCF_018139695.1 Actinospica durhamensis | reverse complement strand
TGTATAAGCGACAGGGGATGGAAGCTCAGGGCTCTGCGGATGGTGGCCACCTGGAGCTCGGTCAGCACCAGGCGCAGCATCTCCACCGAGCGCAGGCCGCCGGCGACTCCGCCGTAGGAGACCAGGGCGGCGGGCTTGCCGGCCCACTCGGGGCGGGCGGTGTCGATCGCGGTCTTCAGGCCCCCGGGGAACCCGTGGTTGTACTCGGGGGTGATGACGACGAAGGCGTCCGCGCGGCCGAGTCGCTCGCAGAACTCTGTGGTGTCCCCGCTGCCGTCGAGGTTGTGCGGCAGCTGGAACTTCGCGAGGTCGAGGTGGTCGGCGACCAGGTCGGTGCGCCGGTCGATCACCTCCTCGCGCAGCCAGTCGGCCACCCGCGGACCGAAGCGGCCCTCCCGGACGCTGCCGAGGATCACGGCGAGCCGGTACGGCTCATCAGACATCTTCACTACCTTCCGTGGCGTGACGCGGCGTCAACTCTAGCGTTCCCCCTTCCGTCCACTCGACAACCGTCCTAAGCGTCTGGTGGTGCAACTCGGCCTCCAGCCGCGCCAGGTCCTCGGCGTGGCCGTGTGCGGCGACGTGGCCGTCCGGGCGGATGAGGTAGTAGGACGCGGGGTTGCGGCAGCAGCGGTGTTCCGCGTGGTCTGCCTGTTCCGCCGCGTCCTCGCCGAGGGCGTCGGGGGGCGAGGCGTCCGGGTCCATGATGACGACGCGGACCTGGGCGCGGCCCTCGACCAGGCGGGCGAGCCGGGCGAACCAGGGGCCTCCCTGGGCGGGGTCGGTCGGGGGGATCACGGCCAGGATCCAGGCCGTGGGATCGGCGATGCGCTCGGCACCGTCGAAGGCGGTCAGGGCCTGGCGCGGGAAGACCGCGCCGGGGCCGATCACGGGGGCTGATCCGCCGGGGAGCCAGGCGGGCCAGGACAGCCAGGAGGACCAGGTCAGGCGGGAGGGTGAGCGGCGGGATGCGGTGGCGGAACCAGGACCGATACCGGCACCGCCCACGCCGGCACCAGGACCGATGCCGCCACCAGCCCCGACACCGCCCCCCACCGCGCACCGTGTCGACGGGCTCTGCGTCGGGCGGGGCGGGGGGTAGAGCAGGCGGCGGCCGGCGAGTACCGGCACGTACCAGCGTTCCATCATGCCGCTGCGGTCCAGTGCGCTCAGCGCCAGATCGCGTGCGGCGCGGCGGGTGCGGCCGCGGACCACCCAGGCGCGGGTGTGCAGGTTCGTGTCGCGCACGACGCGGCGGGCGGTCTCGGAGCGTTCGGGCTCGTAGTCGTACAGGATGTCCTCGGGCGCGCGGCGCCCGAGGACGGCGGCGAGCCGCCAGCCGAGGTTGTGCGCGTCCTGCAGGCCGCTGTTCATGCCCTGGCCGCCGGCCGGGCTGTGCACGTGGGCCGCGTCGCCGGCGAGGAAGACCCGGCCGCGGCGGAAGTGCGTGGCCCGGCGCGTGTGCACCCGGAAGACGCTCTGCCACACCGGCTCCACGATCCGCACGCCGGCCGGGCCGCGCTCATCCAGCACCGCCTGCATGGCCGCGACGTCGGCGGCGGCCTCGGCGACGCCCGAGGGCACCACCGACAGGAACCGGAAGACGCCGTCGGGCGCGGGCACGATCACCAGGGTGCCGCTGCTGGTCTGGTAATAGCGGATCTCGGTGCTCGAGAGCACTCCCTCGACGTGCGCGTCCACCAGGGCGAACGCCATCTCGTAGGTGTCGCCGCTGAAGTGCACGCCCATCTGCGCGCGTACGGTGCTGCTCGCGCCGTCCGCGCCCACCACGAAGGCGGGGCGGACCTGCTCGACCGTGCCGTCGTCGTGTTCGAGCTCGGCGACGACGGGGCCGCCGAGCCGGTCCTCGCCGAGGCCGGTGGCCTGGTGTCCGGTCATCCGGACCAGGCGCACGCCGCGTTCCACCCGGCCGCCGAGCGCGTGCAGGCTCTCGGTCAGGGCGTGCTCGATCCGCGGCTGCGGCAGGATGGTGGAGGCGAGCGCGGGCGGGAAGTGGAAGGTGGCCACGCGCCGGCCCTCGGAGAAGTAGCCGAAGGTCTCGATCCGCCGGCCCGCGGCCCGGATCGCGGCGCCCGCGCCGAGGTCGTCGAGGATGTCGAGGGCGCGCGGCCACAGCGACAGCGCCCGGGGCGCGTCGGAGGGGCCGCGGGCCTGGTCGACCACGCGGACGCGGACGCCGTGGCGCAGCAGTTCGCCCGCCAGGGTCAGGCCGGTGGGACCGGCGCCGACGACCAGGACCTGCGGCTCGGGGCCCGCCGCATCGCCGCGGGCCCCGGCCGCCGAGCCGCGCTCGGAGGACATCGTCGGCCCGCCTAGGCCCGCGCCATGACGGCGGCGCAGTGCTCGGAGACGACGGCGCCCTCGGCGTCGGACAGCCTGATGTTGAACAGGCCCCTGATGGACTCCACTACCTCGGCCGGGCTCAGCCGCTCGGTCTTGACCGTGCCGTCCGGCGCGGTGGTCACCAGGGTGTCGTCGCGCAGCACGTAGCGGGCCTGATCGTCGCCGCGCTGCACCACGATGCGGTTGAGGAAGACCGAGTCGGGGTCGACGTAGGAGAAGTGGTTGATCATGTGGAAGTCGATCGGGTGGTGGTGCTCCATGACCCAGGCGTAGACGTCGAACCAGCCGTCGGCGTGCATGCTGCGCAGCACCCACTCCGTGCCGTCCAGGTCCAGCCGCCAGACCCAGTCGCCGACGGTGAGCTGCGCGCCGTCCTGGAACCTGATGGGCTCGAGCGGGCTCTCGTCGCCGAAGCCGGGATCGGCCATCCACAGCTCGCCCTCGACCTCGACGATCGGCACCACGTGCGAGCGGGTGCGGATCTTCGGGTTGCCGCGGCGTACGCGGGCGATGTGGCGCACCACCGGGAAGCCGAGCTGCTCGAGCGCGGCGGCGAACAGGATGTTGCTCTCCAGGCAGCAGCCGCCGCGGCCGGCGGCCACGATCTTGCGCTGGATGTGATCGACGGTCAGGTCGAGCCGGTTGTCGAGTACTCCGTCCAGGATCTCCCAGGTGATGGCCCGGTTGTGCGCGCGGTGCAGTCCGCGCAGGGTCTCGAAGCCGACCTCCCGGCCGCCGTGGTAGCCGATCCGGGCGAAGTACGCCTCGAGGTCGATTCTGTCCGCTTCCCAGCCGGGCTCGGAGCCCGGGGCGGCGGGCAGCACGCTGCTGTCCCACATCGTCTTCAGTCGCCTTTCTCACGTCGTGAGCGGTCGGTTCGCGTGGTTGGGGAAAAACGGGAGAGGGAGCCGGGCGTCGGCGCCGACGCGGCCGGCCTCTGCCCGGAAGTGTGCCCCGGCGGCCGCGGCGGGCCCCAGTGCGCGGCGGCGGATCTGTCAGCTCGCGAAGATGACGGATTCCGCCGGGCGTGGTGGCCGCGATGCCGCGGGCCGCCCAGCCTGGTCACCATGGATCTGGACCAGGTGGGAGACACGCGCGCCGGCGGCTTGCCGCGCGCAGTGGTCGTCGGTGGTGGGA
>NZ_JAGSOG010000460.1 GCF_018139695.1 Actinospica durhamensis | reverse complement strand
CGCCCTGATCACAGCACTCGAAGAAACCACCCGGACGGAGCACGCCGACAAGCCCGTCAAGCAACTGCGCGCCGCATAGAATCAACCCAGACCGTCACCGAAGATCCACGAGACTCGGGACAACCTCAGAGCAGGGTCACGATGACGCAGTCCTCGTGGAGGCCGTCGAGGTAGGTGCTGGACTGCCGGGCGTATGCCGCGGGGGCAGCCTCGCCGGGGTGGGGCTCGGCGAACGACCCGAGTCGGGTCGGGTCGATCCACTCGCCCTCGAGAGTGAGCAGGGCGTATCTCGTCACGGCCCACGCCGCTGCTTCGTCGATTTCCGGCTGTGGTCCGCGGGTGTATCGGGTGATCGGGTCGGAGTCGGGGCCGAGTGCCCAGACTCCCAGGTTCGGGTAGCGGTCCCAGGCTGAGCGATGGTTGAGCGCGCGGACCAGGGGCTGGGTGTGGTGGTCGGCTACGGCCTGCTCGCGCGGGTAGCCCTCGGGGTCCGCGTTGTGGCGGGCAAGGAAGGCGGTCAGGGGCTGCGCCGGCGGGTGGTCGGCGAGGAGTCTTCGGAAGTCGAGTTGCTCGGCCTGCCATTCGGCGCGGGCCTGGTCGACGGCTTGCCGGCGGGTGGCGTCGAAGTCGAGCAGGCCGCGAGGTCCGCCGTCGCAGCGCAGTGGCTCGCGATCGTCGTCTGCGTAGATGAGGCGGGGGTCGCCGTTGTGCTCGGGCTTGACCGTGAAGCGGTGGCCGGGTTCGGCCTCGATGCGCCACCAGTCCCATTCGCCGTGGGGGTTGAAGTCGTCGCTGAGGTTCATGTCGAACGGTGCCATGGCGGCGGCCAGCGCGGCGTTGACTTCGTGCGTGGCGCACGGCTTCAGGCAGACGTTGACGCGGAACTTCGTCATGGCTTCCCCTGTTCGGCCACGGATTGGCCGGCCGAGCCCGCCGCGCCCATTGCGCCCACCGAGCCCGCTGCATCCACCTCGCCCGCCGAGCCCGTCTCGAGCTCCGACGTCGCAGCCTCCTGACGACGTTGGTAGTGCCGTGCGACGCGGGCCCGGTTGCTGCAGGAGGGTTTGCAGTACTCCTGCCGTCCGTGTTCCTTGAGGAAGTAGCGCACGCACCTCGGGGCGCTGCAGGCGGCGAGCCGTCGGCTGTCCTCGTCGGCCAGGAACAGCATCGCCTCTCGCGCCAGGATCGAGGTCAGCCGGTCGAGGGGGTCGGTGGTGGCGGCCTCGGTGAACCGCGTGGTCGGCGCGTGTCCGGGGTCGGTGGGCCAGTGCAGGCTGAGGGTGGCGGGTACGCGCGCGGCGACCAGGTTGAGGTGGTCGAGCGCGTCCGCCGCCTTGGGGAGCCGGTCCGCGTCCGCGCGGCTGGGCGCGGCGGGGGCCACTGCGCGGGCCAGCAGCGCACGCACGGCCGTGCGCACCGAGACCACCGCGTTCCGCGCGTATTCGTCCACTGCGAACGGCGTGTCGGCGTGCCGGAGCTCCGGCAGGGTGTGCTCGGCCTGCTGGGCCTGGATCCACGCGGACAGCTGGGCCGGGGTGCTCAGCTCGTCGGCCACCCCGCCGTTTCCGTCGTGGCGGATCGTGCCCGCAAGTTCCAGGGCAAGCCACCGGTGCATGCCGACCTCCTGTTCCGCCGCGTCCGAGGACGAGTTCTCACTTGATTCCATCACGCCCCACGTCTTACAGTCACCTAACGGCAAATCAATTTTATACGTTAGCGGCCGAATGTGGCCGCTCGGAGGGGGACGGCATGACCCTGCTCGCCCATATCAGCGACCTGCACGTCGACGGCACCGCACGCGCCACGCACCGCGTCCGGCTCGCCGCGGACCACCTTCGTGCCCTGCCGACCCCGCCGGACGCGCTCCTGGTCACCGGCGACATCGCCGACCACGGCGACCCGGACGAATACCGCGAGGTCGCCGAGCTGCTCAGCGTGCCCTTCCCGGTGTTGTTCTGCCCCGGCAACCACGATGCGCGCGGGGCGCTGCGCAGCGTGCTGCTCGGCGAGCCGGAAGACGACCGGCCCGTCAACTCCGTGCACCGCATCGAGGATCTGACCATCCTGATGTGCGACTCGACCATCCCGGGCCACAGCGAGGGGCGGCTCGACGAGGCCACCGTCGCCTGGATCGAGGACACCCTCGCCGAGCCCGAAAATCAGGGCCCGTCGATCGTGGTCATGCACCACCCGCCCGTTCCGGTCCACCACCCGCTGCCGGACAGCGCGCCGCTGACCAATCCCGACGCGCTCGCCGACCTGCTGGACCGGCACCCGCAGGTCATCGCGGTCCTCGCCGGCCACGCCCACACGGCCGCGGCCTCGAGTTTCGCCTCCCGGCCCGTCCTACTGGCACCCGCGGTCACCTGGACCCTCGTCATGCCCCCGCGGTCCGGGCAGATCGCCGATCTCGAGGCACCCGTGGGCCTCGCCCTGCACACCGTCGAGAGGGGCCGGATCGCCACCCACTTCCGGACCGCCTCGACGGGGCAGTAGCCGCGGATGCGTCCCGCGGTCATCCTCGCGTTCCTCGCCGCCGTCTTCCCGCTCGTCGCCACACCCGGAGCCAGTTTCAGCCTGCTGATCCGAGAGGTCACCGCACACGGGCGTCGGCGTGCCCTGCCGGTCATACTCGGCACCGTCACCGGGCTCTACGTGCACGCCACGCTCGCCATCGCCGGATTGTCCGCGCTGGTCATGCACTCGAGCGACGCCTTCGAGGCCGTCAGGCTGGCCGGCGCGGCCTACCTGATCGCGCTCGGCGTCAGCTGCTTGCGCACCGGCTCTCGTCCGCCGGTCGACGCAACGCAGGATCCAAATACACAGGATTCTGATACGCAGGGCCCGGAGACGCAGGGCCCGGATCCGCGTCCCACCGGAACCCTCGTCGCGTATCGGCACGCGCTGCTCGCCAACGTGCTCAATCCGAAGGCGGCGTCCATATTCCTGACGCTGATCCCCCAGTTCCTCGATCCGCACCGGCACCTGGCCCCGCAGATCCTCACCCTCGCCACCGCGCAAGGCCTGCTGGTCTGCACCTGGCTGGCGTGCTGGACGGCCGTCCTGGCCGGCGCGAGGAGACTGCTGAGCTCCACCCACGCCACGAGCATCTGGAAGCGCGCCACCGGCTGCGTGCTCGTCGGCCTCGGGCTACGCAGTGCCCTTGCCTAGGCCCGGGAGCTCTCCATGGCGGTACTGGGTGGGCGAGGTGCCGTGGGCCGCGCGGAAACGACGGGTGAAGTGCGATGCGTCGTGAAAGCCGCAGCGGTGGGCGACGACGTTGACCGGCAGCTGCGGCTGCTGCGTCAGCAGCGAGCGCGCGGCGGCCAGCCGAACGCTCAGGAGGGTCTCCATCAGCGTCCGGGGCTGCGTGGACCACTGCTGGAACAGGTGCCTGACCGAGACGCCGTGCACGCAGGCGATCTCCTCGGCCGTGAGTTCGGGGCGTGAGTAGTTGCTCCGGATGTACAGAACGGCTCGTTCGACCAGGTAGCCGTTCACGGCCTCTCGTGACGCGGGATCGTCCCTCGAGACGGCGGTGCGCAGCAGTGTCGCGGCGAGCTGGGCGGTGACGGGCGCCAGGTTCGCGTGGTCGGCGGGGGACAGGGC
>NZ_JAGSOG010000045.1 GCF_018139695.1 Actinospica durhamensis | reverse complement strand
GGCTGCGCCCGCGGCGGCGGGGGTTCGGCGCGGCCGGGCTGCGCCCGCGGCGGCTCGGCCCGCTGCTGCGGCGCTCCGGCCAGGATGCGCCGGACGGCCTCCAGGTCCCGCTCCGCGTAGCGGCGGTAGCCGGACGGGGTGCGCCGCGGCTCCAGCAGTCCCTGGCGCTCCATCACCCGCAGCGTCTCCGGGCGCAGTCCGGGAAACTCCCGGGCGAGCCTGGCCGCGGCCTCGCCGATGGTCAGGCCCCGGACGCGGGGCTCGCCGGACCCTGGCCCGACGCGCTGCGCCACCCGCGTCAGCCGCGGCCGGCGTGGAAGACGAGGCGGTACTTGCCGATCTGCACCTCGTCGCCGTCCGCCAGGAGCGTCTCCTCGATCCGCTCGCGGTTGACGTAGGTGCCGTTGAGGGAGCCGACGTCGCGCACCAGGAAGCCCTGCGCGGTGCGGGTCACCTCGGCGTGCCGGCGCGAGACCGTCACGTCGTCCAGGAAGATCTCACTGTCCTGCGCCCGCCCGGCCGTGGTCACCTCGGTGTTGAGCGGGAAGCGGCTGCCTGCGTTCGGGCCGCGGCGCACCACGAGGGCGGCGTCGAAGTCCTCGTACGCGGGCACCTCGCCGGTCTCGTCCGGCGGCTCGGCCAGGCCCAGCGCCCCGAAGGCGATGGTCGAGGTCACCTCGGTCGGCCGCTGGCCGACCACCAGCGGATTGCCGCAGTTCGAGCAGAACCGGCTGCCGGCCGTGTTCACATGCCCGCACCGCGAGCACAGCGAGGGGTCCACGCCTGTCGACGGTGGCATCGATTCGACCTCCTGCTGCGGTCAGGGGCGGGTGCCCCCGTGGGTTCGCGGACACGTTACGGAGTAATGGGTACTCAGCTGACAATGCATCGAAACCTAGAGCCCCGTCGGGGGCCCGGTCAACCGACACGTCGGCGGGGCGGAGCCGGGACGGTCCGCCCGTCCCGCCCGCCGGCGCCGACCGGCCGCGTTACGAGCCGAGCGTGGCGGTGTAGCCGGCCGCGTCGAGCAGCACGTCCACCGAGACGCCCTCGCCCAGCTCGACCTTGAACAGCCAGCCCTCGCCGTACGGCTCGGAGTTGACCAGCTCGGGGTTGGCCTCGAGCGCGGCGTTGGCCTCGGTCACCGTTCCGGTCACCGGGGCGTAGATGTCGCTGACCGACTTGGTGGACTCCAGCTCGCCGCACGGCTCGCCCTCGGTGATCGCGTCGCCCGGCTTGGGCAGCGTGACGAAGACGATGTCGCCGAGCGAGTCCTGGGCGAAGTCGGTGATGCCGACCTGCACCACGGGGCCCGTGCCGCGCACCCACTCGTGCTCACTGGTGTACTTCAGGTCCTCGGGCGTCGTCGTCACGGCTCTTCCATCGCTCTCTTCATCCGAACAACCGCCCGCCTTCCCCGCGCGGGCCACGCGGCCGACCTTACCGGGTCCGTGCGCCGCCACTCCACACGCCACTCGCGAACCCGGCGCGGGGCCCGGTCGGCGTCACCACGTCGTGACGCGACCGGGACCGCTCCGGCTTCGCCGAGCAGGGGGCCCCTAGCTGCCTGAGCGCTCCACCACCGAGGCCCACGCGCCGAGCAGGCGGTCGGCCGCGTCCGGCTCGGGCGCCTCGGCCCACAGGTGGGTGACGGCCTCGGCCGGGTCGGGCAGCACCAGGGTCCAGCTGCCGTCGGCCTCGACGATGCGCACGCCGTCGGTGGTGTCCACCTCGCGGCCCTCGGCGGCCTCCACGACGGTGCGCATCACCATGCCCTTGGCCGCCCAGGGCGTGGGCACGTCCATCCGGCGCACGTGGGCGTGCGGGATGCGCGCGTCGATCTGGGAGAGCGTCAGGTGGGTGCGCGAGACCAGACCCAGCATCCTGATGAAGGTGGCGATCCCGTCGAGGGCCGGGTGGAACTCCGGCACGATGAACCCGCCGCGCGCGTCCCCGCCGAAGATGGTGCCGGCCTTGGTGCACGCCGTGGTCAGCTGGTCCGGCGCGGTGGAGACCCAGGTGATGGAGACCCCGTGGAATCCGGCCACCCGCTCGGCGACCCGGGTCGTGGTCACCGGCAGGGCGACGTTGCCGCCGCGCTTCTCCGCCGAGACCAGGTCCAGGATCACCAGCAGCGCCCGGTCCTCGTCGATCCGCGCGCCGGTGTCGTCGACCAGCCAGATCCGCTCGCCGACCGGGTCGAACCTGACCCCGAAGGCCGCCTCGGAGGAGGCCACCAGCGCGCCGAGCCGGCGCAGCGCGGTGTGCCGCTCGCCCGGGGACTCGGTCGGGTGCGCCTCGTCGATGCCGAGGTTGACCGTGTAGGCGTCCACCCCGATCCGGCCGAGCAGCGAGGGCAGCACGTGCCCGGCCGCGCCGCCGCCGACGTCGACCACGATCTTCATGCCGGCGTCCGCGATCCCGGAGATGTCCACCCGGGCCAGCAGCTCCTGCACGTAGCTCTCGAAGATGCGCGAGGGGGTGCCGAGGTCTCCTATCTCGCCGGGGAACGCGCGCCGGTACTCGCCGCGGGAGTAGATGCGGTCGAGCTTGCGCTGTCCGCCGGGCGAGAGGTCGGCGCCGGAGGAGTCGAGGAAGGAGATGTCCACCGAGTCCGGCACGCCCGGGGTGGTGCGGATCAGCACTCCGCCGGCCGAGCCGTGGGCGGTCTGCAGCCGGGCCACCGGGGTGGGCACGGACTCGAGGTCGCGCACGTTGAGCGCGCTGGAGGTGAGCGCGGCGATGACGGCGCGCTTGAGCGCACGCGCGGCACGGGAGCCGTCGCGGGCGCAGGTGACCGTGTCGCCCTTCTTGAGCGTGGTGGCGTACGCGCCGGCGAGCCGGACCGCGAGCTCCGGGGTGATCTCCACGTTCATCACGCCGCTGATGCCGCGCGGGCCGAACAGCGAGCGGGAGCTGCGCTGCTCCCAGATCACGTCGCTGTGCACGACGGCGCCGGCCTCGACCGTCTTGAACGGGTAGACCCGCACGCCGCCGGAGAGGACCGACTCCTCCTCGATCAGACACTCGTCGCCGACCACCACGCCGTCCTCGATCCGCACGGCGCGCATCACGTCGGTGTTCTTGCCGATGACGCAGCCGCGCAGGTTGGCCTGCGGGCCGATGTAGACGTTGCCGTGCACGACCGCGCGGTGCAGGAAGGCGCCGGACTTGACCACGACGTTGGAGCCGAGCACGGTGTACTCGCGCAGCTCCACCCCCGCCTCGATCTTGGCGTAGGGGCCGACGTAGCACGGGCCCTTGAGGATCGCGGCCGGGTCGATCTCGGCGCCCTCGGCCACGAACACGCCGGGGGCGGTCTCGAAACCGTCGATCTCGGTCTCGACCGCGCCGGTGAGCACGTCGGCCTGCGCCTTGACGTAGGACTCGTGCGTGCCCACGTCCTCCCAGTAGCCCTCGGCCACGTAGCCGTAGACGGGCTTGCCCTCGGCCAGCAGCCGCGGGAAGACCTCGCTGGACCAGTCCACCTGCGTTCCGGACTCGACGTAGTCGAAGACCTCCGGCTCCATCACGTAGATGCCGGTGTTGACGGTGTCCGAGAACACCTGGCCCCAGGTGGGCTTCTCCAGGAAACGCTCGACCCGGCCTTCCTCGTCGGTGATGGTGATGCCGAACTCCACCGGGTCCTGGACCCGGGTCAGGCACACCGTCACCAGCGCGCCCTTCGCCTTGTGATAAGCGATCAGGGCACTGAGATCGATGTCGGTCAGCGCGTCGCCGGAGATGACCAGGAAGGAATCTCCGGAGAGCTGTTCCTCGGCGTTCTTGACCGAGCCGGCTGTGCCGAGCGGCACCTCCTCGTTCGCGTAGTACAGGGACATGCCGAGTTCTTCGCCGTCGCCGAAGTAGTTGCGCACGAGCGAGGCGAGGAACTGGACGGTGACCACGGTGTCCGTCAGACCGTGCCGGCGCAGCAGGCGCAGCACGTGCTCCATGATCGGACGGTTGGCCACGGGTAAGAGCGGTTTGGGCATCGAGGAGGTCATCGGCCGCAGCCGAGTACCTTCTCCGCCGGCCATCACGACGGCTTTCACGGGTTTTCGCTCCCAGGTCGTCGGCTGTTCACGGGGGGCGCAAAAGGAGTAGCGCCGCATGGGCGCTCTCCGCGCGTCCTACCCCTGCCCCCTCCGGCCGACGATAATCGAAGAAAATACGTGAGGAACGCCGCTTTCGACCCTTCGGCCTATTTCGGAACCCGCACGGCGAAAGGCTAAGCCGCCGCCGGGGCCGGGCCGTCGCCGCGTACCACCTGGCGCACCTGGATGACGTAGAGCCCGGCGGCGAGCCAGTAGAGCGTGGTGCCCCAGATCGCGAACGCCCAGCCGATCGCGCCGGCCACGTCGTTGAGCGCGTTGTGGCCGTCACCCAGCAGGAGCAGCGGGAAGGCGTAGAGCAGGTTGAAGGTGGCCGCCTTGCCGAGGAAGTGGACCGGCAGCGCGCCGTAGCCGTGCCGCTTGAGCACCGCGAGCGGGATCCCCATCAGCACGTCCCGGCCGACCAGCAGCACCACCAGCCAGATCGGGATGATGTCGCGCCAGGCCAGCCCGACCAGCGTGGCCAGGATGTAGAGGCGGTCGGCGGCCGGGTCGAGCAGGGCGCCGAGCTTGCTGGTCTGGTTGAGCGCGCGGGCGATCTTGCCGTCGAGGTAGTCGGTCAGGCCGCTGACGGCGAGCACCAGGATGGCCCAGCCGTCGTAGTGCGGGCCGTGGAAGGCCGGCTGGAGGATGAGCCAGATGAACAGCGGTACCCCGAGCAGGCGCAGCACGCTCAACGCGTTGGGGATCGTCCAGATCGCGTCGCGGGGGGCTTCGGCGGAGCCGGGGGCCGGCGCGCCGGGCTGCGGGCCGGGCGTGGGGTCGGGCTCGGACTCGGGCTCGGCGCTCATGAACGTCAGTTTAGACGATCGGCTCCGAGCCGCCGCGGGGAGGTCTGGCCGCGCTCCGCCGCACCGGACGTGTAGGTTTCACCCGGACTAGGCAAAGAAATCCTCAAATCGCGCGAATGCCGCTTTCCGGAACACCGGCCGCGCGATTAGCGTGAAAAGCGTTACAGCCGTCCGTCCGCGCGGTGCTTCTCCCCCCTTGACTCCGCGCCCGGACGGCTGTCGCACGCGCGTGAATTTGCGGCTGCGCGGACCGCGTGTGCGAGAGTATCCACTCATGGACGACGTGAAATCGCAGCAGCAGACACTCGCCCCGCACGGGGGTGCGGCACTTCCGACGGGCCGTCAGTTCGAGCTGTACGGCGGTGGATACCGCGCGGTGGTGACCGAGGTGGGCGCCGGACTGCGCGTGCTGGAGTACGACGGGGACGGCCCGCGCCGGCCGCTGGTGGCGGGGTACGGGGAAGAAGAGATCGTCCATTCGGGCGCCGGGCAGCTGTTGCTGCCGTGGCCCAACCGGGTCGCCGCGGGCTCCTACACGATCGACGGCGAGCGCCGTCAGCTGGACCTGACCGAGCCGGCCACCGGCAACGCCATCCACGGCCTGACCCGCTGGCTGCCCTGGCACGCCACCGAGCAGGCGGCCGACCGGGTGCGGCTGACGGTGCGGGTGCACCCGGTCCCCGGCTATCCGCACACGCTCGAGTTGGCCGCGGACTACCGCGTCGGCCACGAGGGTCTCAGTGTGCAGATCGAGGCGCGCAACATCGGGCGCGGGACGGCGCCGTACGGTTTCGGCGCGCACCCGTACCTGACCCCGGGTGTGGCGCCGCGGCCCGGTGCGGCGGACGAGTGGAGCCTGCATCTTCCCGCCGAGCATTATCTCGCCGTGGACGAGCGGATGATTCCCAGCGGCGCTTTGGAGGTGGATTCGAGCCCTTATGACTTCCGCAAGCCGCGGCCGCTCTCCGGGTCCGTGCTCGACACCGCGTTCTGCGGTCTGCAGCGGGAATTGGACGGCCTCGGCCGGATCAGGGTGAGTGCTCCGGACGGCGGCGCGGTCACGCTCTGGCTGGATCGGGGCCTGGAGTGGGTCCAGGTGTTCACAGGCGACGCGCTGGCCGGAGACCACAGGCGGGCCGCGGTGGCGGTGGAGCCGATGTCCTGTCCGCCCGACGCATTCAACTCCGGGACCGATCTGATCAGACTCGAGCCGGGCCAGTTGGTGACGCACCGTTGGGGAATCGCTTACAGCTGACGTGTCATCAGGCCTAATGCCTGGCCGCACACTCGTCCGCTGTCATGATCTCACGACGACTGATGTTCTGGCCCGAAGTAAAGTCCATCAGCGTTTTTTCTGACAGTGGTTCCGGGTTGCTCCATTCGGGTTTATCATGGCCTGGAGAGGCCCGCCGACGGCGCGGACGCGCCCTTCCCGCGCGCCGCGCCTCAGCGCCCTGCGACCTCCGGCCGTGGGGTGGGCCGCGAAGACAGGATGCGAAGGGGTCACACGCACATCATGAGCACACCGACGAAGAATCAGCCCTTGCTGCCCACGGGCGGACGCTCGGCGCGGCGCGCCCGACAGGTCGCCGAAGCGGAGGCCGTCCGCGCCCAGGAGGCCTCGTACCGTCCGCAGAACGGTTACCTGTCCTGGTTGCTGACGCGGTGCAACCGGGAACTCGGCCGCCACGTCGACCGGGTCCTCGACGAGGTCGACCTGACGGAGGCTCAGTACGGCGTCCTGCAGGCTCTGGTGCACCTCAAGAGCGCCTCCTCGGCCACGCTCGCCCGGTCGGTGCAGGTCACCCCGCAGGCCATGGTCGGCCTTGTGGCGGCGCTCGAGCGCAAGGGCTACATCGCGCGCACCTCGCACCCCGGCGGCGGACGGGTGATCACCACCACGGTCACCCCGCTCGGCCAGGAGGCCTTCGACACCGCCAAGAAGCGCGTGCGCGCGCTCGAGCGCACGGTGCGCAAGACCCTGACCGAAGAGGAGTACGGCGTCGTCGTCGACCACCTGGAGAAGCTCGGCAACGCGCTGAGCGAGCTCTGACCGCACGTTCCCGGCCCGCGCACACCCACCGCGGGTCCGCCCCCGCCTAGCCTCGCTGGGCGGGGGACTTGCGTATAACCCGGCGCTCGGCCGGACGGTTTCAACCCCCTGCGTCGTGAAACGCGGCGCCGTACGGCCGCCTCACGGCCCTGCGGCGCCGCACCTTTCGCGCTACCCGGCGGCCGGACGCCCGTACCGGCGCCCCGGGCGCACGGCGAGACGATCCCGCACATCCGCACGACCCTGATCGGCCCGCCGTCGCAGAGCACGGCCAGACGGGTCACAGGACCCCGGCCCGCCCGCCCGTCCACGGGAGGCGGCGGAGGCCGAACGCGGATAGGCGTGAGCGGATATCAGAGCGCGGATCGGACCCGCGGTATCCCGCGGCGTGTCAGAAGTCTGCCTGCTCGGCCGGAAGCAGATGGCGCAGTTCCGCGCGCACCCGGCGTTCGACCACGGCGAGGTAGAGGTTCGCGTCCTCGTCGGCGAAGAAGTCCTCCCCCGGATCCGCGCACACCCGCGCCCGCGGATCGAAGCGCGCGCCCGCGTCGAGCTCGGTGCCGTGCTGCGCCGCGCGCTGCGCGACGGCGCCGTAGTGGCGCCGCAGCAACGGATCGGCGACCGTGCGGGCCAGCGCGCCGGGCGCGGACAGGATCCGGCCCGGGGTACGCCGCGCCGCCCGGGCCGCGCACGCGCCCACGCTCTCCCAGCCCCAGGGCGTGAGCCGGTCGGCTATCCGGAAGCGTCCGGCCACCGGGGCGAGTACGTACCCGTACAGCTCGACCTGGAGCAGGCCGTTGCCCGCGGTCGCGCCGACGAACACGGTCACGGTCAGCCCGGCCGCGCCGCGGCTGATGCGCACCCGGCGGAACCGGCGCGCGCTGGAGTGGCCGCGCGAGGTGGCCGCGGGCATCGGCAGCAGCCGCACCGGCA
This sequence comes from Actinospica durhamensis, assembly GCF_018139695.1. Lineage (GTDB taxonomy): Bacteria > Actinomycetota > Actinomycetes > Streptomycetales > Catenulisporaceae > Actinospica > Actinospica durhamensis. The sequence continues at coordinate 33,892 of NZ_JAGSOG010000045.1, read as the reverse complement.
GGTCGCCGTCGCCGCGGGTGGCCAGGGCCGGGCCCGCCGCCACCGGGAAGTCGTCCACGAGCACCAGCGCCGGGCCGCCCGGGTCCAGCGGGCCGAGCCCCTCGCTCAGGGCCTCGCAGGCCCGGTCCAGCAGGTCTTCGGTGTCGAACGGGGCGGAGCGCGAGGCGGCCGGGCCGAGCTCGATCAGCCAGCGCCGGCGCAGCGCCTGGCGTCCGGCGCCCAGGAACGGCTCCGCGGGGGCCGCCAGCGGGGGCCGTACGGCCTCGGCGGCGGCGAGGCGGGCTCCGAGCACACCCATCGCCCGCTGGGCCCAGGCGGGCTCGGCGGAGAGCCAGCGGCTCGGGGTGAACCGGCCGGGGGCGAGGCGCTCGGCCACCGCGGAGCGGGCCGCGAGCTCCTCGGCGAACACCGCCGCCCAGCAGCCGAACGCGGCGGCGAGCGGGGCGCCGAGGCGGCGCAGCCGGTCGCCGGTGTTCGCCGGGGCCGGTATGTGCAGCGTCTCGCGCAGGCCGAAGGGGTCGGCGTGGCTGAGCGCCAGGATGACCATCAGACCGCCGAACACGGCGAGCAGGAACAGCGTCGCCTGCGCTCCCGCGCCGCGGCGCAGGCCCGCCAGGACCGCACCGGTCCGCGGGCCCGAGGCACCGCCGGAACCGCTCGCGGACGCGGACGGTGCGCCGGAGCGGGTCCCGACCGAACCGCCGGCCGAGGGGCCGGGACGCGGCGGCGCGTCCTCGCCGCGCGGCGGCACGCTCAGCGCGCGCACGGCGAGCACCATGGCGCTGAGCCACACCAGCACCCACGGCACCGGCCAGCCGCCCAGCCCGGTGGCCACCACGACCACCGCGGCTATCGCGCCGTCGCGGTAGAGCCGCCGGGTGCGCGCGGCCACCGCGTGCCGGGCCACGGTCACCAGGTCCACGCCGCGGGCCGCCGCGGGCTGTCGGTCCTCGCGCACCAGCAGGTTGCGGATCAGCGCGCGGCCGAAGCGCTCGTCCATATGTGCGGCCGTACACAGATAACGCGTCGCGTCCTCGTCCGCCGCGCCGTCGTCCGGCCGCCGCGGGCCCGGGACACGCCCGACCTGTGCCACCACACCGGTCGTCACGCCCACCCTCGAGCCTCCGTCTGTCCCACCCCGCGCCAACTCGTCTTTCGCGAGAGCCGGACTTTACCACGCGGCCGAGGGCCCGTACGGGCGTGTCGGGGGCAGGCGGGGCGCCGGGTGCGAAGCTTGGCCAAGCCTTTGCCCGACCGTCATCCGTCCCGTTCCTCCACCACCTGACATCAATACCGGTTAGCTGAAGAATGTCCGGGTATGCAGTGTTCCGGGCCCACCTGGGAGCGCGCGGGAACATTGCGGCGCCTTGAGGCGTTGCCCCGGGTGGACACGGTGAGGCCTGAGGAGGTAGTGGGGATGAGTGAGAGGGCTTTGCGTGGCACCAGGTTGGGCGCCACGAGTTACGAGACGGACAACGGGATAGACCTGGCACCGCGGCAGGACGTGGAGTACGCCTGCCCCGCCGGCCATCATTTCCAGATGCCCTTCTCGGTGGAGGCCGAAGTGCCGATGGTGTGGGAGTGCCGCGTGTGCGGCGCGCAGGCGTTGCGCGTGGGCGGCACCGTGGAAGAGGACCACAAGCAGGGCAAGCCGGCCCGTACGCACTGGGACATGCTGCTCGAGCGCCGGTCCATTCCGGAGCTCGAGGAGGTGCTCGCCGAGCGGCTCGCGCTGCTGCGCGACGGCGGCTTCGGACGCAGGTCGGCGCACACCGCGCCGCCGGTGAACCTGTCCAAGGGCGCGCCCGGGGCCGAGGGCGGGGCGGCCACCGCGACGGCCCCGGCCAAGACGGTCAAGAAGACCGCGGCGAAGAAGCCGGGCGCGGCTCCGGCCAGGAAGACGGCCGCCAAGTCGTCGGACCGGCCGGCCAGGAAGACCGCGGCCACGAAGCCGTAGCCGCGCGGCCGAGGCGGTCACGCCCAGCAGAACCAGAGCAACGTAAAACAATGACAGCCGAACACGGCGGTGGCGCCCGAGGGGCGCCCTGGATGAGGTGCGCGCCCGGTGTGGCGCGCACTCGGCTTTTCCGGACCTGCGGACCTCGTGGGTCGGCCGGCAGGTCCCGCCACCGTTCGCGCGCGCCCGGCGGCGCGCGCGAACGGCTTAGCGCTGCTTGTTCTTGCCGGTGAGCTGGGCGAAGCGGTCCTGCACGCCCCAGGAGGTGGCCCGCCAGAGCGACTCGACCACGATGCTGCGGCTCATCTTGGACTGGCCGCGCTCGCGCTCGACGAAGGTGATCGGCACCTCGACGATCTTGAGCCCGGCGTTGTTCACCCGGCGGGTGAGGTCGGTCTGGAAGCAGTAGCCGGCCGAGCGCACCGAGTCGAGGCCGATCGCCTCGAGGGTGGAGCGGCGGAAGACCCGGTATCCGGCCGTCACGTCGCGCACCCTCAGGCCCATGATCAGGTGGATGTAGGTGTTGCCGCCCTTGGACAGGATCTCGCGGGACTTCGGCCAGTTCTGGATCTCGCCGCCCTTGACATAGCGCGAGCCGATCACCAGGTCGGCTCGCTGCTGCTCGAGCGCGCGCAGCAGCGAGGGCAGGTCCTCCGGCCGGTGCGAGCCGTCGGCGTCCATCTCGATCAGGACCTGGTAGCCGTGGTCCATCCCCCACTGGAAGCCCGCGATGTACGCCGCGCCCAGGCCCTGCTTGCCGGCCCGGTGCATGACCTTGACCCGCTCGTCCGCGGCGGCGAGCTTGTCCGCGATCTCGCCGGTGCCGTCGGGGCTGTTGTCGTCCGCGACGAGCACGTGGACCTGGGGATTGTGCTGGTGCACCCGGGAGACGATCGACTCGAGATTGTCGCGCTCGTTGTACGTCGGGATGATCACCAGGACAGGGGCGAGCTCGCCGGCTTCCGGCGAGACGGCTGCCGGGCTGTTCGAGTCGGTCACGTGCGAGCCTTCCTTGCATCATTCGTCAGAGGGGTGGTGGTCGTAGCAGCTGGCGCGGGCAGCGAGCCTACCGTGTCCGGAGCACCGTCAACGGCCGGGCCGCCGGAGATGGACGAAGCCGTTACCGGATTGTCGGCCGACGGCGCGCCCGCGTGCTCCGGGAGCGGCCGCGCCGCGAGGTCGAGCGACTGGAAGGCCAGGGCCTCCCGGCGCCGCCGGCGCCCCGCCGCGGCGGCCCAGGCCCAGGCGAGCAGGCCGAGGCCCATCATCACCCACTCCGGCGCGGCGCCGAGGCGCACGGCCAGGGTCTGGCCGGTACGCGGGGTCACCTCGGCGGAGACGACGGCGGCGGTGAACTGCCGGGTCTGCTCGACGATGCGGCCGGAGGCGTCGATGTAGCCGGAGATCCCGCTGGTGGCCGCGATCATCACCGGCCGGCCGGTCTCCACGGCGCGCAGCTGGGAGATGGCGAGCTGCTCGCCGGGCTGGTCGGTGCGGCCGTAGGTGGCGTTGTTGGTCTGCACCACCAGGACGCCGCCGTCGCCGAGCACCGAGGAGCGCACCATGTCGTCGTAGGCCACCTCGAAGCAGATCACCTCGGCGATGTGCACGCCGCCCACGGTCATCACGCCCGGGGTGTGCCCGGGCACGAAGTCGCGCGGGACCAGGGATATCTCGGAGATGAACTTGGTCAGCTCGGTACGGAACGGGATGTACTCGCCGAACGGGACCAGGTGCCGCTTGGCGTAGGTCTGCCCGGGCCCGGTCTGCGGGTCCCAGACGATGCCGAGGTTCTGGGCGTTGTTCTGCCCGACGTCCACCACCGAGCCGACCAGGGTCGGCACCCCGATGGCCGAGACCGCCTCGCTGATCTTGGCGTACGCGGTCGGGTCGGTGAACGGGTCCACGTCGTCGGAGTCCTCCGGCCAGAACACCGCGACCGGCTGCTTGGCCTTGCCCTCGGCGATCTGCTGGGCGTACTCCTCGGTGACCTTCACGTGGTTGTCCAGCACGGCCGAGGCCTGCCCGTACGCGTCCAGGCCGGTGCGCGGCACGTCGCCCTGGATCGCGGCCAGCTCCACCGGCTTGCCCGCGGTGGTCTGGATCGGCACCAGGTTGCCCACCAGCGGCAGCACCAGCGCGGCGCCGAGCCAGCCGGCCGCGGTGCGCCAGCCGATCGCCTGCGCCCAGGACGGGCGTTCGCCCTCGTCCCGGCGCAGCGCGCGGGCCCGCAGCAGCCGCTGGAGGTACCAGGCCAGCACGGTGCCGACGAGCGCGGTGGCGAAGGTGAGCAGCGGGGCGCCGCCGAGCGCGACGACCTTGGTGAGCGGGGTCTGCGCCTGGCTGAAGGCGAGCCGGCCCCAGGAGAAGCCGCCGAGCGGCCAGCGGTCCCGGAAGAACTCCTCGGCCACCCACAAAAGCGCCTGCCAGAACGCGGCGCCGCGCAGCCGACCGACCGAGGCCACGGCCGCGCCGAGCGGGGCGAAGTAGAGCGCCTCGATCAGCCCGAGGGCCACCAGCGCGTCCACGCCGATGACCTCGACCCAGCGGAAGATGATGTAGCAGAAGGCCAGGCCGAACCAGAATCCGGCCCACGCCCCGGCCGCCCACGGCCGACGCCGGCCCCGCTCGACCCGGCCCCGGTAGGCGGCCCCGACCGCGAGGGTGAACCCGGCCACGCTCAGCGGCGCGAGCCACCACCAGCCGATCGGAGCGAAGGCGGGGTAGAGCGCCAGACCGGAGGCGAGCGCGGCGAGGTGCGGCAGCCAGGCCCGGCCGGGCCTGGGGCGCCGGGGACGCCAGAGGTGTGCCACGGATGGCCCTTCCGCTCCTGGGGGTCGATGGTTCAACTCGGCGCGAACGCCGTACGCGCCTGCTCAATCATGGCGCACCGGTATCGACGGTAGGACGGCCGAGGACGGTTCCTTCGCCCTTTCCCACGCACTTTTTAGCTTGGCCGGTTCATCCGGGGCGCTTTCGACCCGTTCGCCCGCGCACGTGAGGACCGGGTTGACCGGATTCTCATCCCCGGCCCAGACGGTCGAAGACGGCCTGGCCGCGCACCGCGGTGCGCAGGCACTGCGGCAGCTCGAGTCCCGGGGTCAGATCCGGCAGTCCGGGCACCCCGGCCCGCTCGTCGGTGGACCACGCGGCCACCCGCGAGTCCGGCGTCTGCACCAGCAGGTCCCCGGCCCGCCACACGGCGTAGGTGGCCGCGGCGCCGGGGGTCAGCACGCCCTGCTCGTCCTCGGGCACGCCGGGCGCGCCGGGGCGCAGCGCCCGCCAGCCGCCGCGGGTGTGCGCGGAGAACGCGGCCCGCGCGGTGATCCGCGAGCCCGGGGTCTGGTGGAACGCGGCGGCGCGCACGGCCGCCCAGGGTCCGAGCGCGGTCACCGGCGAGTCCGAGCCGAAGGCCAGCACGATCCCGGCCGCGCCGTACGCGGCGAAGGGGTTGAGCGTCGCGGCCCGCTCGGCGCCCAGGCGCTTGGCGTACATCCCGGACGGCCCGCCCCAGGCCTGGTCGAAGACCGGCTGCGCGGAGACCACCACGCCGAAGCGGGCCAGCCTGGCCACGGTCACGGCGTCCGCCATCTCGGCGTGCTCGGCGCGCACGGTCAGCGCCCGCAGCCGGTTCTCGTCCACCGCCGCGGCGGCCAGCTCGAGGGCGCCGACGAGCAGGTCCATCGCGTAGTCGCCGATGACGTGGAAGCCCGGCTGCACCTCGGCCTCCACGCAGGCCGCGAGGAATCCGGCCAGCTCCTCGCCGTCCACGTACGTCACGCCGCCGTGCTCCGGGTCGCCGGTCTCGGCCGCGTCCGCGTACGGGTCGCGCAGCGCGGCGGTGCGCGAGCCGAGGGCGCCGTCGATGAACAGGTCCCCGCCCGCGCCGACGCCGCCGAGCTCGAGCGCCTTGACCGGGTCGGTCAGCTCGCCCCAGTACCCGAAGATGTAAGGTCCCGGCTCGTCCGCGGCCAGCTCGAGCAGCCCGGTGAAGTCGTCCTCGCCGGAGATGTCGGGCCCGCCGCACTCGTGCAGCGCGCCGACGCCGAGTTCGGCCGCGCGGGCCCGGGCCGCGCGCTGCACGTCGGCCCGCTGCTCCGGGCTGACCTGGCCGTACGCGGCGGTCCTGACCAGGTGGTGCGCGGCCTGCGCGACCAGGCCGGCGCCGCGGTAGCCCGCCGCGCCCTGGGCGTCGGGCGCGGCCGCGAGCAGCGCCGAGGAGGCCACCGCCGAGTGCACGTCCACCCGCGAGAGGTAGACCGCCCGTCCCCCGGCAGCGCGGTCGAGCTGCTCGGCGGTCGGCGGCGCCTGGTCCGGCCAGTGCGTCTCGTCCCAGCCGGTGCCCAGCACCACCGCGTCTGCGGGCAGGTGCGCGGCGAACGCGGCGACCCGGTCGAGCACCTGCTCGCGCGAGACGGTGCCGGCCAGGTCGAGACCGGTCAGCGCCAGGCCGGTGGAGGTGGCGTGCACGTGCGCGTCCACGAACGCCGGGGTCACCAGCGCGCCCTCGAGGTCGATCACCGTGTCGGCCGCGTCCACGTGCAGGTCGGCGCCGTCCTCCGAGCCGATCCAGGCCACCGTGTCGCCCACGGTGAGCAGGGCCGTCGCGTACGGTTCGGCCGGGTTGTACACGGCCCCGTTGCGCAGCAGGGTGGTGCGGGTCTCGGAGGCGGGAAGCGCGTCACTGGTCACGGGATCACCTTAGCCACCGACTGGACGACTGCCCGGAAGATCGGGGGTACGCCCGTCGAACGGCGTCGAGAGCACGATCGTGGTGCGGGTGGAGACGTTCGCGGCGAAGCGGATCCGGGCCAGCAGCCCCTCGAGGTCGGCCGGGGTGGCCACCCGGATCTTGAGGATGTAGTTCTCGTCCCCGGCCACCGAGTGGCAGGACTCGATCTCGGACAGGCCGGCCAGCCGCTCCGGTACGTCGTCCGGTGCGGCCGGGTCGAAGGGCTTGACCGAGACGAACGCCGTCAGCGGCAGCCCGAGCGCCTCGACGTCCACCACCGCGCGGTAGCCCTTGATCAGGCCGCGCTGCTCGAGCCGGCGAACGCGCTGGTGGGCGGCCGAGGTGGACAGGCCGGTGGCCTTGCCCACGTCGGTGTAGCTCATCCGGCCGTCCTCCAGCAGGAGCTTCATGATCTGTACGTCGATGTCCTCCACATGCCTTACCGTAGTCGCCCCCGCCACACGGCGCGTTCGCCGGTTCGCCATCCGGCGCGGACGGTGTCGGCGCGGCCCGCTATCGTTGCGGCATATGACGCAAGGTCAGGCCGGTGCGGCCGTCGACGAGGTGACCGCGGCGGCCGAACGGCTGTGCGCGCGGGAGGGCACCAGCGCCGCCCGGGCGCGGCAGATCCGCTGGTTCGTCAAGGAGCTGCGACTGGCGCTGGCGCATCCGGAGTACCGGCCGCCGGGCGCGATCGAGACCGCGGCCGACCTGTTCACGGCGCAGGCGGTGAGCTCGTATCTGGACCTCGGGCGCCGGGGCGAGCTGCGTACCCGGGCCAGCCGCGTCCCCGGCGCGCTCTCCAGCCCGGCCTCGATGCGGGTGCGCGAGGACTGCCTGAAGCTGCTGGCCAGGGAGCTCTCGGTGCCGGTGGAGCTCGGCGAGCGGGTCGACCCGCCGCAGGTGCGCGAGCCGGTCGACGCGCCGACCCGTTCGCAGCTGCGCGCCTACCTGCTCGAGCGGGCGCAGAACCCGCCGGTGCTGGCCGCGCACGTGCGCCTGCTCGCGGTGATCGGCACGGTCCTGGACACCGGCGCGCGGGTCGGCGAACTGTGCGCGCTGACGCTGGAGGACCTGGATCTGGAGGCGCAGCGCCCGACCGTGCGGATCGTGCGGATGCCGCAGGCGCGCCGGGTGGCCGAGCCGGTGACGGAGCTGGTCACGCTCTCCCCCGGCACGATCGCGGCGCTCGGGCACTGGCTGGCGCGGCGCCAGGAGCTGATCGACGAGTTCCACCTCGGTGTCAAGACCCTGTGGGTCTCGGTGGCCGGGAACCACGCGGGGCTGCCGGCGGCCGACGGCCACGCGGTGCGCCGCCCGCCCGGCATGCCGCTGCGTCCGCGGGGTTTGCAGCGCGCTTACACCCGCGCCGTGGTCGAGCTCAACGCCGAGCTGGCCGGCTCGGTCGGCTGGCGTCCGCTGCCCTACCGGCTCGAGCAGCTGCGCCGCGCGGTCGAGCTCACCTTCGCCGACGAGCGCCCGCCGACCCGCAGCGCCGCCAAGCCGGGCCGCGCGCTCCCGCGCGGCTGACGCGCGGTCAGGCCGCGTTCGAGCCCTTCGACGCCTGCTGGCCGGGCGGGGAGAGCAGGCTCTGGATCTCGGCCTCGGGTGCGTCAAGGTCCGCCTCGGCCTCGCGCCGCTGCTGGCGCTTGGCGGCCCAGATGGAGGTGAGCCACGCGGCGGTGATGACGAAGGCGCCGGTGCAGGCGGTGATCCAGTCCGGCACGTCGCGCCAGACCTCCCACAGCAGCAGCACCGCGAGCAGCGCGATGGAGTAGTACGCGCCGTGCTCCAGGTAGCGGTACTGCTCGAGCGTGCCGCGGCGCACCACGTATACCGTCAGCGCCCTGATGTATCCGGCGCCGATGGCCAGGCCGAGGGTGATCAGGGCGATGTTGACGGTGACGGAGAAGCCGCCCATGACCGAGTCCATCGAGAACGTCGCGTCGAGCAGTTCGAGGTAGATGAACAGCAGCAGCGCCCCGTGGCCCTGGACGGTCGCGCGCGGCCGGGACTCCCCGTCGGCGTCCGCGCGCTCGGCCACCTGGTCCGAGAGCAGCTTGATGGCCTGGTGGCAGACCAGGCCGAGCAGGCAGCCGAGCACCACCTTGCCGCGCATCTGGCCGGGCACGGTCACGCCCGCGACGGCGGTGAAGGCCAGCGCCACCACCTGCGGGACGCCGCGGTGGTCGAGCAGCGCGGGGAGCCTGCGCTCGACCGGCGGCCACCAGTGCACGTCGCGCTCCTCGCGGAAGAACGCGATCGCGATCATCAGCAGGAAGATCCCGCCGAACGCGGCGATGCCGGGCTGGGCGGCGAGCAGCAGGTCGTGGTAGCGGGTGGGATCGGAGTAGGCCAGGTCCACCGCGCGCCAGGGCACCAGGTGCGCCCCGATCGCCACGATGATCAGCGGCAGCACCAGCCGCATGCCGATCGCCGCGATCACCACGCCGACGGTCATGAACATCCGCTGCCAGTAGCGGTCCATCCGGGCCAGGATCGTCGCGTTCACGATCGCGTTGTCGAAGGATACCGCGACCTCGAGCACACCCAGCAGCGCCACCACGGTCAGGCCCTGGGCGCCGCCCACCACGTAGCCGCCGACGAGGGCGGCCACCGCCACCGCGTGGGCGAAGCCGAACACGCGCGTACCGCTCGCACCTCGTATCATCTGCGCCGCCTAAGGTGTGCTCAAGGCCTTGGCCGATTACTGACTGGCAGTAACATACCCGGCCTGAGCCGCGCCTAGCGCCGTGATAAGGGTCTCAGAGGGGTGCGAGGGTATCGCGGTTGACGATTCGTCAGCCTTTGCCTCTGCTTCGGATCCGTCTCGGGTCACCCGCGCGCAAGGGAGCGCGCGATGACCATCCGCTGGATCTGGTTGGTGCCCTCCACGATCTGCAGCACCTTGGCCTCGCGCAGGAACCGCTCCACCGGGAAGTCGGTGGTGTAGCCGGCGCCGCCGAGCACCTGCACCGCGTCGATCGTGGTCTGCATCGCCGCGTCGGTGCAGTGCAGCTTGGCGATCGCGGCCTGCCGGGCGAACGGCAGGCCCTTGTCCCGCAGCCGGGCCGCGACCAGGTAGGCGGCCCGTCCCACCTCGGTGCGGGTGGCCATGTCGGCCAGCAGGAACCCGACGCCGTCGTGTTCGATGATGGGCTTGCCGAACTGGATCCGGTCCTTCGCGTACGCGGTGGCCGCGTCGAGGGCGGCCTGCGCCAGCCCGACCGCGCACGCGGCTATGCCCAGGCGGCCGCAGTCCAGCGCCCGCATCGCGACCTCGAAGCCCTGGCCCGGCTCGCCGATCAGCCGCTCCGAGGGCACCACGACGCCCTCGAACCGCATCTGCGCGGTGGTGGAGGCGCGCATGCCCATCTTGTGCTCCGGATTGGCCGCGCTCAGGCCCTCGGCGCCGGCCTGCACCAGGAACGCGCTGATCCCCTTGGGGCCCTCCTCGCCGGTGCGCGCGAGCACGGTATAGAAGTCCGCCTCGCCGCCGTGGGTGATCCAGGCCTTCGTGCCGTCGATGCGGTAGCCGCCGTCCACCGGCTGCGCCCTGGTGATCAGGTTGCCCGCGTCGGAGCCGTGGCCCGGCTCGGACAGGCAGTACGCGCCGAGCAGTTCGCCGCCGATCATGTCCGGCAGCCAGCGGGCGCGCTGCTCCTCGGTGCCGAACTCGGCCAGCGCGTGGCAGGAGAGGGTGTGCACGGAGACGCCGAGGCCCACGGCCAGCCAGTTGCGGGCGAGCTCCTCGACGACCTGCAGGTAGACCTCGTACGGCTGCTGCGCGCCGCCGTACTTCTCCGCGTAGGGCAGCCCGAGCAGTCCGGAGCGGCCGAGCAGGCGGAAGGCGTCGCGCGGGAACTCGCCGGCGGCCTCGGCCGCCGCGGCGCGCGGGGCGAGTTCCCTGGCACCGAGTTCACCGGTCAGTTCGAGCAGCGCCTCGGCCTCTTCGGTGGGCAGCAGGGCGCGGCGTGCGGCATCCATGGTCACTCCGACGTGACGGGCCGCCCAGGTCGTGGGCGGGAACGGACTCGAGGGCGCGAGCCGGGGGTCTCCCGGGCACGCGCCCTCAAGGTATCGCGAATCCGCGGGCCCCCGCCCGTCCGCGGATCAGGAGGTCCCGGAGTAGCTGTTCGAGTTGCTGTTCGAGCTGCTGGTCGAGCTGGAGTCGCCCTGGCCCGCCTCGATCTTCTTGACGTCCTGGACCACCTTGTCGGACGGGATGGCGAAGCCGAGGCCGACCGAGCCGGAGGAGGAGTCGGACGAGGAGCTCGAGGAGGAGGAGTAGATCGAGGAGTTCATGCCGATCACCTCGCCGGCCGAGTTGAGCAGCGGGCCGCCGGAGTTGCCCGGGTTGATCGAGGCGTCGGTCTGGATCGCGGAGTAGGTCACCGTGGTCGAGGTGTCCTGGCCCCAGTTGAAGCCGGGGAAGCCGCCGTTGCCGCTGAAGCCCTGGCCCTCGGTGGTGGACTCGGTCACCGACACGGTGCGGTTGAGCGCGGAGACGATGCCGCTGGTCACGGTGTTCTGCAGGTCGTCCGGGGAGCCGATGGCGACGGTCTGGTCGCCGACCTGGACCTGGCTGGAGTCGGCGAAGGTCGCGGCCTTCCAGGTCGGGCCGTTCTCGACCTGGATCACGGCGATGTCGTCGGCGGCGATGTAGCCGACCACCTTGGCGTCGTAGGTCTTGCCGTCGTACGAGGTCACCTTGAGCGTGCCGCCCTCGGAGACGTAGTCGGCGACGACGTGGTTGTTGGTCACGATCAGGCCGCCGCTGGAGACCACGATGCCGGAGCCGATGCCCTCGGCGCTGTTGGTGGTCTCGGTGATCTTCACCACACTCGGCAGCACGGTCTTGGCCACCGCGCCCACCGTGGTCGTGGTGTCTGAGCTGTTGGAGCCGGTCACCACGCTCACCGAGGAGGAGCTGTTCTGGCTGTGGTCGAACACCGCGCCGGAGACGCCGCCGACGCCCGCCGCCAGGATCGCGATCGCGGCGACCAGGCCGATGCCGAGCTTGATCGGACCGCGCTTGGGCTTGCCGCCGCCCGCCGCGTGCTCCGGCGGGGCCGGGGGCAGCTGGCTCCCGTCGCCGCCCCAGGTGCCGTCCGGGTTGGCGGCCCAGGCGTACTCGCCGGTGTCGGCCGTGACCACGGGCTTCTCGAAGGCCGCGCCGGCGTGCGGGACGGGCTGGGCCCAGGCTCCGGCGGGGTAGTGCGGCGGCTGCTGCTGAGGCTGCGGCTGCTGCGGCGCCTGCGCGTGCTGCGGGTGAGGCTGCTGCGGCTGCTGCGGGTTCGGCGTGGCGGGGTGCTGCGGCGTCTCGGTCATGGTCCGACCATCCCCGGGCAACTTGAGAGGCCGCTGAGACCTGCTCATGGAGGGGGCTAAGAGTTGGCCGAGGACCGCTTGGCGACGCGGGTGTGCGACGCGCCGGGGCTCAGAGCGCGAAGGCACCCCGGCGCGTCGCACGTATAGCTACCATCTGCTCAGACCGGGCGCGAGGAGGTATATCCAAACGTGACCGTCTACGTCGGGCCCCGTATGGGTAGGGGGCGCACAGATGTAACAGGCGCGAGAAGGGTCGGCATATATGGACACGGGCTTCGACCTCGGACGGCTGCTCGGCGAGCGGGCCGGGGAGGGCCACAGACTGCAGGGGCGAATGCTCAACCCGCAGCTGCCCCGGATGCTGCACGCGATCGGGTTCGACCGCACGTACACCCGGGCCGAGGGCGCCTATCTGTATGACGCCGAGGGCAACGACTACCTGGACTTCCTGGCCGGCTTCGGCGTGCACGGGGTCGGACACAACCACCCGGTGGTGCGCTCCGCGCTGCACCAGGTGCTCGACGCGGACCTCGCCGACATGGTCCAGTTCGACTCGCCGCTGCTGGCCGGCCTGCTCGCGGAGAAGCTGCTGGCGCGCGCGCCGCACCTGGACCGGGTCTACTTCGGCAACAGCGGCACCGAGGCGGTGGAGGCGGCGATCAAGTTCGCCCGCTACGCCACCGGCCGTCCGCGCATCCTGTACTGCGACCACGCGTTCCACGGCCTGACCACCGGCTCGCTCTCGGTCAACGGCGCGGCGGAGTTCCGCGACGGGTTCGAGCCGCTGCTGCCGGACACCCGCATCCCGCTCGGCGACCTGGACGCGCTCGAGGCCGAGCTGCGCCGGGGCGGCGTGGCGGCGCTGCTGATCGAGCCGATCCAGGGCAAGGGCGTGCACCAGCCCCCGGCCGGGTTCCTGCGGGCCGCGCACGACCTGCTCAAGGACCACGGCGCGCTGCTGATCTGCGACGAGGTGCAGACCGGCGTCGGGCGCACCGGGCGCTTCTTCGCGTACGAGTACGACGACGTGCAGCCGGACATCGTCACCGTGGCCAAGGCCCTGTCCGGCGGTTTCGTGCCGGTCGGCGCGACCCTGGCGAAGGACTGGATCTTCGAGAAGGTCTACTCCTCGATGGACCGGGTGCTGGTGCACGACTCCACCTTCGGCTCCAACGCCATGGCGATGGCGGCCGGCCTGGCCACCCTCCAGGTCATGGAGGACGAGAAGCTGGTGGAGAACGCCGAGCGGATCGGCACGCTGCTGCGCGAGCAGCTGGCCGAGCGGCTCGAGCGCTACGAGATGCTCGCCGAGGTGCGCGGCCGAGGCCTGATGATCGGGTTCGAATTCGGCAAGCCGCGCTCGCTCAAGCTCAAGGCCGGGTGGAACACCCTGCAGGCGGCGCGCAAGGGCCTGTTCGCGCAGATGGTGGTGGTCCCGCTGTTCCAGCGCCACCGCATCCTGACCCAGGTCTCCGGCGACCACATCGATGTGATCAAACTGCTGCCGCCCTTGACGATCGGGGAGGTGGAGGTGGAACGTTTCCTCGCCGCCTTCGACGACGTGATGCGCGACGCCCACAAGGGCACCGGCCTCATGTGGGACTTCGGGCGCACGCTGGTGACGCAGGCGGTGCGGCGGGGGTGAGCACGTCCTCCGTGCCCGTGCGTAATCACGTCCACCTCGACGAAGAGGACGAAGTGACGATAGAACCGGCCCAGCCGAAGCCGGCGCCCGCGCGCACCGACGATCCTGCCTATTTCGCCGCGAAGGCGGCCGAGCAGGCTTCGGCCGAGAACTTCCCGGTCGCCCTGAAGATGCTGCCCAAGGCGGTGCGCGAGGACCTGGCGGTGTTCTACGTCTTCGCGCGCTACGTCGACGACATCGGCGACGAGTACACCGGCGACCGGGTGGCCGCGCTGGGCGAGGTCGACGCCGACCTCGGCCGGCTGGCCTCGGGCGGAACGCCGAAGCTGGACCCGGTGCGCGGTCTCGCCCGCATCACCGCGGACGGCCGGGTGCCGATCGAGCCGTTCCACGACCTGGTCGCGGCGAACCTGATGGACCAGTACAAGACGAGTTACGCGACGTTCGCCGAGCTGGTCTCCTACTGCCGCCTTTCGGCCAACCCGGTGGGCCGGGTGGTGCTGCACCTGGCCGGGCAGGCCACGCCGCAGAACGTGGCCGACTCGGACGCGGTGTGCACCGGGCTGCAGATCGTCGAGCACATCCAGGACGTGGCCGAGGACCGCGGCAACGGCCGGGTCTACCTGCCGCGCGAGGACCTGACCGCGTTCGGCGTGCGCGAGGACGAGCTCGACTTCCCGCACTCCGACGAGGATCTCAAGGCCCTGCTGCGCTGGGAGGCCGGCCGGGCCGCGGTGATGCTGAGCAAGGGCGTCCCGCTCACCCGCCGGCTGCGCGGCTGGGCCAGGCCCGCCGTCATCGGCTACGTCGCCGGCGGCCGCGCCGCGCTCAGCGCCCTGCGCAAGATCGACTACGACGTGCTGGCCGGCGCGCCGGAGACGACCAAGCAGGGCGTGGTCCGCGCGGCCCTGGGCGTGCTGGCCGGGCGCAAGCGGTAGGCGCCGGGCCGCCCGACTGGCAGCAGACGGCCGCGGATCGGCCCGGCGCTCACGCGAGCGGCGGGCCGATCCCGATCCGCTGGTCCAGGGCCGCCGCCAGCGCGGCGGCCTGGTCCGGTACGACCCCTCGGGCCCAGTCGCCGAGCGCGTCGAGGAAGGCGAGCAGGTCGCGCCGCACGGATTCCAGGGCCCCGGGCATTTCGCCGTAGGAGAACTCGACGAATCCGGACGAGGCCGGCTCACTCGCGCCGGGGGCTTCGAGGCCGCCGCGGGGATGCACCCGCAGGCCGGTTTCGCGGTACTCCACCCACGGGTCGGGGTCGTGGCCGAGCCACCAGGCCGGGCTGCGGTCGCGGAATCCGGTCCGCTCCCGCCAGTCGTCGAGGTCGGCGCAGCAGCCCGGATCGATGCGGACGCCCGCCCCGTCCTCGACCCGCAGACCGCCCGGGACCATCGGCCACTCCTCGCCCGCGGCCAGGATCCACCCCACGGCCTGAGCGGCCGAGACTCGCGCGTCATCCTCGGGCGCGCTCTCCGGCCGGCAAGCTCGCGCCAGCTGCCCCACGAGGGCCCCGATCTCGAGCGGAGGCGTCCGGCCGTCCAGGACGAGCACCCGGAACGGGGCGTCGGACGGGACCGGCCACCAGGGGACGGGATCGCCGGAGTCGAGTGCGGCGACGGGGCGCAGAGTGCTCACCGCGGCAGGATCGCGCACCGCCGGGCACCGCGTCACGCGAGTTCCACCGGCGCCCCGACTTCGAACGACCGTTCGGCGGTCAACTGGCGTAATCGGCCGATCCGGCGTGCTGGACGCGCCGTACGCCGGGGACACACGGCGTAGGATGCCCGGGTGACCAGCAGTACAGAGCTTGCAGCCGCCTACGCCTTGTGCGAGCAGATCGTCGGGAGTCAGGCGAAGAACTTCTCCTACGGCATCAGGCTCCTGCCCGGACCCAAACGGCGCGCACTCTCGGCGATCTACGCGTTCGCCCGAAGGGTGGACGACATCGGCGACGGAGACCTGCCGATGGATCAGAAGCTGGCGGGGTTGGCCGAGACCCGGCGCCAGGCGGAGAATCCCGAACGTTTCCCGGAGGATCCGGTCCTGGTCGCGCTGGCCGACACGGCGCGGCGCTATCCGCTGGACCTGGGGTGCTTCGGCGAACTCGTCGACGGGTGCGAGATGGACCAGGTCGGCACCCGCTACCAGACCTGGGACGAGCTCTCGCTCTACTGCCGCAACGTGGCCGGGTCCATCGGGCGGCTCTCGCTCGCGGTGTTCAATCCGCCGGCGCTGCACACCGATCCCAAGCCCACCGAGGAACTCGCCGACCGGCTCGGCCTCGCGTTGCAGTTGACGAACATCCTGCGCGACGTGCGCGAGGACCTGCAGGGAGGGCGCGTCTACCTGCCGCAGGAGACGCTCGACGCCCACGGGTGCGAGCTCGTGCTGCGCGAGGACGGGACGCTCGACCCGCAGGACGGGCGGCTGGCCGCGGCGCTGCGGTTCGAGGCGGCGCGGGCGCAGGCGCTCTACGCCGAGGGCCTCGACCTGCTGCCGCTGCTGGACTGGCGCTCGCGCGGGTGCTGCGGCGCGCTCTCCGGCATCTACCACGCGCTGCTCGGGCAGATCGCGGCGGACCCGCAGGCCACCTTCGGGGCCCGGATGTCCGTGCCGACCTCGACCAAGCTGGCGGTCGCGGCCCGCGCGCTCGCGCCCCGGCCGTTCGCCCCGCGCTCGAGCGCCCGCGCCGCCGCGCCCGCCGCCTCGTCCGACGGCTCCGCCGACACCCGGCGCGGCCGATGAGTCGGCCGGCGGGTTCCGCCCGGATCCAGGCCGACGGGGACGCGCCGAGCGCGCTGGTGGTCGGCGGCGGCCTGGCCGGGATCACCGCGGCGCTGGTGCTGGCCGAACGCGGCTGGCGGGTGACGGTGGCCGAGGCCAGGCCACGGCTCGGCGGCCGGGCCACCTCCTACCGGCGCGGGGACCTGGTCGTGGACAACGGCCAGCACGTGTTCCTGCGCTGCTGCACCGCCTACCGCGGCCTGCTCGAACGCCTCGGCGCGGGTCCGGAGACCGGCCTGACGGTGCTTCAGGAGCGGCTCGACATCCCGCTGCGCTCCCCCGACGGCGCTTCGGCCCGGCTGCGGCGCACCGGTGCGCCGGCCCCGCTGCACCTGGCCGGCTCGCTGGCCGGGTACGGGCTGCTCGGGTGGCGCGACCGGGTGCCGCTGGGCCGCGCGGCGGTGGCGCTGCGGCGCACCGACCCGGCCGACGCGCGGGTGGACGAGCAGGGCTTCGGCGGTTTCCTGCGCAAGCACGGGCAGAGCACGGCGGCGGTGGACCGGCTCTGGTCGGTCATCAGCACCGCGACGCTCAACATCGATCCCGACGCGGCGTCACTCGCGTTGGCCGCCAAGGTCTTCCGCACCGGCCTGCTCGAGGACTCGCGCGGGGCCGACCTGGGCTACGCCGCGGTGCCGCTCGGCGAGATCCACGACGTGCGGGCACGTACGGCGCTGGAGGCGGCGGGCGTGACCGTGCGCGAGGCGACCAAGGTGCTGTCCGTGGACGCGGACCGCACCGTGCGGCTGCGCGGCCGGGACGGGGAGCAGGAGTCCGCCCGTCCGGACGCGGTGGTGCTCGCGGTGCCGCACGACGCGGCCGCCGCGCTGCTGCCGGCCGAGCTGCCCACGCCCTTCGCCGGGCTCGGGCACAGCCCGATCCTGAACGTGCACGTGCGCTACGACCGGCCGGTGCTCGACGGGCAGCCCTTCCTGGCCGGGGTGGACTCCCCGGCCCAGTGGATCTTCGACCGGACCGGGCCGAGCGGGCTGCCGGGCCGCGGGCACTACGTCGCGGTGACCGTCTCCGCGGCGGAGCGCTACATCGAGCAGCCGGTGGCCGAGCTGCGTGCGCTGTTCGAGGACGAACTCACCCGTCTGCTGCCGGGCGCCCGCGGCGCGACGGTGCAGGAGTTCTTCGTCACCCGGGAGAAACACGCGACCTTCCGCCAGGCCTCGGGCAGCGCGCGGCTGCGCCCCGAGCCGGCGACCGCGGCGCCCGGTGTGCTGCTGGCCGGGGCGTGGACCGCCACCGGCTGGCCGGACACCATGGAAAGCGCGGTGCGCAGTGGGATTAACGCGGCCCGGGTTGCGCAAGAACAGTGGGAGAAAGCGAACGGGCATCGGACAGGAGCACGGGCTTGAGCGAGACGCAAGGCGGCACCGACACCCTCGCGGGGGCCCAGACGGACACCCCGGTGGCCGCACGTGGCGCCGCCGAGATCCTGGCCGAGATCAAGAAGCTGGTGGACCCGCAGCTCGAGCGGCGCCTTGACGCGCTGCACCCGACGATGCGCGGGATCTCCCGCTACCACTTCGGCTGGCAGGACGCGGCCGGCACGCCCGACCCGGCCGGGGCCGGCGGCAAGGCGCTGCGCCCGGCCCTGGCCGTGCTCGGCGCCCGGGCGGTCGGGGCCGAGGGTGACGAGCCCGCGGTGCTCGACGCGGCGTGCACGGTGGAGCTGATCCACAACTTCTCCCTGCTGCACGACGACATCATGGACGGCGACCGCACCCGGCGGCACCGGCCCACGGCGTGGACGGTCTACGGCGTGGACCAGACCCTGCTGGCCGGCTGCGCCCTGCAGACCCTGGCCTTCCAGGTGCTCACCGAGCGCAGCCCGCATGCGATCGCGTCGCTGGGCGCCTCGGTGCAGTGGCTGATCGCCGGCCAGAGCGAGGACCTCGATCTGGCCGGGAACGACGCGGCCACGGTGGATCAGTGCCTGGAGATGGAGGCGGGCAAGACCGCCAGCCTGCTCTCGCTCAGCGCCTCGCTCGGTGCGCAGGCGTACGGCGCCGCGAGCGGGCAGGTGCAGTTGCTGGCCGAGTACGGCCACCATCTCGGCATGGCCTTCCAGCTGGTGGACGATCTGCTCGGAATCTGGGGCGAGACGGGCACCACGGGCAAGCCGGTGGCCGCCGATCTCTACGCCCGCAAGCGTTCCGCACCGGTCGTCGCGGCCCTTTCCGCGGGCAGCGCGGCGAGCGCCCGGCTGCGCGCGGTACTCGCCTCCGAGGGCGACCTGAGCGACGCCGATCTTGTGCTCGCGGCCGACCTGGTGGAGCAGGCGGGGGGTCGTTCCTGGACCCAGGACCGCGCCGACCTGCACACTCGTGAGGCCTTAGCTCGCTTGGACCGTTTGGCGCCGCACCCCCGCGCGCTCGCCGATCTCGCTGAAGTCACCAGGTTTCTTCTCTCGCGGACGTGGTAAGGGGCGTGCCGAGGAGGCACGCTGACATGACTGCGATTGCGGAACGGCCGGTGGACACCGGCCGCCCCCCGGGCCTGCCCGAGGCGGCGCATCAGGCTGCCGAGGCCGCGCGCGAGCATCTGCTCGGGCTGCAGGATCCGGCCGGCTGGTGGAAGGGGGAGCTGGCGACCAACGTCACCATGGACGCCGAGGACTTGCTTCTGCGCGAGTTCCTCGGCATCGGGGACCCGCGCACGATCGAGCTCAGTGCGCGCTGGATCCGGTCCCAGCGGCGCGCGGACGGGACCTGGGCGACCTTCCACGGCGGCCCCGCGGACCTGTCCACCACGGTCGAGGCCTACGTGGCGCTCAAACTGGCCGGGGACGAGATCGCCGGCCCGGAGATGGCGCGCACCGCGGAGTGGATCCGGGCCAACGGCGGCGTGGAGGCCACCCGGGTGTTCACCCGGATCTGGCTGGCCCTGTTCGGGCTGTGGGACTGGGACCGGCTCCCGGCCATGCCGCCGGAGCTGATCTTCCTGCCGCCCCAGGTGCCGTTCAACGTCTACGACTGGGGCTGCTGGGCCCGGCAGACCGTGGTGCCGCTGACGATCATGTGGCACTTCAAACCCTGCCGGCCGCTGCCGTTCGGGGTGGACGAGCTGCGCACCGGCGTCATCCCGGAGCCGCCCGAGAACGAGGACCGGATCGCCGCGTTCTTCCGCCGGGCCGACCGGCTGCTGCACCGCTACGAGCGGCGCCCGCTGCGCTCGGTGCGCCGCTCCGCGCTGCGCCAGGCCACGGAGTGGATCATCGCCCGGCAGGAGGCCGACGGCGGCTGGGGCGGGATCCAGCCGCCCTGGGTCTACTCGATGATGGCGCTGGATCTGATGGGCTATTCGCTCGACCACCCGGTGATGCGGGCCGGGCTGGCCGGGCTCGAGGGCTTCCTGGTGCGCGAGGACGGTCCGGACGGGCCGATGCGCCGGCTCGAGGCCTGCCAGTCCCCGGTGTGGGACACCGCGCTCGCGGTGGTGGCGCTCTACGACGCGGGCGTGCCCGCCTCCGATCCGGCCCTGGTGAGCGCCGCGGACTGGCTGCTGGGCGAGGAGATCACGGTCAAGGGCGACTGGGCGGTGCGCCGTCCGCAGCTCGCGGCCGGCGGCTGGGCCTTCGAGTTCGCCAACAGCGGCTACCCGGACACCGACGACACCGCCGAGATCCTGCTGGCGCTGCAACGGACCCGCAACCCCGACGGCGAGCCGGTGCGCGAGCGGCGCATCCGCGCGGCGATGGACCGCGGCGCGGCCTGGATGGGCGGGATGCAGAGCAAGGACGGCGGCTGGGGCGCGTTCGACGCGGACAACACCCGCACGCTCATCAACAAGCTGCCGTTCTGCGACTTCGGGGCGGTGATCGACCCGCCCTCGGCGGACGTGACCGCGCACATCGTGGAGGCGTACGCGGTGCTGGGCCGGCCGCACGACCCGCGGGCGCTGCGCGGGATCCGCTGGCTGCTCGACCACCAGGAGCCGGACGGGTCCTGGTTCGGCCGCTGGGGCGCCAACCACGTCTACGGCACCGGCGCGGTGGTCCCGGCGCTGACCGCGGCCGGGGTCAGCGCCGGGCATCCGGCGCTGCGCCGGGCCAGCCGGTGGCTGATCGAGCATCAGAACGCCGACGGCGGCTGGGGCGAGGACCTGCGCTCGTACGGCGACCCGGCCTGGATCGGGCGCGGGGAGTCGACCGCGTCGCAGACCGCCTGGTCGCTGCTGGCGCTGCTGGCCCTGGCCGAGGATCCGAGCGGCGCGAGCGCCGAGGTGCGCGGGGCGATCGACCGCGGGGTGCTGTACCTGACCCGCACTCAGCGCACCGACGGGACCTGGGACGAGGACCTGTTCACCGGCACCGGGTTCCCGGGCGACTTCTACATCAACTACCACCTCTACCGGCTTGTCTTTCCGCTGACCGCGCTGGGTCGCGCCGTACACTTTTACAGTGTGAATCAGCAGCACAGTGCCCAGTTCGACCGCCTGGAGCGCCGATGAGCGCGCCGGTGACGGTCGCGGCGGCGCTGGCCCTGGAGGCCCGGGCGCTGCGCCGCGGGGCCGGTCTCGAGACGGGCGTGGTCCAGGTGGGCATGCGGGCCGGGCGCGCCGCCCGGGTGCTTCCGCGCGACGGGGCTCCGGTGGTCCTGGCGGGCGTGGCCGGCGGCCTCGACCCGCAGGTGCGCTCCGGCGACGTGGTCGTCTCCACCGAGGTGCACGGCCCGGACGGCGCCGTGGTGCGCTGCCCGGCCGCCCCGCTGCTGGCCGCGGCGCTGCGCCGGGTGCTGCCGCGGAACGTGCGCATCCACCTCGGCCCGACCGTGACCAGCGACCGGGTGGTGCACGGCAAGGCCAGGGCCGGGCTCGCGGCGGAGGGCTACCTCGCCGTGGACATGGAGGCCTCGGTGCTCGGCACGCTCACCGACGCGCCGTTCGCCACCGCACGGGTGGTGGTGGACGACGCGCGCACGGGCCTGTGGCACCCGGCCACGCTCAGCCGCGGCCGGGCCGCGCTGCGCACCCTGACCCGAATGGTGGCGGCGTTCGAGTCCTGGGGCGCCGCGGCGCATCCGCAGCGGCGCGTGGTGCTGGCCTCGCCGCGCTCGTTCTGCGCGGGTGTGGAGCGGGCCATCGACATCGTGGCCGAGGCGCTCGAGCGCTACGGCCCGCCGGTCTACGTGCGCCGCCAGATCGTGCACAACACCTTCGTGGTGGCCGACCTCGAGCGGCGCGGCGCGGTCTTCGTGGAGGAGCTGAGCGAGGTGCCCGACGGGGTGCCGGTGGTGCTCTCCGCGCACGGCGTGGCCCCCTCGGTGCGGCTGGAGGCGGACGCGCGCGGCCTTGCCGTGGTCGACGCCACCTGCCCGCTGGTGGCCAAGGTGCACACCGAGGCCCGGCGGGCGCTGCGGGACGGGAACACGGTGGTGTTCATCGGGCACCCGCACCACGACGAGTCCGAGGGACTGATGGGCGAGGACCCGGATCCGGCCAGCCCGCGCATCCACCTGGTGGAGACGCCGGAGCAGGCCAAGGCACTGGAGGTGCCGGACCGGGAGCGGGTGGCCTACCTGATGCAGACCACCCTGGCCGAGGACGAGGCCGCGCAGGTCGTGGACGCGCTGCGCACCGCCTTCCCGGGCATCGGCGAACCGCCGAGCTCGGACATCTGCTACGCGACCACGAACCGGCAGCGCGCGATCCGCGACGTGGCCGCCGAAGCGGACGTGGTGCTGGTGATCGGTTCGCCGAACTCCTCCAACTCGCTGCGTCTGGTGGAGGTGGCCGAGCGGGCCGGGGCGGCGGCGTACCTCGTCGACGGCCCCGAGCAGATCGACCCGGACTGGTTGGCCGGAGCGGGCGTCATCGGGATCACCGCGGGCGCCTCGGCGCCCGCACAGCTGGTGGAGGCGGTGGTCGACGCGCTCGCCGCGCTCGGCCCGATCCGCCGCGAGGAGCCCGCAGGGATCGAGGAGACCTACCGCTTCTCCCTCCCCCCGATGCCCGCGTTGCCGTCGACGAAGAGAATCTAGAGGGGAATCATGGGCGTTCCACTGCGCCAGTCCGCGAAGATCGGCACCTACCTTTTCAAGAACAAGATCAAGGGGGTCAAGAAGTTCCCGCTCATCGTCGAGCTCGAGCCGCTGTTCGCCTGCAACCTGGCCTGCGCCGGGTGCGGGAAGATCCAGCACCCGGCCTCGATCCTCAAGCAGCGCATGCCGGTGGAGCAAGCCGTCGGCGCGGTCGAGGAGTCCGGCGCCCCGATGGTCTCCATCGCGGGCGGCGAGCCGCTGATGCACCCTCAGATCGACGAGATCGTCCGGCAGCTGATCGCGCGGAAGAAGTTCGTCTACCTGTGCACCAACGCCCTGTTGATCAAGAAGCACATCCACAAGTTCAAGCCCTCCCCGTACTTCGCCTGGGTCGTGCACATCGACGGCCTCAAGGAGCGGCACGACGAGTCGGTGTGCAAGGACGGCGGCTTCGAGGAGGCGGTCGAGGGCATCCGGATCGCGCGTGAGGCCGGGTTCAAGGTCAACACCAACACGACCTTCTTCAACACCGACACCGCGCAGTCCGTGATCGACGTGATGGATTATCTGAACGACGACCTGAAGGTCGATCAGATGATGATCTCTCCGGCCTACGCCTACGAGAAGGCCCCGGACCAGGAGCACTTCCTCGGCGTGGAGCAGACCAGGGAGCTGTTCAAGAAGGCCTTCGCGGACGGCCGCAGGAAGAAGTGGCGGTTCAACCACTCGCCCCTGTTCCTGGACTTCCTGGAGGGCAAGAAGGACTTCGAGTGCACCCCCTGGGGCATTCCGTCCTACTCCCTGTTCGGCTGGCAGAAGCCCTGCTACCTGCTCAACGACGGGTACGCGAAGACATACAAGGAGCTGATCGAGACCACCGAGTGGGAGAAGTTCGGCCGCGGCAAGGACCCGCGCTGTGACAACTGCATGGCGCACTGCGGCTACGAGCCCTCGGCCGTGCTCGCCACCGTGGGTTCACTGAGGGAGTCCATCCGCGCCGCGAAGGGCTTCTGAGTAATTCAGGTGTCGGATCTGGCGCCGGCGCCCGGCAGCGGGGATCATGGCCTTTGTCGTGATCCGTGCCGCCGGGCGCCGGTGCGCGGTCGCGGCTGAACACTCCTCGGACGGCGGGAACCTGACCATGGGCCGAGTTCGGCACGAGGGAGCCAGAAGGCGCTCCCTCGGACTGGCCGCGACCGGAGCGGCGGTCCTCGTCGTCGCCGCGGTGCTGCTGTGGCCTGCCGCGGCCGGGCCCGGCGGCGCGTACGCCCAGTCCAACGGCGGGGTGATCCCGATCCCCTCGGCCGCGGCCGACGCCGCGGCCTCGTACTGGGCCGGACGGCTCGGCACGGCGAACGCGAGCGCCCAGGCGGGCTCGGGTACCGCCGCCGACGGCCTGGCCGCCACCCCGGCCCTGCCCAGCCCCGTGCCCGGCGGCAGCGGGGACCAGGCCGAGCAGGCCGTGCTGGCCGGCGGCTCCCCCATGGCCGTGTCCGACCCGCTGGCCAGTTCCCCGTTCGGCGGCTCCCCCCAGATCGGCGCCCTGTTCAGCGCGTCCAACGGCTCGGTCCAGGGCCAGGGCCACTACTGCAGCGGCTCGGTGATCAACAGCCCGCACGGCGACATCGTGCTGACCGCCGCGCACTGCGTCTACGACACCAACGGCGCGTACACCGACCTGGCCTTCGTGCCCGACTACCACGACGGCCAGGACCCGTACGGCGTGTGGACGCCCGCGGACGTGGTGGTCCCGGCGCAGTGGGCCTCGAGCGAGGACCCGGACTACGACGTGGCCTTCCTGGTGGTGCACGAGTCCGGCTCGAACACCCGGATCCAGGACGTGGTCGGCGGCGACCAGCTCCAGCTCGATCCGGCCTACTCCGGGCTGACCCAGGTGGTCGGTTACCCGCAGGACACGGAGAAGCCGATCACCTGCACCAACATGACGACCCAGGTGTCCGACCCGTCGCTCACGACCCCGCAGCTGCAGTTCGACTGCCAGAACTACCCCGGCGGCACCAGCGGCGGCCCGTTCCTGCGCGACGTGGACGCGAACACCGGCCTCGGCACCGTCGTCGGCGTGATCGGCGGCTTCGAGGCGGGCGGGGACACCCCGGACGTCACCTACGCCTCGTACTTCAGCGACTGGGTCGGCTCGCTGCTGGCCCAGGCCGAGTCGAAGGGCTAGGCCGCGTCTTCAAGCCGGCGTCGCGGCCCCGGCGCCGGCTTGAAGACACCGCCTACGCGCCGGATCGCGGCATTCCACCCCGGTTTCCCGGAACGTAACAACCCTGCGCCTTTCGTAGCGGGCCGGAAACAGATCCGCCACCGCCGCGTCACGGCGCGCTGCCAAGGTGCGCGCAACGTTGCGGAAATGCCCGTGTGCACACGGTTTTCGCAGCTCGCACGAAGGCCGTCGGCCTGCCCTACGTTCTCCACGCCATGACGAACGGAGCGCACAGTGCACCTCGATTACATCCCGTACCCCTCCACCGGGTACTCCTCGGGCGACGCGGCGTGGCAGTTGACCGCCGCGACGCTCGTGGGCCTGATGAGCCTGCCCGGCCTGGCCGTGCTCTACGGCGGGCTTGTGCAGAAGAAATGGGCCGTCAACACGATGCTGATGGCGTTCAGCGCATTCTCCCTGGTGCTGCTGGTCTGGGCGCTGTGGGCGTTCAACATGGGCTTCGGCAGTCCCTGGATCAAGACCACTGCCTCGGGCAACCCCAGCGGCTTCGTCGGCCTGCCCCGCACCTCGCTCGGGGCCGGGCAGGAGGCGCAGGCGAACGTCCCGCTCCTCAATGGGCTGATGCCGCCGTTCAACTTCTCCGAGTCGGCGCTGTTCTACTTCCAGTTCGTCTTCGCCGCGATCACCCCGCTGCTGTGGCTCGGCTCGGTGATCGGCCGGATGAGCTTCAAGGCGTGGCTGATCATCGTCCCGCTGTGGACCACGCTGGTGTACACCGTGGACGCGTTCATGCTGTGGGGCGGCGGTTTCTGGGCCGGCCTCGGCGCGGTGGACTACTCCGGCGGCTACGTCATCCACCTGTCCGCGGGCACGGCCGGCTTCGTGGCGGCGGCCGTGATCGGGCCGCGCCTGAAGAAGGACCGAGAACACGGCGCGCCGAACAACCTGCTGATGTGCGCGACCGGCGCGGGCATCCTGTGGCTCGGCTGGAACGGCTTCAACGGCGGTGACCCGTACTTCGCCGGCGCGGACGCGGCCGAGGCCGTGGTCAACACCAACCTGGCCACCGCGGTGGCGCTGCTGGTGTGGCTGCTGATGGACATGTTCTGGAGCCCGTCGAAGAAGCCGACGCTGCTCGGCTCGATCAACGGCATGATCGTGGGCCTGGTCACCATCACCCCGGCGGCCGGCTACGTCAACGGCCTCGGCGCGATCTGCCTGGGCGCGATCACCTCCGCGATCGTCTGGCTCAGCTGGTACAAGCTGTCCAAGAAGTGGTTCTTCGCGAAGGTGGACGACACCCTCGGGGTGGTCTACACGCACGGTATCGCGGGTTTGTGCGGCGGGTTGCTGGTGGGCATCTTCGCCGATCCGAACGTCCTGGTGTATCTGGGTAAGGATACGAAGACGGCACCGTTCTCGGTCACCGGCCTGCTCTACGGCTCGCATTCCTGGCATCAGCTGGAAGTGCAGGCCGGCGCGGCGCTGACGGTGATCGGCTGGACCGCGCTGATGACCTTCCTGATCCTCAAGGGCGTCGGGTTGTTCGTCAAACTCAGACTCCCCGATTCCGTACTGGAAACCGGGGACCTGGCCATCCACGAAGAGGTCGTCTATCCGAGCGACTCGCTCAGCTCGGCCGGACTCGTGCCCGTCACCGCGGGCGCACCGGCGTCGGCGATCGAGGCCGACGCGGCCGAGGTCCCCGTCTCCGAACCCTGATCCACCCCGCGCCGTCGCGCGCTTCGGCGCCCCTCAGCGCCCCCGTCGTGCCGAGTACGCCTCGGCACGGCGGGGGCGCTTTTCGCGGCGCGCACCACCCCGGACGCCGTCGCGAGCCTCCGTGCGCCCCCACCGCGCCCGCATGTGCGCCGAGTGGCCAGGGTAGGGCGAGGACAGGCCCTATGCGGCGGTCCCAGGGCCGCGGTCACCTGCGAATTCGCCCGCCTCCCTTGATTCACGACCCTGACAGGACGGTATACTTCCGACCGCCCACCTGGACAACGAGAGTGAGCTCGAAATGGGGGCAACACCCTGGAACAGGGCGTTCGGGGGTGAAACCGCCCCGGCAGCCCCGCAGCGTCCGTGGCCGGCCACACTGACCGTCGGTACGGACGGACGGATCACCAGCTGGAGCCGCGGTGCGCAGGCACTGTTCGGGCTGTCCGCGGGCCGCGCCTGCGGGCGACGTATGCGGACCCTGATGGTACGGCCGGAGGACCGCTCCGCCCTCGACGAGCTGCTCGGCACCGTGCTCACCGGCCGCAGCTGGTCCGGCTCGCTCCCCCTGCTCGACGCCGACGGCCTGGTGCATCCGGTGGAGTGCGGCTGGCAGCCGATCCAGGACAGACGGGGCCGTCCGGGGGCGTTGATCGTCGTCACCGACCGGGTCGGGCAGTCCGCGCCCGCCGCGAAGCCCGCGCCGCTGGGCACGGCCGAGGCCGCGCTCGCCGCGATCGGCCAGTTCCAGGAGCACGCCGCGTCCGTCGCCATGATGCGCCGGGTGCAGCTGCTGACCGAGGCCAACACCATGATCGGCACCACCCTCGACATGTCCCAGACCGCGCGGGAGCTGCTCGCGGTGGCCGTGCCGCGATTCGCCGACACCGCGTCGGTGGCGCTGCTCGAGACCGTGGTGGACGAGTTCGAGCTGCCGATGGCCCGCCCCGACAACGAGGTGCGGGTGCGCCGGGTGGCCGCCCGGGCCCAGGACCCGGCGCTCGAGGCGCTGCTGCCGGTGGACCAGACCGTGGTGCACGGCCAGAACTCGGTGTTCGGCCAGGTGCTGCGCTCCGGCCGGCCGCGTACGCTGCCGGCGCTGGACCAGGCCGCCACGCAGAAGCTGTGGCCCGAGTCCGACCCCTCCCCCGCGCCGCTGCTGGTAGGCCACTGCATGCTGGTGGTGCCGCTGGTCGCGCGCGGCGCCGTGCTCGGCATCGCGATGTTCACCCGCGGCCCGGACCGGCGCCCCTTCTCCGGCGGCGAGGCCGTGCTGGGCGAGGAGTTCGCCGCCCGCGCCGCCCTGTGCGTGGACAACGCCCGGCTCTACAGCCACGAGCGGCACACGGCCCTGATGCTCCAGCGCGCCCTGCTGCCGGCCGACTCGGGCGACCACACCGGTGTGGACGTGGCCCACCGCTACCTGCCCGCCAGCGACCTGACCGGCGTCGGCGGCGACTGGTACGACGTGATCGGCCTGCGCGGCGGGCGGGTGGCGATGGTGGTGGGCGACGTCATGGGCCACGGCGTGCGCGCCGCCGCCGTGATGGGCCAGCTGCGCACCGCCACCCGCACCCTGGTGGCCAGCCTGGACCTGCAGCCGGCCGAGGTGCTCCACCACCTCGACGAGCTGGCCGAGCACCTGGGCGACGGCGAGATACTCTTCGCCACGTGCCTGGTGGCCGTGTTCGACCCGACCACGCGGATCTGCCGGATGGCCAGGGCCGGGCACATCCCGCCGCTGATGGTCCCGGCCCAGGGCCCGCCGCAGCTGATCGAGCTGCCCCCGGGCGTGCCGCTGGGCGTGGGCGGGCACACCTTCGAGAGCCGCGACATCGAGCTCGAGGACGACAGCCTGCTGGTGCTGTGCACCGACGGCCTGGTCGAGAGCCGCGCGCCCGGCCGGGACATCGACGACGGCCTGAGCGACCTCGCCCGCGAGATCAAGGACCCGTCGCTGCCGCTGGAGGCCATCGCCGACACCGTCATCAGCGGCCTGCGCGGCGACCGCACCATGGACGACGCCGCACTGGTGATCGCCCGCGTGCGCGGCGTCCCGTCCACCGCGACCGCGCAGTGGGTGGTCGAGCCCGAGCTGCCCGCAGTGGCCCGGGCCCGCCGCGCCGTGCGCAGCACACTCAGCGACTGGGGCCTGGCCGAGCTCGAGGAGACCGCGGAGCTGCTGGCCAGCGAACTGGTCACCAACGCGCTGCTGTACTCCAACGGCCCGATCAGCGTCCGCCTGATGCGTGACAGGACCCTGTTGTGCGAGGTCTACGACGCCTCGGAGGAGGTCCCCCGGCTGCGCGCCGCAGGCCACGACGACGACGGCGGCCGCGGACTGCACCTGGTCAAGGAACTCTCCCACCGCTGGGGCACCCGCCACACGACCGGCGGCAAGAGCGTCTGGTTCGAACTCGCGCTGCCGTGCTGAGGCGCGGGGGCTGATGGGCGCGGGGCGTGACGGGCGCGGGGGCGGCCGAACGTGGTGTGGTGCTGTGCTGTGCATCGCATCGCATCGCCGGATCGCACCACACCCACCGCACCCACCACACCCACCGCACGCGATCAGCCCGCCGGATAAGCTCCCCGCATGACCGGAACCAAGATCCAAGCGGTGCTCTGTGATGTCGACGGCGTAGTGCGGCACTGGCCGAGCATGGCCGAGATCGAGGCGGCGCACGGCCTGCCCACCGGCGTCCTGTCCGCAACCGCGTTCGCCGCCGAGCGCCTGATCCCGGCCATCACCGGCGGCACGACCGACCCGCAGTGGCGAGCCGACGTCACCGCCGCCCTCGCGCGCGACCACGGCATATCAGCAGCCGAAGGCGTCGTGGCAGCCTGGTCGGCCGTCCTGCCGCCCGTCGACGCCGAGGTAGTGGCCCTGCTCCGCCGCACCCGCGAGCGCATGCCGGTCGCCCTGGTCTCCAACGCCACCACCCGCCTCGAGGACGACCTTCGGAATCAGGGCATCGAGGACATCGCCGACTTCGTCGTCAACACCTCCCACCTGGGCTTCGCCAAGCCCGACCCCCGCGTCTTCCAGGCCGCCGCCCGCACCGTGGGCGTCGACCCGACCCACTGCCTCTTCGTCGACGACACCCCCGGCCACGTAGCCGCCGCCCGCGCCCTCGGCATGCCCGCCATCCACTTCCGCACCTTCACCGACCTACGCGACGCACTGCAGTAGAACGCAGGGCGCGCCGTCAGCCGGTTCAGCACGCGCTCGATTTGATTAGTACTACTAAGCAGATGCTATGGTCTACTAAGCAACTGGAGGTGCGCGGTGCCCGAGAACATCGACGAGGTCGGCGCGGAACTGCGACGCGCGGCCGTACGGCTCTACAGCCGATTCCGTTCCGAGCGGGTGGAGGGAGAGGTCTCCGAGGAAGCGCTCCTCGTGTTGATCACCCTCGACAAGCAGGGCGGGATGAGCCTGAGCGACCTGGCCGCGGCCGCGAAGGTCACGCTCGGATCCATCAGCCAGACGGTTCGGCGGCTCGAACAACTCGCGTACATCACCAAGTCCCGCGACACGGAAGACCGGCGCAAAGTCGTGTTCGCCCTGACCGAACAGGGCCAGCAGGCGTCCACGGCCTCGCGCCGCCACCGGCAGGACTGGCTCAACGCCCGACTCGGCGAGCTCACCGCCGCCGAACGCGCCGACCTCCTCCGGATCGCCCCACTCCTGCTCCGCATCGCCGATTCCTGAACAGGACCACCATGCATCCGATAGAAGCCCTGCTGCTCCCCGTCGGCCGGCTGCTGCGCAACAAGCGCCCCGACGAGACCGCGAGCATTGCCAACGCCCCCGAGCTCGCGACCGATCATCGCATCACTCTGACGTCGCCGGCGTTCCAGGACGGCCAGGTCGTGCCCGCCAAGCACTGCGGCCAGTTCATCGGCCAGGACATCTCCCCCGCCCTCACCTGGAGCGCCCTGCCCGCGGGCACGAAGGGCCTGGTCTTCGTCCTCGAAGACCTCGACAACCCCGGCGCCGTACCCGGCATCCACACGATCGCCGCGTTCCCGGCGACCGAAGGCGGCCTTCCGGAGGGCGCCCTGACCCCGGACGACCCGCGCTTCCACTTCCTCCCCAACCGCCGCGGCCAGGCCAAGTACGCCGGTCCCAGGCCGCTTCCCGGCCACGGCACACACCGCTACCGCTACCACCTCTACGCCCTCGACACCGCCGTCGACTTCGCCGACGTCCCCGACATGCAAGCCGTGCCGTCGGCCCTCGCCGGACACGTCCTGGCCTCCGGAACACTCACCGGCACCCGGACGACCTGAGCGGCGCGGTTCCGGCGGACGGCACCGCCTGACGCGGCTCGGCGATGACCTGGTGTACGTCCTCGTACAAGATCTCCCCCGGGTCGGTGCTGCGCACCAACTCCCAAGCCACGCCGTGCGCATCCAGGATCTCCAGATATCCGGCGACCTGCTCGATCATCTCGACGGCCGATTCCTTGAACCAGGCTGAGGACCGCGGATGAAGAGCCCTGTCGTAGACCTCGGGCGCGAGCGCGCCGGGATCGCTCAGATGGGCGTGGTACCAGGCGTTGCCCACCCGGCGGAACTCGGCCTGTTCGGGCGTCAGCTCGCCTCGCTTGTGTAGCCCGTTGACCAGCCCGAACACGCCGCTACGCAGCCCGGTCCGCCCCGGCTGCGTCGCCTGATACCGCACGAACACGGCCGTCTGCCCACCTGCGAGCTCGTCCACGCGCAGACGCTACCGCGCCGCACCACGCGCCCTCCACCCGCCCGCGTCCGGCGCCTCACCCTCCGGAGAAGCCTCCCCACGACACCAACCCCGCTCCCCCTGCGCACCCGTACTCGAAACTCAGTTGAGCCGCCTCGGCTGACCCGCCACGCTGTGGGCATGGGCATGTTGGAGGCAGTAGCGGACAGAATCGCGGCTGGAGCGACCGTTGAGTTCAAGCCCACCGGCTCTTCCATGGTCCCACTGATACGCAGCCGGCAGTCGGTAGTGGTGGCGCCGGTCGATCCCGCGAAGCTCGAGGTCGGGGACATCGTCCTCGCCCGCGTATCCGGCACGGTATATCTACACTTGGTCTCGTCCCTGGATCCGGCCCGGAAGCGGGTGCAGATCAGCAACAATCGCGGGCGCGTGAACGGCTGGACGAGCCACGACCGCGTGTTCGGGATCTGCGTAGCCGTGGAGGGCGTACCCCGGGCCAACTCCTTGGACAAGGTGCGCGCCGCGAACACACAGAGCGAACCCACCAGCGCCTCCGCAGAAGTGGGCTCTCGACGCGCCAGCACACTGCGATAAGTAGGAGATACGCTGACGGCCGGCCGAGACCCAGTACGGCAGTCGGACTTCGTGATCTGACACGGGTTGGGCGATGAGCGCGTAGCGTAGGTGGTCGTGGAGCCGGGGGGCACGGGCCTGATGGCGACTTCTGCCATCGTTCGGACTGGTCCAGGACGCGCGGTGGGGAGTTGCCGCTGATCTACTCCAGTACGTGAGGCGGCCTACTCTGGGTAGATCGCATCGAGCCGACCGCGGATGCTTTCGGTGAACCGTGCGACGTCTTCCTGGTCGAAGCCGACGGGCGCGAGCGAGACGAGGGTGGCCTCGACCTCCGCGCGCGGGGCACGGCCGAGTCTCGCGTAGACCGGCCCGTGCCAACTGCCGCTGAAGGTGAACGCGTCGGGCCCGGTCCCGCCCGCGGCAGCGCACTGGGCTTCGAGCGGCTCGAGCCGTGCCAGACACGGGAGTACGTTCTCGGTAAGGATGCCGGCCAGCACCCGGCCGCTGTCCGCGGTGCGTTCGCCCAGTGCCCACCATTCATCCCACGGTTGCCCGCCACCGGAGGCATAGGAGACTTCGGTCGGCGCGATCACGCGCCAGTAGAACAGGGCCATGGTCCAATGCGGTGCCTGGTTCTTTCCCTTGAACCTCGTGCGGAGGTCTTCGAGGAAGTAGCGGGGGAAGTAGCCGGCACCGATCTCCGTGGCGGGGCCGTACGGCGTGCCGGGCGGGGCTCCGATGGCGTTGTCGAAGCACACGACCATTTCGTCACCGGTGTCGTTGAAACGGTAGTAGTAGTTCTTGTCCCGTTTAAATCCATATGTTCGCAGCGTCGGCGTCGCGACGGTACGCAGCAGTTCCGCAAGCCCGTTTCCCGATGTCATCGCCACCTCCGAGTCCCTGGGGAATTCTCCAACATCCGCCACTGACTACGGCGTGGACGGCCATTCGAGTCCGCTCCGACGGGGCCGATTGCGCGCACGCATTCCGCGCCTGGTGCCCCGTCAGTCGTGGTGAGCCGTGAGGGCCCCCTCGGCTATCGAGGCCGGTAGAAGGTTGGCGCACAAGCAGCCGCACTGATCGTCATCGTGTGACGCAAGCTGAATACGGAGCGGCCTGCGCCGCGCGTGTAAGGGCGGGCGGGCCGACAGTACACCGGCACCGCCGGACGCATCGAGAACGCCGTCGTCGCGGTCTACGCGACCTACGCCACACCGCTCGGGCACGGGCTGGCCGATCGGGAGTTGTACGTGCAGAACTCGAAGCAGGCCACCTGCCTCGACGGAACCCAGGTGCGCGGCTACCGGGCGTGGAAACGCCACGTCACCCTCGTGATGGCGGCCTACGCGCTCCCGGCCGTCACCGCCGCCCAGGCCAGGACCACGCACCCGGCCCCCGTGCTGCCCGAGTACGACGAGCAGCCCGCGCCGAAAGACTGCGGCATGATCGCGCTGACCGTCCCGGAACTCCAGCGGCTCCTGCCCGCCCTGCTGCCCGGACAAAACCGCAGGAACACAGATGTAGGCGACTGTCTCGCCTGGTCCACTTGGCGCCGAGGCCATCAGGCCCGAGCCCTCTGGCACTACCACCGCCTACGCTACGCGCTCATCGCACGACCCGGTGTCAGATCACGAAGTCCGACTGCGTACTAGTCCGCGAAACCGGGCCAATCGCTGAGGAAAACGCCTCCCCTTCGCCGCTGCGCGGCCCGGCTCGTCCCGGCTACGTCGCCTGATAGCGCACGAATACGGCCATCTGCGTGTCTGTCAGCTGGTCCACGCGATACGCCGGTAGCGCGCCGCGCCGCGCGCCCTCCGCGCGCCCGCGTTCGACGCCTCACCCTCCGGAGAGGCCTCCCCGCGACACCGGCCCCGTTCCCCCTGCGCATCCGTACCTAAAACGATCCAGCTAAACCATGGATTATATCCACTGAATTACTTGAGCCAGCAGACAATACGCTGACGCGGCATCAAATCAGAATACTCTATCAGTACAGCAGCACGAGGAGGTCCTCGACGACGACCGGGCGCAGGCGGCCTAGGGTGAGGAAGGGCTCGTCGGAGACGGTGGTGTCGCCGCGCAGGTGGGGGAAATCGCGGTCGACCTCGAAGCCGGCGGCGGACAGGACGGCGCGCAGGCGGGATCTTCGCACCGGGCGCCGCGGCCTCGAACACGGGCCGGTGCTCGGCGGCCCAGTAGTCCGCGGCGGTCGTGTCGGAGTCGTCCGCCTGCGGCTCGCGCCACAGGTCGTGGTCGCCGTAGTAGTTG
>NZ_JAGSOG010000459.1 GCF_018139695.1 Actinospica durhamensis | reverse complement strand
GTCGCGGCACAGCCTGATGCGACCGTTATGCTCGCCGCCGTCGCGAGGACGGCGGCCAGACGCGCGCAGCGCCGCCGCCATTCTCTGCGCCACGCGCGATTGCCTGATGAACGCATACGAACCTCCGGGTCCGCCGGGCACGGGAGCGGGGCAGGTGCCCGGGGGTCCGGCGGGCATGCGCCCGTACGCGTTTGCATGGTCCGCACGGGGCTCGGGACGCGGCGGGCCGCTGCGCCAGATGACGCACGTCGGCCGCGTGACGAGGTGCGTCACGCGGCCGATGCGGTGCCGCTCGGGGCCCGTACGGCTCACGGATCTGACGGAGCGTCCGGAGCCGGCGGGTCAGCCGGAGGCGGCCGGGTCATTCGGCGCTGTCGGCCTCCTGCTTGCGGACATGGAAGACGACCTCGCCGTCGTTGGCGGTCTGCACGTCGAGCACCTTGTCGGCGAGCCGGCCGGCCGCGTTCGGGTCCAGGTAGAGCCGGCCGCGGCGCACCTGGAAGACCTCGTCGGCGGGCCCGGGCTCGGCCGTGAGCGCGGCGTTCCAGCTCTCCGCGGTCCGCTCGCCACCCGTCAGGGTACTGATGCGCAGGCCGGCGCTCTCCGGCAGGCCGGGGCGGCCGGTGAGCTCGTCGATCGTCTCGGCGGCGGCTTCGGTCAGAACCAACATCGCATTCCCACTCTCTCTGGTCGCGTGACGCCCTTTCAGCGCGTGGGCGCGGGCAGGGGTTCGATCAGCGTCAGGGTGCCCAGACCCTCGTGCGCGAAGACCCGGACGTCGCCGACGAGCGCGCGCAGCAGCGCCCAGCCCGTCTCGTCCACCCGCGGCCAGTTCTCCGGCACGGGCGAACGCAGCGTGACGTGCAGTTCCTCGGGATACAGGTCGTAGGCGATCTCCAGCGCCGCCGGCGCGGGCGAACTGCCGAGCAGGTCGGAACCGCGCCGGACGGGCGCCTCCAGGAAGCACAGGCAGGCCTCGTTCACGGCCAGCCTGAGGTCGGTGACGCGGCTGAGCGGGAAGCCGAGGACCGCGGCGGTGTGCATCGCGCAGGTGCGGGCCAGGGCCAGGTAGTCCTTGTCCGCCCGCATGTTCAGCGTCACCAGCCGCGTCGGGGCGGCGGCGCGCGTGTCCACGAGCAGCCTCGGTGCTCGAACGCCGTCAGTCACGTGGCCTCTCCCCTTCTCCGCAGATCTTCGAGAGCCGATCGAGCCACCCTGGTATCCGGATTCGGCCGGGTAATGCGCCGCATCGCGCTCGGACTCGTCGGCCGCACCGAAGACGGCAGTACCCGACGGTGACGGCGATGGCGACGGCCAGGCGGGACGGCGGCGCGGCCGGCTATGCGGCGGTCGTGAGGGCGAAGCCGTCGCGCAGCTGGTCGATGATCTTGGCGAGCAGGCGGGAAACCTGCATCTGGGACAGGTCGAGCTCCGCCCCGATCTCCGCCTGGGTCATCCCGCGGAAGAAGCGCAGCAGCAGGATCCGCTTGTCCCGCGGCGGCAGCTCGGCGACCAGGCCGCGCAGCACCTCGCGGTCCTCGGTCAGCGCGAAGCCGGGATCGTCGCCGCCGATCAACTCGCCGAGGCAGGCGCTGTCCTGCTCGGTGCCGACCGGCCGGTCCAGCGACGAGGTGGTGTACGCCCCGGCCGCGTCCAGCGCCTCGACCACCTCGTCCTGCTCGACGCCGATGCGCTCGGCGAGTTCGGGGACGGTCGGCTCGCGGCCGAGCGCGGCGATCAGGTCGTCCCGGCCGTGGTGCAGGGCGGCGGTGAGCTCCTGCATGTGGCGCGGGACGTGCACGGACCAGGTCGCGTCCCGGAAGTAGCGCTTGATCTCCCCCACGATCATCGCGGTGGCGTAGCCCAGGAACCCGGTACCGTGGTCCGGGTCGAAGTTGTCCACCGCCTTGACCAGGCCCAGGTAGGCGACCTGGTCGAAGTCGTCCTCGGCCCCCTCGCGGCGGCTGTAGCGGCGGGCGATGTGCCGGGCGTAGGGCATGTGGTCCTCCACCACCTCCGTCCGCAGCCGCTCCCGCTCCGCTGCGCCCTCCGGCAACTGCACCATGCGCCGCAGCACGCGCATCGTCTGCGCACGCTGCCGCGCGCGCTGCTCGACACACGCCATCCACTTCACCTCCGCGCTCTCTTCCGGGCCGAAACCGGTTGCTACCCGCTGCGCGACGGGATTCACCCGTCCAGCCGGAAATGTTCGGGTCCGGCGACTACCGCGCCGAGGACGGGTCACCAGGTGGGCCGGGCCGAACCACGGAAAGGAGTCCGTCATGTCCGTTTCGCATGACGCGCCGCGCACCGCGAGCGCCCCGACCGACCTGGGCGAGAGCTACGACCCGTTCCGCGCGACCAAGCCGGCCGTGCTCGTGCACGATGCCGAGAGCGACGTGTTCGAGCGCGCCTGGGAGGACCGCGCCACCCGGTGCCCGCAGTGCCACCGCGGCACGGCGAAGGACCGCGGCGCCAGCGCGTTCGACCACCGCCGCTGGGTGCGCTTCAGCTGCGGGGATGTGATCGGCTTGGAGCAGACGGCGGGCTGAGCGCCGCGCGCTGCGGCTTCGGCGGGCCGGGCCGGTCAGCCGAAGCCCTCGCGCAGCTCGCACAGGACGCGGGTGAGGATCCGGGAGATCTGCATCTGGGACAGGCCCAGCTCCTCGCCGATCTCGGCCTGCGTCATGCCGCGGAAGAAGCGCAGCAGCAGGATCCGCTTGTCGCGTTCGTGCAGGTGGGTGACCAGGCCGCGGAGCACCTCGCGGTCCTCGGTGAGCGCGAAGCCGGGGTCCACCTCGCCGATCAGCTCGCCGAGGCTGGTGCTCTCCTGCTCGTAGCCGACCGGCCGGTCGAGCGAGGACGTGGTGTACGCACCGGCCGCGTCCAGCGCCTCGACCACCTCGTCCGGATCCACCCCGAGGTGTTCGCCGAGTTCCACGATCGTCGGCTCGCGGCCGAACTCCGTGGTCAGCGCGTCGGTGGCCCGGTGCAGCGCGCCGGTGAGCTCCTGCATGTGACGCGGGACGTGCACGGACCAGGTCGCGTCCCGGAAATAGCGCTTGATCTCCCCCACGATCATGGGCGCGGCGTAGCCGAGGAAACCGGTGCCGTGTTCGGGGTCGAAGTTGTCCACGGCCTTGACCAGGCCCAGGTAGGCGACCTGCTCGAAGTCCTCGTCGGGCACGCCGCGGCGGCCGTAGCGGCGGGCGATGTGGCGCGCGTAGGGCATGTGGTCGCGCACCACCGCGGTGCGCAGCCGCTCCCGCCGCGGGTCGCCGGCGGGCATCGCCGCCATGGACCGCAACACCCGCATCGTCTCAGCCCGCTGCTCGGCCCGTTGCTCGGACCGGTCGCCGGACGTCGCCTCGTCCGGGCTCGGAGCCGCCGGGCCCGGGATCCTCGGCTGATCTTCCACAGAAGGACTTTCCTGACGAGAGCCGATCCTGGCGCGTACTGGAGCCCGCCGGGTAACCGACCGTACGCCGGGGCAAACGCGGGTCCCACGGAAGAGATCGTCCGCGTGCGGGCGCCGAGGTGTTTCACCCGGCCGTACGGCATGGACCGGACGATCAGGGTTCGAACGGATGTGCGTATCTACCCAAGGGTCTGCGGTGGTTCGGCCCCACCCCGATCGTGGGAAGGGCGGGAAGGGCTCAGTGCGTGGGG
>NZ_JAGSOG010000458.1 GCF_018139695.1 Actinospica durhamensis | reverse complement strand
GGGAGGCGGCGCGGCTTGCCGTGCAGTGTGCGGCGGAGCTGATCGGGGAGGAGCCGCAGTACTCGAAGTTGGCGGCGCGGCTGCTTTCCGGGGTGATCGCGCAGGAGGCGGCGGGGCATGGGGCTGACACGTTCAGCGCTTCCATTGCGCTCGGGCACGCTGAGGGGCTGATCGGGGACGAGACTCTTGCGTTTGTAAGTGCGCATGCGGGGGTGCTTGATGCGGCCGTCGATGTGGATGGGGATCTGCGGTTTGAGT
The DNA here is from genome assembly GCF_018139695.1 of Actinospica durhamensis. Taxonomy (GTDB): domain Bacteria; phylum Actinomycetota; class Actinomycetes; order Streptomycetales; family Catenulisporaceae; genus Actinospica; species Actinospica durhamensis. Next base: position 3,423 of record NZ_JAGSOG010000458.1, on the reverse strand, counting down.
ACTTCGGGCTGCGTACCGTGTACGACCGGTACCTGCTGCGCCACCCGGTCGCGCGGGACGTGATCGAGACTCCGCAGTTCTTCCTGCTGCGCGTGGCGTGCGGGCTCTCGTGTACGGCGGAGGAGGCGATTGCCTTCTATCGGCTGATGTCATCGCTGGCTTATCTGCCTAGCTCGCCGACGCTGTTCAACTCCGGCACGCGGCACACGCAGATGTCCTCCTGCTACCTGGTCGACTCCCCGCGCGACGAGCTCGACTCGATCTACGCGCGCTACCACCAGGTCGCGCGGCTCTCGAAGTTCGCCGGCGGGATCGGGATCGCCTTCTCCCGGGTGCGCTCGCGCGGGGCGCTGATCCGCAGCACCAACGGCAAGTCCAACGGCATCGTGCCGTTCCTGCGGACCTTGGACGCGTCCGTGGCGGCGGTCAACCAGGGTGGGCGGCGCAAGGGTGCGGCCTGCGTGTACCTCGAGCCCTGGCACCCGGACATCGAGGAGTTCCTGCAGTTGCGCGAGAACACCGGTGAGGATGCGCGGCGCACGCACAATCTCAACCTGGCCAACTGGATCCCGGACGAGTTCATGCGGCGGGTCGAGGCGGACGAGCCGTGGTCGCTGATCGACCCGGACCAGGTGCCCGAGCTTCCCGATCTGTGGGGCGCCGAGTTCGACGCGGCGTACCGGGCCGCGGAGGCCGAAGGGCGGTACGTGCGGCGGGTCTCGGCGCGCGAGCTCTACGGCAAGATGATGCGCACGCTCGCGCAGACCGGCAACGGCTGGATGACCTTCAAGGACGCGGCGAACCGGCTGTGCAACCAGACCGGGCGGCCGGGCAACACCGTGCACCTGTCGAATCTGTGCACGGAGATCATCGAGGTGTCCTCGGACGCCGAGACGGCCGTGTGCAACCTCGGCTCGATCAACCTCGCCGCGCACCTGACCGCGGCGCGCGACGACGTCGACTGGGAGAAGCTGCGCGCGACGGTGCGTACGGCGGTGGTGTTCCTGGACCGCGTCATCGACATCAACTACTACCCGAGCGAGCAGACTGCCGCGTCCAACCCGCGCTGGCGGCCGGTCGGGCTCGGGGTCATGGGCCTGCAGGACGTGTTCTTCGCGCTGCGGCTACCCTTCGACGACGCGCGGGCGCGGGAGCTGTCCACGCGCGTGTCCGAGGAGATCTACCTGACGGCGCTGGAGACCTCGGCGGGGCTGGCCGAGGACTTGGGTGCGCACCCGGCGTACGCGCAGACGCGTGCGGCCGGCGGTGCGCTGCAGCCGGACCTGTGGGGCGTGGCGACCTCGCCGGAGCTGACGGAGCGTTGGACGGCGCTCCGGGCCCGGGTCGCGGCGACGGGGCTGCGCAACTCGCTGCTGATCGCGGTGGCGCCGACGGCTACCATCGCCTCGATCGCCGGATGCTACGAGTGCATCGAGCCGCAGGTGTCGAACCTGTTCAAGCGCGAGACCCTGTCGGGGGAGTTCCTGCAGGTCAACACGGCGCTGGTGCAGGAGCTCAAGGACCTGGGGCTGTGGACGGCGCACATCCGGGAGGCGGTCAAGCGGGCCGAGGGCTCGGTGCAGGGGATCCCAGTGCTGCCGGAGGAGGTCAAGGCCCTGTATCGCACGGCCTGGGAGCTGCCGCAGCGCGCGCTGATCGACCTGGCCGTGGCGCGCGGGCCGTTCGTGGACCAGTCGCAGTCGCTCAACCTTTTTCTGGCGTCGCCGACCATCGGCAAGCTCTCCTCGATGTACATGTACGCGTGGAAGGCCGGGCTCAAGTCCACCTACTACCTGCGTTCGCGCCCGGCCACGCGCATCCAGCAGGCCACCGTGCAGGCGACGGCGCAGGCCACGGTCGGCGCCCAGGGGACGGCGCCCGCGATCGAGTCGATCTCCGATGTGGTGGTCGACGCGGCCGTGGCCTGCTCGCTGGAGAACCCGGAAGCGTGCGAGGCCTGCCAGTGAACCCGAACGAGAACCGGGCCGAGAACCGGGACGAGAACCCGTACGACCCGAACAAGGAGACCTCGCACATGTTGCTCGATCCGGGCATGGATCTGACGCTGCGCCCGATGCGCTACCCGCGGTTCTTCGACCGCTTCCGCGACGCGATCAAGAACACGTGGACGGTGGAGGAGGTGGACCTGCACGCGGACCTGGCCGACCTCGACCGGCTCTCCGCGGCCGAGCGGCACCTGGTCTCCCGGCTGGTGGCCTTCTTCGCCACCGGCGACACGATCGTCTCGAACAACCTGGTGCTCAACCTCTACCAGCACGTCAACAGCCCGGAGGGGCGGCTGTACCTGTCCCGGCAGCTGTTCGAAGAGGCCGTGCACGTGCAGTTCTACCTGAACCTGCTCGACACCTACGTCCCGGACGACGACGAGCGGGCCGAGGCGTTCGCGGCGGTGGAGAACATCCCCTCGATCCGGCGCAAGGCCGAGTTCTGCTTCCGCTGGATCGACTCGGTGCACGGGCTGCGCCGGCTCGAGACGCGCGAGGACCGGCGGGCCTTCCTGCTCAACCTGATCTGCTTCGCCACCTGCATCGAGGGGCTGTTCTTCTACGGCGCCTTCGCCTACGTCTACTTCCTGCGTTCGCGCGGACTGCTCAACGGGCTGGCTTCGGGCACGAACTGGGTGTTCCGGGACGAGTCGATGCACATGGCGTTCGCGTTCGACGTGGTGGAGACGGTGCGGCAGGAGGAGCCCGAATTGTTCGACGCGGCGATGGCCGAGCAGGTGAAGGAGATGCTGGCGGAGGCGGTGGAGTGCGAGACGCAGTTCGCCGAGGACCTGCTGGGCGCGGGGGTGCCGGGACTGCCGGCAGCGGACATGCGCGGCTACCTCGAGCACGTCGCGGACCGGCGGCTGGCGCAGCTCGGCCTCGAGCCGCTGTACGGATCGGCCAATCCGCTGGCGTTCATGGAGTTGCAGGACGTGCAGGAGCTGTCGAACTTCTTCGAGCGGCGGGTCTCGGCGTACCAGGTCGCGGTGGGCGGCAGCGTCTCGTTCGACGACGAGTTCTGACGACGAGTTCTGAGGCCGGGTTCCGACGAAGGGCGCGCACCACACGCCCTGACCCGGCGGGCGCGGGACGGCGAGCGATGCCGCCCGCGCCCGCCCTGGCGGGGAGATTTTGCGTTCGAGGGCTGATCGGGGCCAGAACCTTACGGTATGCCGCAATATTATTACCCTGCTTTGCCGTTCCTTGGTGAACCATCACGCTCGGTGAGCCGTGAGAGTCAGGGGAGTTCTCTGGGTACAAGGGGATATCCGCTGGTCCGCCGGGACTTCGAATTGATCAGAGTGACGGCGGGGAAATAGGTATCGCAGATGCCAGATAGAGTTGTGTGGACCAGTGCGGCAGCGGAGGGTGTCTGACCAGACACGACTCCGCGCTGCTCGGTGCGGGTGGGCGG
>NZ_JAGSOG010000457.1 GCF_018139695.1 Actinospica durhamensis | reverse complement strand
GGGTGGGGGCTTGGTTTCCGGCGGCTGCTCTATCGCGCTCCGCGCGGCGAGGATTGGCTGCGCTACCCCTACGTACCTCGGGGACTCAACCACGCGCACTATCCGCGCAGGTCAATCCGCGCTGGCTCCTCGCTTGAACCCCACGCATCACCGCACCGCGGCGTGCTCGGAGAAGACCTCTACTCCGAGTAATCCACAGTTACTCAGCCGACCTGTCCCATCGCCACCTACGGCCGCACCGCCGGTTCGAGCAGTGACAAGGTCCGCTGCTGCGCGTCGAGGGCGACGGGGATGCCGACGGGCATCGGCAGGTTCGGGCCGGAGTGTCCGAACTCGACGTTGCCGAGTACCGGGATGTCGCGGTCGCCGAGGACGTCGAGGACGATCTCGGCGAGCGTCGGGGACGCGTCAGGTCCCTCGAGGCCGCCGATGTGGGTCGGGATGCCCACGACCATGCCGGAGATCCGATCGAGGATGCCGGCGTGCCGCATGATCTGAAGGTAGCTCCACACGTGCGAGGCCAGGCCGCCCAGCTCCTCCCAGAACAGCACCGCGCCGTCGAACCGCTCGAGCGGCATCGCGAAGGGTGTTGCCTGCGCAAGCACGATGCGGTTGATCACCCCGCCGATCAGCCGGCCTTCGGCACGGCCAGGACGCCAGCATTCCCACGACGGGGTCGTCGGCAACGCCCCGATCGCTTCCGTGCTGGTCAGTAATGTGGAGTAGAGCCGCTCGAGTTCCGCCTGACGAGCCGCCATAGCAGCCGGCCAGGACCCGCCGAAGCCGGGAACGGCCATGTCGGCGTGGAATCCGACCAGACCCGTGCGTGCATAGAGCGCCAGATGCAGCAGTGAGATATCGCTGTAGCCGAGGATCGGCTTGGGGTCGGCCCGGATCGCCTCGACGTCGATCAGGTCGAGGTAACCGAGCACCGTCTGCCCGCCGTCACTCGCGACGATCGCGCGGACCTCGGGATCACGAAGAAGACCGTTGAACTCGCGGGCGATCTCCGCCGGCGAAGCCGCACTCCACCAGCGCTGCCGCCCCACTTCGAGCAGCGGCGCCCGACGCACGCGGAACCCCATCCGCTCGAGCACGACCACCGTCTGCTCGACGTTGGGCTCGTACTCAGCGGGCAGCGGCCCCGACAGCGACGCGATGACGACGAGATCTCCGGGTCGCAGGGCACGAGGTCGAAGCAGCTGGGGCAGTATGGAACTGGTCACCGACGCAGTATCCTCACACACGCATCAGCACGCCACACCTTTATCACTCGCCACCCGGCGGCGCCGGCCCGCTCAGCCTGCGGCTTGAATCTGACCCATCCAGAGCTGCCGTGATATCCGTGGTCTCATGACGTCTGCGGCGGTGGAACTAGACCGGGTTCGGGATGCGAGTGCGCGACTGCTCGCGACGGTGTCGGGACTGGACGAGCCCGCATTGCGCGGTCCGTCGTCGCTGCCCGGGTGGTCACGGGCGCATGTGGTGGTGCACCTGGCACGGAACGCCGATGCTCAGCTGCGGATGCTCGACGGCGCGCTCCGTGGCGTGCAGGTCGAGCAGTACGCCGGGGGCGAGCAGGGCAGGGCTCAGGAGATCGAAGACGGTGTGACCGCCGACGCCGCGACGATCGTCGCAGGGCTGGAGTCGTCTGTGTCCGCGCTCGAGCAGCGGTGGGCGAGCCTGCCGGAGCATGTTTGGGATCTGGAGACGGTGACGCTGCGGTTCCGTCGCACGGTGCGCGAGGGGATCGCGGCCCGCTGGCGGGAGGTGGAGATCCACCACGTGGACCTGGGCTGCGGCTACGCGCCCGAAGATTGGCCGACGGAGTTCGTCGATGCATTCCTGGAACGCACGATCAATCGGCTGCCGACCCGGCTGCTGCACGCGACGCAGGCAACGCAGGACGCGAACCTGCGGTGGCGGCTCGTCGACCACGACACCATGCGCGTCTGGCGGGTTGATACCGCCTCGGTGCAGACCGGTGCCGGAGCCGCCGATGCGCAGGTGCGCGGGTCAGGCCGGCAGTTGCTCGCATGGCTGGTCGGACGCGGCAGCCATGGGTTGGAGGTCTCGGGAAACGCGGACCACCTGCCGGATCTGCCCGCCTACGGCTGACGGCCTTACACTCCAACGGGCGGCGCTGATCGTCTGCTCGCGGCGGTCAGGCAACTGATCCGCGCGGGTCTCGCACTATCCGGTGCGCCGGGTGGCACAGGGGGATTTTTCCATGAGTGGCGGGGCTTTTCGGCGTGTGAGCGCTGCGGCGGTGCTGGTGGCAGTGGTCGGGGCGGGCTCGGCGGGCTGCACTAGCGCCGGGAGCGCGGCCGACGCCAGTGGGGTAGACACGAGTGCGGCCCCGGTCCTGACGACCGAGGCGGCGGCGGTTTCGACCACTGCGATGGCTACGACGCCGGCTGTGCTCGGCACCACGCCGTCGCCCACCGGCAGTATCTGCCCCGACGCGCCGGGCACCGAGAGAATCGCCATGCGGAGCACTGCGACGGTTGACGGGAACTTCGCGCTCGTCGGGTTCAGGGAGATCATGCGCTGCGGTCCCGGCGTGCCGGACGACATCGAATATGAGGACACGGGCAGCCTCACCACCTTCGTGATCCCCGCTGACGCCAAGGTCACGCTGGCCGGCACCTCGGCGTCGACGCTGTACGAGGTGGGCGTGACGCAGCTGAAGGACCTGATCGCCAAGCACTCGGCACCCGGCGCGCCCTACGTCCTGTGGAGCAACTTCTTCGAGCTGACGTTGGATTCTGACGGGCGGATCACCGGCGTCATCTCGCTCTACCACCCGTGAAAGGCGTACCGGCGTACCGGTGCGACTCACGGCCGGACGTCACGCCGCTCGTCCGCCGGTCACGTCCGCCGGTTACGTCTGCCGGTTACGTCTGCCGGTTACGTTCACGCTGCGGCGGCCGTCATAGGGGTGACGCCTCGTTCCGCCTCAGGAAGGACCACCCCACATGACCACCACCGCGACCAACACGGACACCGTCTCATCGCGACTGCCCAACCCCGCCGTGCTCGTTCCGGAACTCGGAGCCATCGGCGGCGCGCTCTACAAGGCCACCGGCAACGGGTCGATTCCGCAGATCACCATCAGTCTGCTGCAGTTGCGCGCCGGCCAGATCGTCGGCAACACGTATCTCACCGCCATGCACACCAGCGGCCTGCGCAAGGCGGGCGAGCAGGAAGAGCGCATCTCCGCCGTGGCGTCCTGGCGTGACGCGCGCTGCTTCACCGGCCCCGAGCGGGTCGCGCTGGCGCTGGTGGAAGCCGTGCTCACGTCCAACCCCCACGGCGAGCGGATCTCCGACGAGCTGTACGCCGAGGCGTCCACGCACTATGACGACAAGGCACTCACCACGCTGATCCTGGCCATCGGCCAGGTCTGCTTCTTCATCCCCCTCGCCCTGATCGGCAAGCCGCTCGCCGGGGTCTCCCCCTCCGAGCAGTGGAAGCAGGAGTAAGTGGCCGCACGTCACGGGGCCGGGTGAGGTCGAAGTGAGAGCGCCTCATCCGGGCCGATGCGGCGGGACGAGAGCCTCACCAGCCCCCTCACGCCAACAAAGTCAGCCCACTAATAGTCTCGACCGGGTCGAACAGCAGTGGCTCGAAGGCCAGCTCGGCCGCGCCGACGAGGGTGGAGTCGGGGCCTAGGGCGGGGGTGACGAGGCGGACT
>NZ_JAGSOG010000456.1 GCF_018139695.1 Actinospica durhamensis | reverse complement strand
TATAAGGGACAGGGGCGGGTCGGGCTGCCGGTGCACCTGCACGTCGCCGAGTCCGATGATCGGGCCCTGACGCGGTGGGCGCCGTACCTCGACGGGTACGCCCGGTTCGCGGCCGCGCTGCGCGGGACCGGCGACGGGCCGCAGAGCGTGGCCGAGCTGCTGGCCGGTCCAGCGATCTGCGGAAGCCCGGAGACGGTCGCGGCGCGGCTGAACGAAGTGACGGCGCAGTTCAGCCTGGACGCGCTCTACGTGCTGCTGGACGTGGGCGGGCTGCCCGCCGCGGACGTGCACGCGTGCATGCGGCTGTTCGCCGAGCAGGTCGTGCCGCGGCTCGGGGACGGGAGCGCGGGCGCGAGCTGACGCCGGCTCAGCCGCGCCCCTCCCCCGCGGCGGGACGCGCGGCGAACCAGTCGATGGTGGCGGTCAGGCCCTTGTCGAGGTCCACGTTCGGGGCCCAGCCGAGCGCGGTACGGGCCAGCGTGATGTCCGGCCGGCGCAGGCCCGGGTCGTCGACCGGGCGCTCGACGAACTCGAGCGGCGAGCGCGAGCCGCACAGTTCCCGGATACGCACGGCCAGCTGCGCGATGGTCAGCTCGGCCGGGTTGCCGAGGTTGATCGGGCCCGGGTGGCCGGCCCGGGCGGCGGCGAGCAGGCCCGCGACGGTGTCCTCGACGTAGCACAGCGACCGGGTCTGACTGCCGTCGCCCGCCACGGTCAACGGCTGCCCGGCCCTGGCCTGGACGATGAAGGTGGGCACGGCCCGGCCGTCGTGGGCGCGCATGCGCGGGCCGTAGGTGTTGAACAGCCGCACGATGACCGTGTCCGCGCCGGTTTCCACGTCCTGTCCGGCGCGGTACGCCGTGGTCAGCGCCTCGGCGTAGCGCTTGGCCTCGTCGTAGCAGCTGCGCGGGCCGACCGGGTTGACGTTGCCCCAGTAGGACTCGGCCTGCGGGTGCGCCAGCGGGTCGCCGTAGACCTCGGAGGTGGAGGCGAGCACGAACCTGGCGTGTTTGCGGCGGGCGAGTTCGAGGGTGTTGAACGTGCCCTCGGCACCGGCGCGCAGGGTCGCGACGGGGTGGCGCAGGTAGTCGCGGGGGGAGGCGGGCGAGGCGAGGTGGAAGACGAGGTCGACCAGTCCGGCGACGTCGAAGGGTTCGCACACGTCGTGGCGGCGGAAGTGGAAGTGGGAGTCGCCCTGACGGTCCGCCAGGTTCTCCAGCGAACCCGTCAGCAGGTTGTCGAGGCACACGACCTCGGCGCCGGCCTCGCGCAGCCGGTCGCACAGGTGCGAGCCGACGAAGCCGGCGCCCCCGGTCACCACCGCCCGGGCGCCGGCCAGCCCGGGCGGCGCGCCGGTCCCGCCCACGACTCGCGCAGCCCCGCTCACGATTCGCGCAGCGAGCGGCCGGTCTTGCTCAGGAACACGTCGTCGAGGGTGGGGCGGTGCAGTTCGATGGTGGCCATCTCGATTCCGGCGTCGTCGAGGGTGCGCATGATCCGGGGGATGGCGCTCTCCCCCGCGTCCACGGACAGCCGCAGCTCTCCGCCCTCGCGTACTTCGGCGGAGCTGAGGTAGGGCTCGGCGGCCAGGATCTCGCGGGCCTTCTCGGCCGCGTCGCCGAGGCCGACGGTGACCACGTCGCCGGAGATCTCCCGCTTGAGCGCGGTCGGGGTGCCCTCGGCCACGATCTTCCCGCCGTCGATGATGGCGACCCGGTCGCACAGGGCGTCGGCCTCGTCGAGGTAGTGGGTGGTGAGGAACACGGTCATGCCGGTGGCGCGCAGCCGGCGCACCTCGTCCCAGACGGTGGCGCGGCTGGCCGGGTCGAGGTTCGCGGTGGGCTCGTCGAGGAAGACCAGCCGGGGCCGGTGGACCACGCCGAGGGCGATGTCCACGCGGCGGCGCTGGCCGCCGGAGTAGGTCTTGCACTTGCGGTCGGCGTACTCGGTCAGCTGGAAGGCCTCGATCGCCTCGACGGCGCGGGTCTCGGCCTCGGCCTTGGCGATGCCGTGCATGCGGGCCTGCAGGATCAGCTCCTCGCGGGCGGTGGCGTCGTCCCAGGTGCCGCCGCCCTGGGCGATGTAGCCGATGCGGTGGCGCACCTCGCCGGGTTCGGCCAGCAGGTCGGCGCCCGCGATCAGGGCGTGGCCGCCGTCGGGCGGGATGAGCGTGGTCAGCATGCGCAGGGTGGTGGTCTTCCCGGCGCCGTTGGGGCCGAGGAAGCCGAAGATCTCCCCGTCCGCGACCTCGAGGTCGAGGCCGATGACGGCTTCGACGGTGGAGCTCTTGCGGCCGCGGCCGGTCTGGAAGGTCTTGCGCAGGCCCTTGGTCTCGATCACCGTGTCTTCTCCCGTCTACCGAACCGTCTACCGAACCGAGCGCGCGAACTGCCGCGCGGACCAGACCAGGGCCAGGACCGCGAGGGCGAGCATCATGGTGAGGCTGTGCCAGACCGAGGGGTCGGCGGTGTGGCTGTGGAACAGGGCGCGCATGGCGGTCACGGCCCAGCTGAACGGGTTCCAGTCGGCGATGCCGCGCAGCCAGCCGGGGGCGAGCGCGATCGGCAGGAGGGTGCCGGAGAGCAGCATCAGCGGCTGCGCGACGTTGTTGATCACCTGGCCGAGCACGCCCGGGTTCCGCAGCCGCAGCGCGATGCCGTAGGAGAAGGTGGCGCTGGTGAACGCGATCAGGGCGAGCAGCAGGTAGCCGGTGAGCAGCTCCGGCACGTGCACGAACAGGCCGAACGGCATGGAGAGCACGATGATGATGGCGGCCTGGATGACGAGGGTGACCACGTCGCGCAGGGATCTGCCGAACAGCAGGGCCAGGCGGCTGACCGGGGTGACCCGGGTGCGTTCGACCACCCCGGAGCCGAGCTCGGCGAGCAGGCCGAAGCCGGCGTAGAGGCCGCCGGCCAGGGCGAGCGCGACGAGCATGCCGGGGACGTAGATGCGGTAGGCCTCGGTCATCGAGGTCGCGCCCATGGACGCGAGCGCGGGCTTGAGCAGCGGCGCGAAGAGCGCAAGGTAGACCACGGGCTGGGCGACGCCGAGGAAGACCCACAGCGGGGAGCGGAACATCAGCAGCGTGTGCCGCTGGAAGACCAGCCAGATGTCACGCAGTACTTTCACAGTGCCCTACTTTCACGGTGTCCTCCGGCGGCGACCGGGATGCTTCCGGCCAGTTCTTCGAGGTGCGCGGCGGCGGCTTCGGCGCCGCCGGCCGCGTGCAGCGCCCGGCCGACGCGGTGGGCGGCGGCGCGGTATGAGGGGTCGGCGAGCACGGCGGTGAGCGCCTCGCGCAGCCCCTGCGGGCCCACCCGTGGGAACGAGACGCGGATGCCGGCTCCGGCGGCGGCGACCTGGTCGGCGTTGACCGGCTGGTCGCCCTTGATCGGGGCGATGACCAGCGGCACGCCGTGCACCAGCGCTTCGCAGACGGTGTTGAGCCCGCCGTGGCCGATGACGGCGTCCAGACGCGGCATCAGGTCCAGTACCGGGACCCGGGAGCGGACCAGGACGTGCGGCGGCGGGTCCTCGATGGTGCCGTCGGGGGCGACCACGATCGCCTGGACGCGCGTGCCGAGCGGGCGCAGGGCCTCGATCGTGCGGGCGTAGAAGTCGCGGGCGATGTCCATGGAGAGCGTGCCCATGCTGACCAGGACGAGGCGGCGGGTGTCGTCGAGGGCGTCGAAGGGGAAGTCGGGGTCCGGCG
>NZ_JAGSOG010000455.1 GCF_018139695.1 Actinospica durhamensis | reverse complement strand
ACGTTCTTCTTCACGGTGGTCCCTCATCTCGGATGATTCTTGGCAGATTCACCCGATACCTACCAACTGGCAGGCTTCAGGTGGGGGACCGCCACCTGCGAAGTTCTACGAGAGTCGGGACATCCTCGACCGGATCACGGCCATGTTGGCCACGTTCTTGCCCTGCGTGAAGTCCAGGTTCGACGAGGCGGGCACGGCCGCGCCGGCCGGATAGGCGTTGATGTGGCCGCCGGCGGTGGCATCGGTGGCGGTGATGTTCACCGCGACCGCCGTCACCCCCGCCGGGACCGAACCCACGCCACCGACCGTCAGCGCGAGCGTCTTGCCCGCACCGATCGCCGCGACCTTGCCACCGGTCCCGAGGCCCTTGCGGGTGTCGAGGATACGGGTCGGGGTCACCGGCACGTAGTCACTGCCGCTGGTCGGGGTCGAGACCGTCGCCGTGGAGGTGTCACCGAACACGTCCGTCACCGTGACGGACACGCTGTAGGTGCCCGGGTGCGCGTAGACGTGCGTGACGATGGCATCCGTGGTCGACGCCGTCGTCGTGCCGTCACCCCAGCTGTACGTGTAGGTCGCATAGGTGTTGCGAGCCACGGAGCCTTCGGCATTGGCCTCCACCGTGCGCGCGCCGGTCTGGTCCACCGTCAGATCGGCGTCCAGCGCCGGAGCCTCATACTCGATCGCGCCGCGGTCGGTGTACGAACCCTGGCCGAAGTAGTCGGTGCTCAGGGCGCCCGGCGCGGCGGTGTTCGCGGTCCCGATGGACAGCGAGGTGCTGACCGGCTGCGCGTCCATCGTCATCGACACGCCGCCGCCGTTCACACCCGCCGGGGTCACGAACATCTTCGCCTCGACGGTCGGGTCGACCGCGTCATGCGCACCCTGCGGCACAGCGGCCTGGAACGCGGCCAGCGTCGCGTAGGTGGTACCGCCCCAGTTGTAGGCGGCCGTGCCCTGGTCGCCGAAGATGAAGTCGTTGTAGTCCGTCGTGAGCGTGCTGCCCGAAGCAGGGTCGAGGAGCACGTCCCCCACGTTCTCGGCTTCGTCGGCGGTGCAGGTGGCGGCCGAAGCCGTGGGCGGCTCGAACACGTTGTTCTCGACCGAGACGTCGGACGAGGTCCCCGAGACGACTACCTCGCCGGCGCACTCGTCCTGAATGGTGTTGCCGACGACGTCCAGGCCGGCGCTGCCCGGCGCATACACGCCGAACTCGCCGCCAGAGACGATGTCCGACGCCAACACGACGTTCGAGGAGCTGTCGTCCACCTCCACGCCGATGCCGCCGCCGTTATTCGCGATGGACGAGCGGCTCACCGTGACATCGGCGCTATCGCCCACATCGAGGGTGGTATTCGTCGAAGCTCCGCTGTTAACGAAGTAGTCGCCATCGAGCGTGACGTTCTGGCTCTCGACGACCTCGGCCGCGAGCCCGATGCCGCCGTCGAAGACCATGTTGCGCACGGTGATGTTCGAGGAGTTCTCAACGTAGAGCGCCCAAGTGGCGGGCGGCGCGTCGCCGATGCCGACACCCACGCCGTCACCCACACCCACGATGGTGAGGTTCGTCCTGTTCTGGACATCGACCGTCTGGTCATAGGCGAGCTGCTCGTCCTGGACCTGCTCGACGTCGACGGTGTCACCGGAGACCGCGGCGTTCACGCCGTCCTGCAGTGAACAGTACGGATTGTCCTGCGTACCGTCGCCGTCATCGTGAGAACAGTCGCCGGTCTTGACGTAGACGACCGGCGAAGATGAGGAGACGGCAGCAGCCTTGGCCTGCCCGCTCAGCGACCGCGCACTGGACACGGTGGTCCGCCCGGGCGTCTTCGCAGTGGAACTGAAGGACTTGTACCCCGACTGCACCGAATCGTCGGCGCTCGAGGTGCTTGCACTGGTCGCAGCCTTGGCCACGACGCGGGCGGAAGAGGTGGCGGCATCGGCCTGCGCCGGCACCGCGATGAAGGTTCCTGTGATGGCCAGCGCGAAGCCGGCCGCCGCTATGCGGCGAGTGCTTGACACTCGTTCCCCAACCCTAATGTCGGTGCACTCAATGGGCTACCAAAGAGTACGCGCACACCCTAGCGCATACGCCTGCTGCCAACCCCGGGCCATCAGGGCTGCCCAGGCCGGAGAGCCAGAACACGCCGACACCGCATGGAGGATCGGCAACTGAGACCGGGACCGAGACCCCAGCAAACAGAGAAGCCCGAGCGGTCTCCGCTCGGGCTCTTTTCTTGCTGGTCAACCTAGGTGGCCAGGGGCGGGGTCGAACCGCCGACCTTCCGCTTTTCAGGCGGACGCTCGTACCAACTGAGCTACCTGGCCCCGGAACGAGAACGGGCGCTACGTTGACGTCCAACGCAACGCCCGGTTCGAGCCGAGCGGTCCTGACGGGACTTGAACCCGCGACCTCCACCTTGACAGGGTGGCGAGCACTCCAACTGCTCTACAGGACCTTGAGGTACTGCCTTTACTGCTTTGCCTTGCTCCGGCGTTTCCGCCGCTTTCCGACTCGGAGATCCTAGCACGTCGCCGCGCCGGGTGAATCTCCCTGCCGTAGCCCCTACGGGATTCGAACCCGCGCCGCCGCCTTGAAAGGGCGGTGTCCTAGGCCGCTAGACGAAGGGGCCGAATCCTCGGGTTACGAGGGCCGGTCTCCTCTGGACGTCTGTCCGTCGGGGACGCATGAAGCATACGGGACCGGGCGCCGTGGCGCCAAAACGATTTCATCGCCGCAGCTCAGAGCGGGATTGCCGACCCGCGCCGAGGCCGCCGAAAAGCCTCGTTGAGTCGTGGGGCCGAAGTTGGCTACCCTTGGGCCGGAACAATCGCCACATGCGGGGTTGTGCCGGGCCGCTAGCTCAATTGGCAGAGTAGAGGACTTTTAATCCTTGGGTTGTGGGTTCGAGTCCCACGCGGCCCACCCGACGCACCACCGCTGACCTGCGGAAAAGACGCCACCGGATGTAAGAGCCATATGGATACGGTGGCGTAGGCGCGAGGGAAGTGGGAGGGAAGCGCACGGGGGGTTGTGCCCTCGGGTTGATTTGGCGCAAGAGTTGACCTGCACGGATGTAGGTCCGCGTGAAGATCGACCATCGGACTCCCGTTAGGCCGAAGTTTGCTCTTGAAGACAGCCGCCGCCCCCGCACGGCCGTGAGGCCAGCGACGAGCCTCGCCGAGGCCAATGGCCACCCACCACGCACCAGCGTGTGCCTAGAGCTTCGGCGCCAGACGCCGCCGGCAGCCGACCGTGTGCCAGACTCGTTGCCGTGTCCCGCGTAGCGTTCGACGTCGCCGTGGTCGGGGCCGGACCGGCTGGCTCGGTCGCGGCTTACGCGGCCGCACGTCAGGGTCTGACCGTCGCCCTGATCGACCGGAGCACGTTCCCGCGAGACAAAGTCTGCGGCGACGGGATTGGTCCCGCAGCGGTCCGAGCGCTGCAACGATTGGGGCTCAGCGAGGTCTTCGACGGCTACCAGCCCGTCTCGATGGTCACCGTATTCGGACCGAACGGAACCCGGTCCGATAGCGCGATTCCTGACATCGACGGCGAATCGGCTACCGGGTACGTCATTCCGCGGCTTGAATGAGGTTGTCCCGAGTCTCGTGGATCTTCGGTGACGGTCTGGGTTGATTCTATGCGGCGCGCAGTTGCTTGACGGGCTTGTCGGCGTGCTCCGTCCGGGTGGTTTCTTCGAGTGCTGTGATCAGGGCG
>NZ_JAGSOG010000454.1 GCF_018139695.1 Actinospica durhamensis | reverse complement strand
CGCCCCGCCCGCCGCGCCGCCGGATCCCGCGCCGCCCCAGCTCCTCGTCCCGGCCGTAGAGCCAGTCCAGCGCCGCGTCCTGCCGGCCCGTCGTGCAGGTGGCGTCCAACGGCAGCGACCGGTCGACCGGCGCGCCGAGGATCAGCCGCCACCGCTCCAGATCCGGCTCGAGGGCGCGCGGATCGCCCGGGCCGGTCCGGTCCGCGTCGCCGCCGGTGTCCGTACCCTGATCAGTGCTCGCGCTCATATCCCCGCCCCCGCCACGATCTGTTGCGCCCGCGCCGAGAGCAGCCCGGCCTCGACGAGTTCCGCGAGCGCGGCCTGCTCCCCTGCGCGGACGCGCGCGAACTCCTCCGGCGAGACGACGGTGCGCAGCAGCCCGCGCGCGTCGCCGCGCAGGCCGCGCCGGTCGAGCAGGGCCTGCGCCACGCCCTGTTTCTCGCGCGGCGGGAAGTAGGCGAACGCCATGCGCAGCGCGGGCAGCGCGGCCAGGAACTCCTCCTGCGCCATCCCGGTGACCACGGCGTCCAGCAGCCCGATCATCTCAGGGCCCGACGCCTGTTCGCGGGCCAGTACGAACAGCCCGGCCAGCCAGTCGCCGAGCCGGCGCACGCCGAGGCCGGGCGGGATCACCCCGCGGCCCGGCTCGGGGACCGCGCCCAGGCTCCAGCCGAGGCCGAGGGCCGCCCCGCGCAGGTCGGGCGGGATGTGCTGGTCCCCGGCCATCCGCGCGGCGGCGGCGATAACCGCGGCGCGGTCGAGGGTGAGCACGGATTCGGCGTGCCAGACCGCGTCCCGCAGCGCCGCGAGGGCGGCGCTGCGGGCCGGATCGGTGGGCGCGTCCGGCCCGGTGACCGCCTCGGCGAGTTGCAGCAGGCGCTCCGCCGCGGCCGCGATGACGTGCGTCAGCCCCGGACTTCGCGAGACCTGGAAGACCCGGTCGTGCCGCCAGAGCCCGAGCGCGGCCGCGAGTACCGCGCCGAGCTCGCCCAGGTTCGCCCCCGGGCCGGTGCCCGCAGCGCTGTCGGCGAGCGCGTCGACGATGCGTGCGAGGACCTGGTCCGCGGCGGCGAGCAGCCCGCACAGAACCGTGTCGAACAGCACGGCCGCGAGCAGCGGCAGCACGTCCGCGCCGTCCCGCCCGGCCATGCGTTCGGCCAGGACCGTGGCCGCGGCCTGTTCGAGCGTGGCCCCGTGCGCCCCCGCCTCGATCAGCGCCGCCAGCCGCCGCTCGACCCGGGCGAGCCGCCACCGTTCCCGCGAGGCCGGATCGAGCCCGTTCGCGGGCCCTGATTCGCGCGCCGCACCCGGTATCCCGAGCACCCGCAGCTGATGTAGTACCCTGCTTCGCTCCAGCCCGCCCGGGTCGGTCAGATCGAGGTCCAGCTCGCCGACCCGGTCCAGCCCGAGGCGCTCGAGCCGGGCCAGCGCGTCGTGCACCAGCGGCGGCGCCGGCGTCTGCGCGTGCAGCCGCCCCACGCGCGCTCCACTGATCGAGTCGACCATCTCGACGACCACCGGATGCGCGCCCGGCGTGAGCCCGCCGTGCCCGCCCCACGGCACCGGGCGGCCGAGATCCTCCGACACCAGGGCACTGACGAGCCCGTCGAGCAGATCCACCCGCGTCGGCACGCTGCTGCCGCGCAGCCGGGCCAGCCCCTCCGCCTGCGTCCGCGCGGCGATCAAGTCGGCGGTCGAGGCGGGCAGGCCACGCGCGCGCAGCCGCCGCGCCACCGCCGTCGTCACCTCCTGCGCCGCCCGCTCGGGCCCGTGCTCCCAGAGCAGCTGGTAGTACTCCGGCGACGGCATCCCCGACTGGTACCCGGTGAACGCGTCCAGGCGGCGGAAGGAGTAGGGCACCAGGTAACTCGAGACCCCTTCCCCGTCCGCACCCGCGGGCACCTCGGGCCATCCGTCGGCCGTGAGGTCGAGGGTGGCGGGGTCAGCGGACTCGGCAGGCTCGGCAGCGACGAGGCGGCGCAGGGCCGAGGTGTGGAAGCCGCCGGTGACGACCACCACCCCGGCATCACCCGCCTTCGCCGCCGCGGCACTGATCCAGCGGGCCATGTACCGCTCGCGTGCGGCGTCGCCCTCGCCGGCGTCGAGGTCGCCCCGCAGCAGGTCGAAGTACGCGGTCAGCCGCTCCTCCAGGCCGTCTTGTTCTTCGACCTCGAACATCCGGTCCCACAGCTCGTCGGAGTTCGAGGCCCGCAGCTCGCGGCAGAGCCGCTGCACCGCCGCCGCGTAGTGCTTCTCGGCGTCGGCGTAGCGGTTGGAGCGGTGGCGGAACGCGGGGTGCCAGGCGGGCAGGTCGATGAACAGCGGCACCGACTCGGCCGCCCGGGCCGCGGTGAGCGCGGCCCACTCCGGCGAGTACGCGCAGAACGGGGCGTACGAAGAGAATCCCGGGCCGCTGCTGAACACCGCGATCGGCAGCCGGTGGCGCAGATACAGCTCACTCATCCGCGCGTTCATCTCGGCCGGGCCCTCGATCAGCACGTACGCCGGCCGCAGCCGCGCGACCGTGCGCGCGACGAGGCGCGCGCACGCGGGGCTGTGGTGGCGCACGCCGATGTAGGTCACTGAGGAGGTCATGCCGCTCAGCCCGGGAGCAGGTGGCGGGCTTCGTGCAGGTCGCGCCACGGCCCGTCGCCCTGCGCCTTGGCCTGCCGCTCGAGGTAGCGGCGCAGCCTGGTGAGGTCGTCCGCACTGTCCTTGGCGACGGTGCCGGCCAGGCAGGCGGCGAGGTCGGCGACGCCGCCGGATTCCCCGCGCAGGAACCAGCCGCGCAGGCCCACCGCGTGCGCGACGGAGACCGCTTCGGCCGTGCTCATGACCGCGGCGGGCCGGTCCACCGGGTTGCCGTCCGCGGTGACGCCGGAGCGCAGGTCGCGGAAGGCGCCGACGAGCACTTCCAGCACGTCCCGGCGCGGCGGCGCGACGACGCCGGAGGCGTGCAGCAGCCGCTCGGACTCCTGCCGGACGAGGGCGAGTTCGGTCTCGAAGTCGGGGATGGGGAAGACGGTCTCGAAGTTGAAGCGCCGCTTGAGCGCCGCGCTCATCTCGTTCACGCCGCGGTCGCGCGAGTTGGCCGTGGCGATGACGTTGAAGCCCGCGCGCGCGAACACCGTCCCGGCCGCGCCGAGCTCCGGCACGACGAGGGCGCGCTCGGACAGCGGGGAGAGCAGCGTGTCCTGCACCTCGAGCGGGCAGCGGGTGATCTCCTCGAACCGCACGATCAGGCCCTCGGCCATGCCGCGCAGCAGCGGCGCCGAGACCAGCGCGCGCTCGCTCGGCCCCTCGGAGACGAGCAGCGCGTAGTTCCAGGAGTACTTGATCTGGTCCTCGGTGGTGGCCGCGCCGCCCTGGATGGTGAGGGTGGAGGTGCCGCACACCGCCGCCGCGATCAGCTCGCTGAGCAGGGACTTGGCCGTGCCCGGCTCGCCGACGAGCATCAGGCCCCTGCTGGTGGCGAGGCTGACCAGGGCCCGGTCCACCAGCGCCGGGTCGCCGACGAACTTGCGCGCCACCCCGAGCCGCTCGTCCCCGATGACGAAGGCGCGCACGGCCTGCAGGCTCAGCCGCCACCCCGGCGGACGGTGCCCCTGGTCGGTCTCGGCGAGGCGGGCGAGCTCGTCCGCGTGCCGGATCTCGGCCGGCGGACGCTGGAGTTCGGCGACGGAGGCGGACACGGCGGACGACGCGGACTGCGGTGCGGAGGTGTCCTCGACGGCGGCGTCGGCCTCGGTCCGGGGGGCGGGTGGT
>NZ_JAGSOG010000453.1 GCF_018139695.1 Actinospica durhamensis | reverse complement strand
CCCGCAACACCAGCGACCTGGCCGCGAGGGCCACCTGCTGATCGTGCCGGTAGGCCGCACGCCCCAGAAAGCCGGTGAGGGAAAGACCGAGCGCGAACACCACGACCGAGCAGATCACCCGCCGCGCGGTCGCGTGCGCCGGCACCAGCGCCCGCTTGTCCGAACCGAGCCCCTCCTCGCCCCACCACTCCACCCCGTCCTCGTCGAACTCCTCGTCGGGATCGAGGAACTCCACCCGCGGATCGTCGTGCATGAGAACCCTCCCCGGGGCCCGAGTGCGACACGGATCATACTTCTGCGAAAGATCATAGACACCGGGCACGGCGGCCGGCCCAGTGGGGTTCGCGCTGTCGGTCCCCACCTCCATACTTCCCAGCATGGACACGGACGGCTTCTGGCACCTGATCGACCGCGCACGTGGGCAATCCGAGGGCGACGCCGACGTCGTCGCGGCGAACGCCGCCGACTTGCTCGCCGCGATGGCCCCCGAAGAGATCATCGCCGCGCACCGGCTGCTGTGGGAACGGCTCGCCGTTTCCTACACGGCACCGCTCTGGGCTGCGGCGTACGTAATCAACGGTGGCTGCTCGGACGATGGGTTCGAGTACTTCCGGGGCTGGCTCGTCGCCCAGGGCCGGGACGTTTTCGAGCGGGCGATGGCCGATCCCGACAGTCTCGCCGACCACCCCGCCGTCCAGGCCGCCGCCGAGGAGTGGGAGGAGCTCGAGTGCGAGCCGACCCTCGGCGTCGCACGCAGCGCCTACCAGCGATCGACCGGCGAGCCTCTGCCCCAGAACGCCTGGCACATCAGCTATCCGACGCTGGGTGGCGAATTCTGGTTCGACTTCGAGGACAGCGATCGACTCGCCCGGAAGCTGCCCCGGCTCACCGCGCTGCACGATCGGCGGCGCGCCGGCTGAGCTCGAACGCGCTCACGAGCCGCTGACGTTGTCGACGGCCGGTCTAGCCGGGCAGCGGGGTGAGGCCGCCCAGGGCGCCGTTCGGCAGGATGGCGAGGCGGATGCCCAGGGGGCGGCGGCTGCAGGTGATCGCGACGTCGGCGATGAGTGCTCCGCCGGCTGCGGTCTGCTCGTGGCGGATGGTGACGGTCGAGGGATCAGGATCGCCTGCGGAAGCAAGGGCGCGGTGCCAAGCGGCGGCGATCATGTCAGGACTCGTTTTCTCGCGGCGGGCTGGTACGAGGCCTTCATGGACGCGCTGGAACTTGCCCGCGAGCAGGAGTTCTACGGTTTCGACGGCCTTGCGGCGCCAGTCTTCGAAGGGGCGGGCGGGCTCGGCGTCGCCCGGGTCTTGGCCGGTGAGTGCGCGTTGGGCCGCAGCCTTGAAGTGTGATGCGAGGGCGATGCTTCCGCCGTACGCGGCGAGCATGGCGACGGCGCCTTCGTGGCCGGGAGCCCGGTTCAGGTGGACGCAGGCTGTGAAGCCGGCCGTGGCGCCGCTGTGTTCGCGCAGCGTGCCGCCGCGTGCGAGCCAGCCGAGTGCTTGCTCCGTGTCGGGGTTGACGCGTACGCGCGGCTCCTGGGCGAGCTTGATGGCGTCGCCGAGCGGGGTGGCGGGCGGGAAGAGGCAGGCGCGGGCATAGCGGGCGAAGTCTTCGATCGTAGCTTCCACTCCGCCGGCGCCGAGCGGGTGGGCGCGGGGGCCGACTGGGCCGGTGCTGCCGTGGCCTTCGAGGAGTAGTCCGTCGTCGGCGTCGCTCTCGGCGTGGCCGACGCGCGAGTCTGCCATGCCCAGGGGCTCGAGCAGGTGTTCTTGGAGCAGTCGCGGGTATGGCAGGGTGCTGGCGCGCTCGAGAATTAGGGCAAGTAGTTGGTATCCCAGGTTTGAGTAAGCCCACGGCGACGCATCGGGCGCGGAGTTCGGCGTGAGTTGGCGCAGATCGTGCTCTGCGTGCGCGAAACCGTAGCCGGACCAGGGGTCTTTGGGATTGCTCGACGCCCGCTCACGCATCTGTGGGCTCATCCCCGGCAGTCCGGACGTGTGGGTCGCGAGCTGCACGACGGTGATGCGCGCGTTGTCGCCGGCGTCGAGCCAGCGGCCGATCTCGTCGTCGAGCCCGAGTGCGCCCTCGCCGACGAGCAGGGCGAGCAGCGTCGCGGTCATGGTCTTGGTGACGGAGCCGATCTCGAAGCGGGCAGCCGAGTCGGCGGTCGAGGGAGTGATGTCGACTTTTGATGAGTCGGTGCTGATCGTGGCGGCGGCGAGTGCGGCATCGGGGGCGGGGATGTGCGGGCTGACGGCGGCGATCAGGTCGGACGGATTCATACGGTTACCCGCTTCGGCTCGGTGGTGCCGTCGTATGCGGCCAGGGCTCGGTAGACGGAGGCGAGCGACGGGTGCTCGCCTGCATGCTTTCCGGACGCGATGACGAGGCGCTGCGCGATCTGCGGGACCGGCACCCCCTCGTCGCGCAGGCCGATCGCCTGGGCCAGCAACGCATCATCGATCACGCGTGGTCGGCCGGAACGCCGACCCTCCGCCTCGGCGGCCCGGCGACCTGCGGCGTTGCGCTCGCGGGCGTATGCGAGGTCGAGCATGCGGGCGGCGCCGAGGACGCTGAAAAGTGTTGTCGTGGTGGGACGCGAGTGCGGGTCGTGCAGTCCGGCCAGGGGGCCGTCGAGGATCTCGAGGCGGACGCCGGACGTGGCCAACGCGGTTGCCACCTCGGCAAGTTCAGTCGCGTTGCGGGCCAGGTCGGACAGGGTGACGACGGTGAGAGTCACCGAGCCTGCGGCTTCGGCGGACGCCGTGGACGCGGCTGACAGGGCCCTGTCGCGCTCGGGGCGGGCTGCGGCGAGGAGCGGGGTCTGGTCGGTGAAGATGCGCGCGCAGCCGTTCGCTCGGAGCACGTCGTGCTGCGTGCGGGCGGCTTCGGCGCTCGGGCCGGACGCGTAGCCGAACCGCTCGTCCGTATGCGGGCTCTGCCAGGGGCCGCCCGGGGCGCGGTCCGCGGGGACGAGCACTTCGGGGTCGGTGAGTTCGGGGACCAGGAGCAGGCGGGCGGTGTGGTAGCGGAACGCCGTGTTGCCGTTCGCGGTACGGCAGGCCGAACTGGGCGGCGCGGCGCAGGTCGGGCAGAGGTGAGCCTCGATCCGGGCGGGCAGGTCGGGTGCTGCCGGATGCCGGGCGGGCTGCGCAGGCTGGTGGGGCGAGTGCGAGTGCGGGCGCTGGCTCGAGGGCGGCATAGTGCGAATTTCTCAGAACTCACTCGCAGAAGTCAAGGCGCGGGCACCGTCAAGGCGCGGGTCCGCCAAGGCGCGGGCACCGTCCGAACCCGCCGGATCTGTCAGTGCGGCCTGGCAGCATCAGTACATGCGGAGTCGACTTGCTGGAATGTGGTGGGGACCGGCGCTCGAGGCACCTGATCCCGGGGCGCTCGCGCGGTTCTACGCGGCGCTGTTGGAGTGGCCGCTCGTGCACGAGGAGCCCGGTACGGCCGTGGTCGGGGCACCGGGCGGGGCATGTTTCCTGGTGTTCCAGCAGGCGCAGGGGTATCGGGCGCCGGTGTGGCCGCCGCGGGCGGGCGAGCAGCGGCCGATGATGCATCTGGACTTCCAGGTCGGCGACCTCGAGGACGCGGTGGGCGAGGCGCTGGCGCTCGGCGGGGTGTTGGCCGAGCATCAGCCGCAGCCGAACGTGCGGGTGTTGTTCGATCCGGCGGGGCATCCGTTCTGCCTGTGCCGGGACGAGGGCTGAGGGGCGGACGGGCGCGGGGCGCCGGCGCGGGATCGGGGGCGGCCGAGGTCAGGGCG
>NZ_JAGSOG010000452.1 GCF_018139695.1 Actinospica durhamensis | reverse complement strand
GCTCGCCCCGACCCCGGAACATTCCGCCCTCCCCGGCAGTTAACGCCTACGTGAGCATCTTCGGTAACCCCTTCAAGAACCACCTGCCGACCCCGGAGGAGGCCCTCCCCGGTCGCCCCGAGCGCCCGTTCCGCCTGGCCGGAACGCACACCGTCCTCGGCACGGAGATCGAGGGCACGCCGGAAGGTCATGAGGAGGCCGTCTTCGGCCTCGGCTGCTTCTGGGGTGCCGAGCGCAAGTTCTGGTGGCACGACGACGTCTACGCCACCGCCGTAGGCTACGCCGGCGGCGCCACCCCGAACCCGACCTACGAAGAGGTCTGCTCGGGCCGCACCGGCCACGCCGAGGTCGTGCGCGCCGTCTACGACCCCAAGGAAGTCAGCTACGAGAGCCTGCTGAAGCTGTTCTGGGAGTCCCACGACCCGACCCAGGGCAACCGCCAGGGCAACGACGCGGGCACCCAGTACCGCTCCATCATCCAGTACACGACCCCCGCCCAGAAGGCCGCCGCCGAAGCCAGCCGCGACGCCTACCAGCAGGTCCTCACCGCAGCCGGCCACGGCCAGATCACCACCACGATCGAGCCCGCCACCGAGTTCTACTACGCCGAGGACTACCACCAGCAGTACCTCAGCGACGCCAAGAACCCCAACGGCTACTGCGGCCTGGGCGGGACCGGTGTCAAGCTGGGTGACCCTGGCGAGGACGTCTGGGGCAGCTGCCCGACCGGGCTCGCGCCTGCGGAGTGATGCGTGACTCTGATCCTGAGCTGGACAAGCTCGCGCGCAGCCTGAACGCAGACGAACAGGCGGCGATCTCACTGCTCGATCTTCAACGGTTGAAGGTCGAGCAGTCACGCATCAACCCGGCGTCGTCAGTACAGCAGACTGAGCCGAGCTACGGAGTCTTCGGCTGCCTCCGCCACTGGCAGCTGTTGGTGAATCGCATGGCGACGGCGTGGCCGGACGCGGATTACTACATGGTCTACGAGTACCTGAACGATCTCACGGTCCGCGATCAGGTTGAGGAGTACCTCGATGCCATGCCGGAACCGCTCGCCGAGAAGATCCACCGCTTCGTAAAGTATGTGGACGATACTTTCGCTGATCTCACCATCCACGACGATGGCGCCGAACTGTCGCAGTACTGGCGCCCACTCGCTGAAGGTCGGGAGGTTCGCTGGTGGTGGCTACGCACGCCCCGCACGCTACCGCGAGGCTGGTGATGGGGGTCGCAAATGGAGCGCCTACGCCCGGCGGGACCGGTGTCAAGCTGGGTGACCCTGGCGAGGACGTCTGGGGCAGCTGCCCGACCGGGCTCGCGCCTGCTGGCGACTGATCGTTGTCCGTACTGCTGGGCATCGCCGGGTGTCCAGCAGTAGCGTACGGTGGGTGTCAGACGCGACCCGCCGCGCTTCCGCACTCCCCCATGCGCTCGACGACTGTCCTGGCCATCGCTGCGCCCGTGAAGCAGAATCCGTATTCATGGGGAGATCGAGAGCAGCGCTGTCGGGCGGACTGGCAAAGTGGTGGGGAGCGCTGGCTGCGGCAGTCCTCATCGGCGCCTGGATAAATCGGACGCTAGGCCCAGCAATCATCATCACGCTGTCGCTGGCTATCACCGCTTGGACTCTCTTCCAGGCGCCCGTGACGTGCGGCGCGCAAGTTCGCGTGCGCGGACGCGAGGTTGAGGGGTGCCGCAACAACGCCCACGGACTCTTGCTCGGCTGCTGGATCCGGCAGCACCGGTTCCAGAAGCTCAAGATGCTCATCCTTCGACGCCAGGTCCGAGAGTTCTGCTCTGGCCTCTTCACGGACGCGAAGTCCACGCTCGTCACCCTGGTTGCGATCAGCACCATCATCTCCGCACTGGTTGCACTGGTCCCCGGCGCCGCGATCAAATAGGCGCGCAGTACCAGCGGTCGGCGAGACACCGGCGTCACACCAAGTGAACTTGGCGAGGATGCGTGACGCAACTCCTCCCCGGGAGGGGCTACGGTGGGCGGTGGGACCGCTGATCCACCGCACAATTTGATCCCCCGCCGCCGCCTGTCACGGGGCATCACGAAGTTCGCTTGAAGCACGATGGACACTTGGTGATCTTGCGCTCACCCAGGGTACTATCTGGCCATGCCCATCCATCGTCGCCCTCAAATTGCGAACGGCTTGCGCGTAGGTAAGGTCTTCGTAGCTGGGGGCCTCCCCACCGTCACATACAACCCGCGGGCATCGCTGGAGCTGGAGCAAACCTTCCAGGACTATCTTGACGAACGGCATCGCATCCTCTCTATTTCGGGCCCAACCAAGACCGGAAAGACGGTCCTGGTCAGGAACATGCTTTCAACGCAGGATGCACTCTGGCTGTCAGGCGGCGCCATCTCGTCTATTGACGGATTTTGGGAAACAATCCTCGATGAGCTTTCGGTATACACTACGATTGAACACGCGACTGACACAGAGGAGCGCAACAGCCGCACCGCTAGCGGGGAAATCGGCATTACCATCGCGAAAGGAAGCAGAGGGGGAAGCTCTGAGATTTCGTCAGCCCAGTCCGATCGCTTAAGCCGAACGCGCCCAGCGGCTTCCACGGCTAGAAAATCACTAATAAGCGCCATGCGAGCAGTCGTCATTGACGATTTTCACTACATCGCACAGCCAGTACAGCTGGAAATCGTTCGCGGACTAAAGGACCTCATCTTCGAGGGCCTACCCGTGGTGGTCATCGCCGTTCCTCATCGCGCATATGACGTCGTCCGAGTAGAGCGCGAGATGACCGGCAGGGTACAGCAGCTTGAAGTGAGTTTCTGGACAAATCAAGAGCTTATGGAAATTGCCACAAAGGGATTTGAGGCGCTAAATGTAGGCGATAGCGGCGCCAATCTTTCGTCTCGGCTTGTCGAGGAGAGCTTCGCGAGCCCGCATCTTATGCAAGATTTCTGCCTCAACATTTGCAAGGATAACGGCATCCGGGAAGCACAAACCAAGACCTTCAAACTGAAGGCGCCGAACTGGTCCAGTTTCTTCATCGAGCGTTCATCTTCAGCGTCAAAGTCAGCTTTCGAGCTGCTGGCGCGTGGTCCGCGGCAGCGAACTGATCGCAAGGCACGAGCTTTGCGAAATGGATCGATCACCGATATTTACGGCGCCGTGCTAGAAGCTATTGCCAAAACTGGGCCACTGACAAGTATTACTTACGAAAACTTGCGTACAGCCCTCAAGGACATCATGTTAGACGAAGCACCTCAGCGGCACGAGGTGACGCGCGTCCTTGAAGAGATGTCGAAAATCGCCCGTGAGCAAATCGAGGGTGAGCCCGTCGTCGATTACGATGACGAATTGGGGACTCTGTATATTTCTGATCCATATTTCGCCTACTTTCTTCGCTGGGGTAGGCGAAGCACGGCGCCCTAGCAAGCTCAGCGGTGGATTACGACGCAAGCGGGAGTCAGCGCGGTTGGAGGTGGCCGTCTCTGCCTCGGCAGGCAAAGCCCTGTCGGCCTCGGCGACCGGTGTCAAGCTGGGTGACCCTGGTGAAGATGTCTGGGGGAGTTGCCCGACCGGGCTCGCGCCTGCCGAATAGGGTGGCAAGGGTGGAGCTTCTCGCGTCTTATTCGAACACACTGCCCCAGGTCACGGAGTTGTGTGAGCGGGTGCGCGGCCTGGAGCGTGAGCCGGAGCCTGCGGGCGAGCCTGGCTGAGTTCGTGCGGGGTGTGGCCAGGGCGTAAGCCCTGGCATCCACCCACAAGGGTGGGTCTAGCGGGTGGGCGGCGCCTCGTCGGCGGGCGTAGCCATACCGGGC
>NZ_JAGSOG010000451.1 GCF_018139695.1 Actinospica durhamensis | reverse complement strand
CCGCCCGCCCCACGCGTGGCATCCGGTGCGGTAAGTCCTGCCGGCGGCCGTGCTCAGGTTTCCCAGTGGGCGAACCCGCTGGGCCCATCGCTCGACGCACCAGCTGATTCAGCTTTCGCCGAGCGCGATCGTCTCGCCTGTCGGCACGATGGTCAGCGGCACCTCGGTCAGCATCGAGGGGCTGAAGAAGCGGGTCATCGACTGCTGTCCGATCTCGCTCAGCATGGCCTCGTGGATCTGAATCAGGCGTCGTGGCTTGACTTCGCGCGTGTAGTCGGCGGCTTCGCCGACCTTGGTCCAGGGGCCGCTGGTGGGTAGGAGCAGTGTCTCGACCGGGGTCGGCGGGACGTGGTACGCGTCTCCGGGGTGGTAGACGTTCGCGTCGATGAGGTAGCCCACGTTCGCGACGGCGGGGATGTCGCGATGGATCCGCGCGTGCTGGTGACCGAAGACCGCGATGTCGAAGCCGCCGACCGTGATCTGGTCGCCTTCCGCCACCGAAGTGACCTGGCCGTGCCTGGCATCCTGCCAACGCTCGACGACGCCGGCCGGGCCGTAGACGCGCAGTTCGGAGCGCTCTTCCAGGGCGCGCGCGATCACGTTCTCGTCGAAGTGGTCGAAGTGCTCGTGGGTGATGAAGACGGCTTCGGCAGCGGCTACCACCTCGGCGGCGTCCGGAGTGAAGGTTCCCGGGTCGATGACGATCCGCGTGCCGTTCTTGGCCAGGGTCACACAGGCGTGAGCGTGCTTGGTCAACTGCATGATCAGTCCCATCGTTAGATGTACAGGAGAAACTGTACAGTCCCATCTGTGGATCTGCTACCTTGTGGACGTGGACGACACGCTGCCGAACGAGCCGATTCCTTCTCCCGAGGAAGTGGCCGCCCACCTCAGAACGACAGTCGGGGCCCTGGTGCGGGCCACGCGCACCGGCGACCTCCTTGCCCCGATCCCGGCGGCCGTGCTCGATCTGATCGACCAACGCGGGCCGATGACCACGGCAGACCTCGCAGCCGGGCGCGGCGTGCGCCACCAGACCATGACTGCCACCGTCAAAGAGCTCGCCGATGCCGGCTACCTCGCCGCAACGCCCGACCCCCGCGACGGGCGCAAGAAGCTGCTCGCCATCACCCCGTGCGGCAGCAGCGCCCTCGACACCGACCGGCATCAACGTGTCAGTGTACTGACCGACGCGCTCGGGTCGGCGCTCACCGGGGACGAACGGCGCGCGGTGGCCCACGCACTCACGCTCATCGACCGGATCACCGCCGCCCTCGCCGGGACGGAACACGCCCCGCTGCCTGAGCGCGGCCCGATCACCGGAGCTTGGTGATCCCTTGGTGACACTGCCGCTCTGACCCGCCCTCACGTCCCGGTCCCGACCCTGGGGACCGGCCATCCGCCGGCCCCTGGGGTCGATTTTCGGCCTTTCTTCATGAAAGGCCCCTGGTGAGGGCTGCGTCGCGATCGGTGTCCGAAATCTGACGGGCCTGGACGACGGGATGGCGGTAGCGCTACGGTTCCGGCTTATGAACGAGGCCCTCACGGCGTCGCTGTCGGCGGCGTGGCAGTACGTGCAGACGCACGGTGACGCCCTCGATCGAGCCAGGTTCGCCGTGTCGGCGAGCCGGGAGGTCGAAGGCGGCCCGATCAGTCCGCGGACCCCGCAGAACGCGGACGGCGGGTGGCCGGCGTTCTGGTCTGACGGCGCGTCGAGCCTGGACGGGACGTGTTACCAGCTCTTCCTCCTGCACGGTCTGCCGGCCGGGGCGGTGGCCGCCGACCTCGCGGCGGGGCTCGACTTCCTGATCCAGGCTCAGAGCGTGGACGGCAGCTGGAGCGAGGGGCCGAGTAGCCGTACGCCGGACTGGCTGCTGCCCGGGTCGCCCGGGGCGCGCGCTTACCTGACCGCCAACTGTGCGGCCATGCTGGCGGACTACGGCGTGGCCCCGGATGCCGTGGCGAAGGCGGCGGGGGCGTTGGAGTGGTCGGTGGACCCGCACGGGCGCCTGCCCGCCCCTACGGTGGCGCACTGGCTCGCCGCGCGGGTGCTGCGCACGCAGGGTCGCACGATGGTGGTGCGGCGGCTGCTCGACGTGGTCGGGCGCGGGTTCGAGGGTTTCGGCGCGGAGGATCTGGCCTGGTTCGGCACCTGCACGCGGCCGGGGGACCGGTGGAACCGGCGGATAGCCTCCCGGCTCACCGTGATCCAGAACCCCGACGGCTCCTGGTCCGACCAGATCGGCGAGCAGGGCTCGGCGACGCTCACCGTGACCGCGGCCCGGGTGCTGCTCGCGGCGGCCCCTTCGTTCGCCGACCGGCCCGAGGCGTAGCCGATCGGCGCGGGCTCCGGCGCGCGCCCGCCAAGGCCGGCCTCGCCGCCGACATGAACGCCGAACGGGTCCCCCGGCGCCGCCTGGTCGCAGGGGGACCCGTTCGTCTGTGCTACTCCCTCAGGGCCTCGCGGCTCAGCTGGAGGAGTCGACCGCGGAGCCGAGGGTGACGTTCGCCGTCGCCGTCTGGCCGTTGCGGATGTACTGGATCTGCACGGTCGTGCCGGGCCGGTACGAGTGCACCGCGGCCTCGAGCGCGTCCGAGCCGTCGATCTCCTGGTCGTCGATCTTGATGACCTCGTCGCCGTTCTTCAGACCCGCGGATCCCGCCGCACCGCCGGAGGTGACCTGCGCGAGCATCGCGCCGGTGTGCGTGGCGGTGGTGGAGGCGTCCTGCACCGAGACGCCGAGCACGGCGTGGGTCGGGGTCTGCTTGGCCTGCAGCTCGGAGATGACCGGCTTGGCCTGCGAGATCGGGATGGCGAAGCCGAGGCCGATCGAGCCGCTCTCGCTGCTGCCGCTCAGGTCGTTCGAGCCGGTGCTGGCGATGGCCGAGTCGATGCCGATGACCTCGCCGCTCATGTTGATCAGCGGGCCGCCGGAGTTGCCGGGGTTGATCGCCGCGTCGGTCTGGATCGCGTCCAGCGCCGTGACCGAGGTGGACGCGGTGGTGGAGGAGGAGCCGGAGCTGTCGTCGGACTCGGGGATCACCGGGCGGTTGAGCGCCGAGACGATGCCGCTGGTGACGGTGTTGGACATGCCGAGCGGGGCGCCGATCGCCACGACCTCCTGGCCGACCTGCACCGAGGTCGAGTCGCCGAGCGTCGCCGGGGTCAGGTCCTTGACGTTCTGGGCCTGGATCACGGCGAGGTCGCTGGTCGGGTCCCGGTCCACGATGGTGGCCTGCGCGTTGACGCCGCCGTCGAAGGTGACGGTGATGGTGTAGCCGCCCGCGGCCGCGGTGGAGATGACGTGGTTGTTGGTCAGGATCTCGCCGGTGGAGGTGAGGATGATCCCGGTGCCGATGTCGCCGCTGGTGGACGAGGAGTTCGAGGCGCTGGGCGCGACGGTGATGGTGACCACCGACGGCAGCACCTTCTTGGCCACGGCGGTGACCGCGGTCGCGTTGGCCGAGCCGGTGTCAAGGCCGCTGGTGTCCACGGTCGAGGTCGCGGCGTTGCCGGAGCCGTTGTCGCGCGTCGCGTAGCTGACCCCGGCGCCCACGCCGCCGCCGACGAGGGCGGCCACGAGCGCGGCGGTGACCAGCGTGCGGTTCTTGGCGTTGCGCGGGGCCGGCTCGAACACGAGCGGGGTGGTGCTCTCGCCGTACGGCGGCAGACCGCCGGCGGCGGGGGAGGCCCAGGTCGGGGCCGGCGGCTGGGCGTCGCCACCGGATCCGCCGGACGAGGTGACCAGGTCGCCGGAGAGGGGCCGCTGCGGTTCGGGCTGCTGCGGCGGCGTGGGCTCAGCCGCGGCCTGGGCCGGGTAGGGCTGCGGCA
>NZ_JAGSOG010000450.1 GCF_018139695.1 Actinospica durhamensis | reverse complement strand
CGCCAAGCCCCCCGCCCGCGGCGCCTTCCTGCCCTTCGCCGCCGGCCGCCGCAAGTGCATCGGCGAGGACTTCGCCTTCACCGAAGCGGTCCTCGCCCTCGCCGCCGTCAGCACCCGCTGGATCCTGCGCCCCGCCCCCGGCTCGCACGTGCGCCCCAGCGTCGGCGCGACCATGGCGCCGCAGGACCTGCGAATGATCCCCACGGCGCGTTAGAGAGCGCCGTGGGGACCATCCGCAGAGTCGTGCGACATGAGAGACTCTGGCCGCGTCGAGGGCGGGAGGTGTCGTGAGGTTGCTGGAGATGATCGCTGATCCGCCGGGGCGTGAAGCCGCGTTCGAGCCGCTTCTCGATCAGTTGGCCGAGATCTTCGATCCGGACGAGGGGCCGTGGCGGCCTCGGCTGGACGGTCGCGAGCGGGGCTGGTACGAGCGTTGCGAGACCAAGCGCCTGGCGATCGCCCGAGCGGCGGCGCAGAACCTTGACGGTGTTCGGGAGCATGCCGATCTCGTGCTGAGCGCGATCGTGCACGACATCGAACGGAGCGGCAATCGCCAGCTCATCCAGGTTGCTCTGCGTGCGCTCGGCGCCCGCGCAGTCCTGGAGGCACTGATCGGATATGTCGAGTCGGGTGACGCCGCGGAGCGAACCGGCGTGACGATGGCGATGTACTGGGCGCGCCCCGTGATGGCCTACGACTTGCGCGAAGTGCGCGAACACCGCGCTGAGATCGAGGCGGCCGACCGGGAGCTCGTCGAGGTGCGCGGCCGGGCACGCCAGGCGTGCCTGCGTGCCTTCCTCGCTACCGATGACGCAGCCGAGCGCGTCGAGCTGTCGCTGTGCTTCACTCTCGATCCGGGCGATTATCCGGCCGGGTGGGACGCGGCTCTCCGGCGCGCCGTCGAGGTCGCACTCGCTGACCGCGACCGGTTCGGCAGGCTCCTGCGGACGCTTTCGCCAGAGTAAGCGGCGTGACGGTGAGCCCAGGCGAACCCGGAGGGCGGATCGGAGAGCGGGCCCGGGAACGCCCCGGGCCCGCTCTGTGCTCGAGTCCTTGGTTGCCGACCGCTAGCTCCAGGTGAACTGGGCGCTCGGGTTCAGGCCGCGGTTGTCCGGCGGGGGAGTGGCGCCCGGCGGGTAGAGCGCGAAGTCCACGTCCACCGGGGTGATGTCGCTCGAGCTGCCCGGGGCCACGGTGGCGGCCAGGGCGCCGCCGTCGTCCGCGTACACGGCGTCGAGGTCGGCCGAGTCGTTCTGCAGGTGGGCCGCGGTCATGTTCACCACCTGGAAGTCGGTGCCCTCCGGCTCGTCGTTCCCGGTGAGGATGACGATGCCCTGGCCGGTCGCGCCGACGCCGGTGTAGAGCGCCGTGTTGCCTACGCCGAGGCCGGTGAGCTCGCTCGCGGCCGACTTCACGGCCGCGGCCGAGCCGGTGCCGGCGATGAAGCCGTGGCTCTGCTGGACGGTCAGGCCGGAGTCCTGGAACAGCGTGCGGGTCAGCGAGTTGGTCGAGGCGGCCGAGGCGCTCGAAGCCGCGGCGAACGCGGAGCCGGCGGCGACGGCCAGGCTGGTGGACAGGCCCAGCGCGATGCGAAGCGAACGCATGTGGTGACACTCTTTCGGGTTGGTACGTCCGGCGGAACCCGTCCGCCGCGGGCGTTGCCGAGGACCCGTGCGCACGAGAGTCGGTACCTTCGACTCTGTCAAGGCCTTGTGCCGCCCCGCAACCGGGGCCGCGGCCGATTCACTCGATCGCCGGGCATCCGGTGGGCACCGTCGGGCGCGGCCGGATGCCGTCAGGTGAGCCGTGCGCCTGCGGACGGGTCCGGGCTGCCGTGGACGTCCGTCCTGTCTCAGGACTCTGTCGAGCCCGCCGGCGTGGTCTGCCGGATCTGCCGGAGGAACTCGGCGTTGTCGCGGGTGTGGCGCATCCGCTCCAGCAGCAGTTCGGTGGCCTGCGCGCCGGACTGCGCGGCCAGCACGCGGCGCAGCCGCCGCACCGTGTCGAGCTCCTCGGGCGAGACCAGCAGCTCCTCGCGCCGGGTCCCCGAGCCGGTCACGTCGACCGCCGGGAACAGCCGTCGCTCGGCCAGCGCGCGGTCCAGGCGCAGCTCCATGTTGCCGGTGCTCTTGAGCTCCTCGAAGAAGAAGTCGTCCGCGCGCGAGCCGGTCTCGACCAGGGCGGTGGCCAGGATGGTGATCGAGCCCGCCTCCTCGAGGTTGCGGGCCGCGCCGAACAGCTGCTTGGGCTTCGCGATCGCCGCGGCGTCCACGCCGCCGGACAGGGTGCGCCCGCCGGGCTTGGCGTTGTTGTTGTGCGCGCGGCACAGCCGGGTGAGCGAGTCGAGCAGGATCACGACGTCGCCGCCGAGCTCCGCGATCCGCTTGGCCCGCTCCACCGCGAGTTCGGCGGCGGCGATGTGCTCGTACGCGGGCCGGTCGAAGGTGGAGGAGATGACCTCGCCGCCGACCGTGCGGCGCATGTCGGTGACCTCCTCGGGCCGCTCGTCGAGCAGCACCACCATGAGGTGGCATTCGGGGTGGTTGCGCTCCACGGCCTGCGCGATCGAGCGCAGCAGCTGGGTCTTGCCGGTCTTCGGCTGCGCCACGATCAGGCCGCGCTGGCCCTTGCCGATCGGCGTGAGCAGGTCGATGACGCGGGTGCCCGGCTCGGCCGGGCCGGTCTCGAGCCGCAGCTGCTCGCGCGGGTGCAGCGGAGTGAGCTCGGCGAAGCGCGGGCGTTCGCGCTGGGCGTCCGGGTCATCGGTGCGACGGCCGTTGACGCTCTCGACACTCACCAGCGGGCTGGCCTTGGCCTGGGCCGAGGCGTACGCGGAGGTGCGGGCCGAGCTTTGCGACGGCGCCCGTCCGGCGCCGTGCACGTAGTCGCCGGTGCGCAGCTTGTGGCGGCGGATCAGATCGGCGGAGATGTAGTGGTCCCGGGGTCCTGGCAGGTAGCCGGTCACCCGCAGGAATCCGTGTTGGTCCTGCAGCTCGACGATCCCGCTGACCGGGTGCGGCGCGGTGTCCTCGGGTGCGGACGAGGTGGGTGAGAGGTTCGTGGCCGCGGCCGAGGTGTCGGCGGCGGCGCGGCGGCTCGGGCGTCTGTCGGAACGCGCGGCCGTGGGTCGGTCCAGTGTGGTGGTCATGGTTCTCGAGTCCTTATGCAGAGAGTCAGTCTGGGAATGTCTGTGGTGGGTTCCGGCGCAGAACGCGCGCCGAGAAGTGGGGGGCCGAGCCGGTGCGGAACATCCGCCGCCGGGCCGGACGCGATGCGTCGAGGAGACCGGGCGGCCGAGCCGAGAACTACGGGCCCCGCGTGAGAGAGCGCGGCCGGGGGTTTACCGTGCGGCGAAAGACGAAGTCGTCGACGCGGCGGATCAGCTCGAGCTCGCGGGCTCGATCAGGGAATCGGGATCACTGTTCGGATCACCGGACACGTTTCACCGGAATGGTCACGGGTGAGTTTCGCGCCCCCACGCTTCTTACAGACTAGCACGCCTCACCCCCCGGCGTCGCATGCTCCCGCTGTGTCACCTCCCACCTGCGGCGATGCCGTCGGGGTCGGCTGTGTCGGCTGGGCCGGCAGCGTCTGCGCGGGCAGCGTCTGGGCCGGCAGCATGTGGGCCGGCGATGGCGATGGCGATG
Organism: Actinospica durhamensis; assembly: GCF_018139695.1. Taxonomy (GTDB): domain Bacteria; phylum Actinomycetota; class Actinomycetes; order Streptomycetales; family Catenulisporaceae; genus Actinospica; species Actinospica durhamensis. The sequence goes on along the minus strand of NZ_JAGSOG010000450.1, from coordinate 321 downwards.
GCGATGGCGATGGCGATGGCGATGGCGATGGCGATGGCGGCGGCGCGGTCCGCACCGCGTACTGCGCCATGAACCGGTAGACCTTTGCGATGACCTGAGTTCGATCCCTGGTGTCGAGCTTGACGAAGATGGCGTGCAGGTGGTTCTTCACCGTGGACTCGGAGATGTGCAGGCTGCGCGAGATGCGCCGGTTGGAGTGTCCGTCCAGCAGGTGGCGCAGCACCTCCGCCTCACGCCCGGTCAGATTCGCCTCCTGGGCGAACCGGCCGAACCCGCTCTCCTCCCGCGGCCCCGCCGCTCGCGCCGCGCCGACGACGCCGC
>NZ_JAGSOG010000044.1 GCF_018139695.1 Actinospica durhamensis | reverse complement strand
GTATCCGCGTTCTGCTCGCGGGTGTCGGTGGGGCGCCCGTAGTATGGAAGCTGAGATGCTTCCGCGGCCCTGCGCCGCGTGCCCGCGAGGCGCACCGCGATGACGACGACCGCGACGAGCGAGAGCGCGATGTCTGGAGATACGACGCGATGAAGTTCATGCTGTTCGTCTGTGTGGATCGGGCCGCATACGAGGACGCCGAGCCGCGTGACCCCGGGGAGCCGATGCCGTGGGCCGACGAGCTCGACGCGGCGGGCATCCGGCTGGACGGGGACGAGTTGCGGCCGTACACGGACGCGGTCAGCGTGCGCGTGCGGGGCGGCGAGGTGCTCACGGCGGACGGTCCGTTCGCCGAGACGAAGGAGGTCATCGCGGGCTACGACATCATCGACTGCGCGGACCTGGCCGAGGCCGTCGAGATCGCCGGGCGCCACCCCGTCAGCCGGTTCGGCGTGATCGAGATCCGGCCGTTTCGCGAGTGAGCGTCGAGGACGGCCGGAGCGTGCACGAGGTCGAGCACACCGCGCACACGGCGGACGTCGAGGACGCGCTCGCGCGGACGTTCCGGGCCGAATGGGGGCGCGTGGTCGCGACGCTGATCCGCACGACGCGGGACTGGGACCTGGCCGAGGAGTGCGCACAGGACGCGTTCGCTCAGGCCATGGCGCGGTGGCCGCGCGACGGCGTACCCACCCGGCCCGGCGCCTGGATCGTCACCACGGCCCGCAACCGCGCCATCGACCGGCTGCGGCGCAGCCGGGTGGAGGCGGTGAAACTGCGTGAGATCGCCCGCGATCTCGAGTACGACGAGGACTGCACCCACTCCCCCGGCGACGGCTTCCGGGACGACCGGCTGCGGCTGATCTTCACCTGCTGCCACCCGGTACTGCCGCTGAACGTGCGGGTGGCGCTCACGCTGCGGACGCTGACCGGGCTGACCACGGCGGAGATCGCCCGGGCATTCCTCGTCTCCGAGGCGGCGATGTCGAAGCGGTTGACGCGCGGCAAGGAGAAGATAAGAAGCGCGGGTATCCCCTACCGCGTCCCGTCGGCGGAGTTGCTGCCGCAGCGGCTGCCGGGCGTGCTCGCGGTGCTGTACCTGCTGTTCAACGGGGGCTACACGGCCACGAGCACGAATCAGGGCGCGGATCGGAGCGCGGATCGGAGCGCCGATCAGAGCGCAGACCCGAGCCCCGACCTGCGTCCGGACCTGTGTGCGGAGGCGCTGCGGCTGACGCGGCTGCTGGTCGGTCTGATGCCGGATCAGCCGGAGATCCAGGGGCTGCTCGCGCTGATGCTGCTGCACCACGCCCGCCGCGAGGCGCGTACGGGACCGGACGGCGAGCTGGTTCCATTGGCGGAACAGGACCGCGACAGCTGGCGGCGCGAGGAGATCGACGAGGGCGTGGAAGTGCTGGAGGCGGCCCTCGACCACGGCGAGGTCGGGCCGTATCAGCTCCAGGCGACGATCGCGGCGTACCACGCGACCGCCGCGTCCGAGCAGGACACCGACTGGGCGGCGATCGCGCATCTGTACCGCCGGCTGGCCGAGGTCTCGCCCTCGCCGGTGGTGGAGCTCAACCGGGCGGTGGCGGTGGCCATGGCCGACGGCCCGGAGGCGGGCCTGAAGCTGGTGGAGAATCTGGCCGCGGACGGCGAACTGACCGGGTATCACCTGCTGCCCGCCGTGCGCGCGGACCTGCTGCGCCGACTCGGCCGCCGCGACGAGGCCGCCGGTGCGTACCGGGAGGCGCTCGTGCTGGCCGCGACCGAGTCGGAGCGCGGCTACATCGCCCGGCGGCTGGGGGAAGTCACCGACTGAGGGCGGGGGACGAACCTCGGCGAAGCTCAGGCCTCGGACTCGCCGGTGGCCCGCACCGGGCCGAGCCAGGTCAGTGCCGCCACGACGAGCGCTTCCACACCTGTGCTGAGCGTCGGCTCGATCAGCGGCGCGAACTGCGCGGAGTGGTTGGCCGGGAGGCTGTCGATGCGGCCTTCGGCCAGGGCCTTGAACACCAGGTCGGGCTCGAGGCCGCCCCAGAACCAGAACACCGTCGGCACGCCGAGGCTCGCGCCGAAGACGCCGACGTCCTCGCTCGCGGTCACCAGCGGCATCGGGAACAGCCGCTGCGGGCCGAAGTGCTCGGCGAACGCGGCCAGGGTGGCGGCGGTCGCCTCGGGCTCGCTCACCAGCGCGGGGGCGCTGGCGGCCCAGTCGAGCTCGGGCTCGCGCACCGCGTTGCCGGCCGCGGACTCGGCTCGCACGATGCGCTCGATGGCGGCCCGGACCAGGTCCCTGACCTGCGGCGTGTAGGAGCGCATGTTGATGCCGAGTTCGGCGGTGTCGGGGATGATGTTGTCCTTCGTGCCCGCCTGCAGCCGCCCGACCGTCACCACCGCGGCCTCGGCCGGGGGGACCTCGCGCGCGACGATGCCCTGCAGCCGGGTGACCACGTTCGCGGCCATCAGCACCGGGTCCACCGCGGCCTCGGGCCGGGAGCCGTGGCCGCCGCGGCCGAACAGGGTGACCTTCACGTGGTCTGAGGCGGCCATGATCGGGCCGCTGCCGTGCCCGATGAAGCCCGCGGGCAGCGGCGCGACGTGCTGGCCGAGCACGGTCGCGGGCTTGGGCAAGCGCTCGAAAAGGCCGTCCTCGACCATGTCGCGGGCACCGCGGGCGAGTTCCTCGGCCGGCTGGAAGACCGCGAGCAGCGTCCCGCTCCAGGACTCGCGCGCCGCGGCCAGCAGATGCGCGGCGCCGACCAGCGCGGTGGCGTGCATGTCGTGCCCGCACGCGTGCATCACCGGCACCTCGTGGCCCTCGTGGTCCACGGCGCGCACGTCGCTCGCGTAGGGCAGGCCGGTGTTCTCCCGCACCGGCAGCGCGTCGAAGTCGGCCCTGAGCATGACCGTCGGGCCGTCTCCGTTGCGCAGCACGCCGACCACGCCGGTCCCGCCGACCTGCTCGAGCACCTCGTCGAACCCGGCCTCGCGCAGCCGCCAGGCGAGCAGCCCGGCGGTGCGCGTCTCCTGGAGCGAGAGTTCAGGGTGCTGATGGAGGTCACGGTAGAGCTCGGCCAGCTCCTCCCGGATCTTCTCGAGCCCCGCGGTCACCGACTGAACCACCATGTCCAGCCTCCTTCTTGCCTCGTGCCTGTTACCTCGGATCTGCCGCCGCAGCGTACCGCGATGATCCCGGCCCTTGTCAGGGGCCGATGACCTCGAGGGCGCCCCAGAGCACGACCGTGGCCCCGATCAGGGTCGCCGGGACGGCGAGCAGCCCGAGGCGGGTGAACCGGCCGAGGTCGACCTGGATGTCGTGGGTGCCCAGGACGCGGCGCCACAGCAGGGTGGCGAGTGAGCCGACGTAGGTGAGGTTCGGGCCGAGGTTCACCCCGAGCAGCACCGCGAGCACCGCGCCCGGGCCGACGGCGCCGGCCACCGGGAGCAGGATGAGCACGGCCGGGAGGTTGTTGACGACGTTCGCCAGCACCGCGCCGGCCACGGCGTACGCGGCCAGCGCGGCGAAGTCGGTGTTCTGCGGCATCAGGTTGTGCACGGCCGTGCCGAGTCCGTTGACCGTGACCGCCTTGACCACCACGCCGAGGGCGAGCACGAACAGGCAGAACAGCGGGCCGGCCGCGATCACCAGCTCCTTCGGCGTCGAGCGGCGCTGCGCCAGCGCCCGGGTCGCGAGCACGATCACGCCGCCGAGCGCGGCCCAGGCCGGGTTGATCCCGGCCAGCGAGGTCACCGCGAACCCGCACAGCGTGGCGATGACGACGACGAGCGTGAACACGGGCATCTCGACCTGCTCGGGCGGGCCGGACGGGGTGGGCTCGGCAGCGAGGTCGGAGGCGAAGAACCGACGGAAGATCAGGTATTCGAGCCCGATCGAGACCAGCCACGGCAGCGCCATCAGCGCGGCGAAGCGGCTGAAGGTGAGCCCGCTGGCGGCGAAGGCCAGCAGGTTGGTCAGGTTGGAGACCGGCAGCAGCAGCGACGCCGAGTTGGACAGGTGCGCGCAGGCGTAGACGGGCGGCTCCCGGCGCACCCCGACCTGTCGGGCCGTCACCAGCACCACCGGCGTGAGCAGCACCACCGTCGCGTCCAGGCTCAGCACGGCGGTGGTCAGCGACGCGACCGCGAACACGGCCGTGAGCAGCCGCACCGCGCTGACCCGGCCGCCGCCCTTGCCGTCGTCCACGTGCGCGAGCCGGGACATCTCCGCACCGGCCGCCGCGAACAGGCCCTCGTCCGCGCACAGCTGCGCGAGCACGAGCACCGCGGCGAGGAACCCGACCGTGGGCGCGAGCGCGGACAGCTCCGAGCCGGCCTGGCTCGGCGAGACCGCCCCGATCGCGATGACGATCAGGGCCGCGGGCACGGCGGCCGCGGCCTCGGGCCAGCCGTGCGGACGCGCCACCGCGAAGGCCAGTACGACGATCAGCAGGATGATGGAGACGGCTTCGTCCACGGTTCGGCTCAACTTTTCCGAGTGCGCCGGACGGGGTGCAGGTGGCTGCTCACCCGCTGATCATCTCATTCACCGTGCGTCCGGCCGGACAAGACGGCACGTCAGATGCGTCTGTGGCGAAGGCCCCCGTGCGCGCGGGCGGCGCCGCCAGGGTGACGCTCGTGGCCGCGGGTGAATTCGCCGGGGACCCGGTCGCCTAGATGGAGCAGTACTTCGACGCGCACCTGTGCTGCGCCCGCGACGGCATGCGGGTGCTGATGATGCCGCTGCCACTGGACCGGTTCGACCTGGAAGCCGCGCCGCGGCCAAGGCCGGCCGGAAGCCCGACGAGGCGCTGCGGCGGATGCCGACCGCAGCGCCGGCGCATCCTCAGGACTGGGCGCGGTGCCGGTCCTCGCCGCCGTCGTAGTCGGTGTACGTGTACGGATTCGGCACGCGCTCGTCGGCGGGCAGCGCCGGGGTCACGCTCTCCTTCCAGGCGTCCGGTCCCATCGTGTCCATCGCGTACTCGACGGTGCGGGCCACCTCGGCCTTCGCGGCGTCGAGGTCCGTGCCGAGCAGCCGGTGCGCGTACTTGACGACCTGTCCGTCGACCAGCACGGTGTGCACGTCGCCGCGGCCGGCCTGGAAGACGAGGCTGCCGTAGGGGTGCAGCAGCGGGTACATGGCGGGCGAGGCGTCGTTCTTGATCAGCACGATGTCGGCCTTCTTGCCCTCGACCAGGCTGCCGAGCGTGGTGTCAAGGCCGAGCGCCCGGGCGCCGCCGATCGTGGCCCAGTGCGCGACCTCCTCGGCCCGCAGCCGGTTGTGCACGACGGTCTCGCCGCGTGCGTGCGCCTCGAGGTGTTCGCGGGAGCGGTCGGCGGAGAGCGTGGCCCGCATCGCCGAGAACAGGTCGCCGCTCCACCACACGCTGGTGTCCATGGACAGCGACACCGGTATGCCGTGCTTGCGCAGCTGCCAGGTGGGCGGGTAGCCCTGTCCGGCGCTCTGCTCGCTCTCGGTGGAGACCGAGACGGTGCCGCCGGACGCGGCGATGCGCTGGTAGGAGTCGTCGCTCAGGCTCGCGGCGTGGACGTAGGTGACGTCCGGGGTCATGCAGCCGTGGTCCCACATGAGCTGGATGCTCGCGTCGTTGGTCGCACCCCATACGCCAGCGTGCGTACTCACCCGCAGGCCGAGCTCGCGCGCGGCCTCGAAGGCGGCCCGCTCCGGAAACGCCGGGTCGGCGGTGACGTCGAAGGCGAGCTGGAGCCTGAGCTTCTCGTCGGCGGAGTGGGCCAGGTGCTCGACGAAGGCGCGGAAGTCGGCGTCGCGCGTCCACTCCCACGGGGCGCCGAGCAGGTTGCCGTAGGCCAGGACGTACCGGCCGGGCGCCGACCTGAGCGCGTCCACGGCCGCCTCGCCGTGGCCGACGGTCTGCAGCCCGTGCGACCAGTCCAGCGTGGTGGTCACCCCGGCGTCCACGGCCTCGACCGCGGCCAGCGCGTTGCCCGCGTGGATGTCCTCCGGGCGGAAGATCTTGCCCCAGGTCAGGTAGTAGAACACGAAGTACTGGGTGAGCGTCCAGTCGGCGCCGAGCCCGCGTAGCGCGGTCTGCCACATGTGCCGGTGCGTGTCGATCATGCCGGGCATCAGGATCCCGCCGGCGGCGTCGATCTCCGCCGTGCCGTCAGGTACCGAAAGGCCGTGCCCGATCGCGGCGATCCGGTCGCCGACCACCAGCAGGTCGCCGCCGTCGATCACCCCGGCCCGGTCCATGGTGAGGATGGTCGCGCCGCGCAAGACGACCGGCCGTCCGGACGCGAAGTCGGGACGCGTGTCGGATTCGTTCATGCCACACCTCGTCGTTGAGGGAAGGGTCGGGTCGGGGACGGTTACGGGGTGGGCTCGGCCGCGACCGCTTGGAGCCGGGGAGAGGCGATGTTCATGTGCTGATGTCGGGATAGGGCAGGCCGAGGTGGCTCAGCCGCGCCGCGTAGTCCCGCTGCATCCCGAGCGGCTCGGGGAAGTCGCGTTCGAACATCGCGATCCAGAGCGTGAGGGTCAGGAACGGGTGCGCGCCGAGCCCGAACAGCGCGACGTGGTCGTGCGCGGCGAGGGCGGCGCGCTCCTCGTCGGTGAAGGCCAGCCAGGTGGTCGCCTCGTCGACCGGGCAGTTGAGGATGCGCCCGGCCTGCTCGCGCTCCCACCACTCGACCGTGCCGCCCGGGTCCTCGCGGTAGCGCTCGACGAGGCCGGGGTCGCGGTCGATCGTGTAGAGGAACTTGTCGACCAGATACCTGCTCACGCGTCGACTCCGTTCGGATACCAGGTGAAGTAGGCCTCCATGGTGTGGAACAGGTCGAGATGGTCGGCGTAGTCCGCCTTGGCGTAGCCGGCCACGCCCATCATCAGCATGAAGTCCATGAATCCGTGCGTGGCGTTGCCGGGCGCGTGCAGGCTGTCCAGGGTGACCTCGGCCAGGCATCCGTCGATGTCCCCGTTGGCGATCCACTCCACCGCGCGCGCGTCGAACTCGGGGTCGGGGCCGTGCGGGCCGAACTGGCGCGGGCCGCCGAGTTCGAGCGAGAGGTGGCCGGTGCCGATGACGGCCACGCGCAGTGAGCTCGGCCAGGAGTCGATCAGCGTGCGCAGGGTGCGTCCGAGCGCGACGAAGCGCTCCGGCCGGGGCAGCGGCGGGGCGAAGATGTTGGTGTAGATCGGGACCACCGGCAGGTCGTTGTCCGGCCGGACGGTCAGGATCGGGCAGGTGATCGAGTGGTCCACCCGCAGCTCGTTGGAGAACGCGAGGTCGAACCCCTCGTCCAGCCCGGCCCGCAGAATGTGCGCGGAGAGCTCCTCGTGGCCCTTGAGCAGCAGCCGCGGCAGCCCGAACTCGCGCTCCTCGTTGTAGTAGTTGGCGTCGTAGAAGGGCGCCTTGCCCACCAGGAACTGCGGCATGTTGTCGAGCCAGAGCTGGTGGAAGTGGTCGGAGCCGACCATGACCAGCACGTCCGGGCGCATCCGGGTCAGCGTCTCCCGGTAGGCGGCGACCTTGCGCACCCACTCGGCCGCGAACGGCGGCGCCTCGGCGGTCGGCAGCCGGCTGGTGCGGTAGTAGAACGGATGGTGCGTGGTGGCCAGAATAGCCACGAGTTTCGCCACGGAACGCGGCCCTCCTTCCCGCCGACAAGTGGCGGACAAGTGTCCGCAGGACGGCGCTATCGGAACCTTGCTCCGCCAGGGGCACGCTGTCAATAGGCTTGGGCCCGCCCCGCGGGCACCCCAGGACCGAGCCCGTCCCCCCGGCCAGAACCAGAAAGCGTGCGTGAACCCCGATGACGCGACGAGGCACCGGCCCCGACTTCGTCGAAGCACTGGCCCGCGGCCTCGACGTGCTGGCCTGTTTCGACGAGAACCGTCCGCAGATGTCGCTCAGCGAGGTGGCCGCCGCCGCGGGCCTGGCCCGGCCCACCGCCCGCCGCCTGCTGCTCACGCTCGAGGAGCTCGGCTACGTCCGGGCCGACGCGGGCGGCTTCCGGCTCACCCCGCGCGTGCTCAGGCTCGGCATGGCCTACGTCGGGTCCCAGGGGCTGTGGGAGATCGCCCGCCCGCACCTGGAGGACCTGGTCCGCCAGACCGGTGAGTCCTCCTCGATGAGCCAGCTCGACGGCTCGGACATCGTCTACGTCGCGCGGGTGTCCGTGCCGAAGATCATCGCGCTGCGGGTCCAGGTCGGGACGCGCTTTCCGGCGCTGCGCACCTCGCAGGGCAAGGTGCTGCTCGCCGCGCTCGGCCCGGACGAGCTGGCCGCGACCCTGGCCGAGCCGAGCCGGGCCGGCCTGCCCCCCGCCTCCGGCCGCGCCGCCGAGCGGGACTGGGGGCACGACCGGGCCGGGATCGAGGCCGAGCTGCGCGCCGTGCGGGCCCGCGGCTGGGCCCTGGCCGACGAGGAGCTGGCCCCGGGCGTGCGCTCGGTGGCCGTGCCGGTGCGCGACGGGGACGGCCGGGTGCGCGCGGCCATGAACGTCACCGTGCACGCCGCGGAGACCAGCCTGGAGCGGCTGACCGGCGAGCACCTGCCGAAGCTGCTGCACACCGCGGGCGAGGTCTCGGCCGAATGGGCGCTGTGGCGCTCCCGGCCGCAGGCGGAGTTGGCCTAGAAAACCAGGCCGCGCTCCCTCGCCCCGACCAGGGCTTGACAACTCACGGCACGCGGACGAGAGTTTCGGACAGTTGTCCGTATGGCGGTCGTGAGCGTGATCCGCAGTCCGACGTGCCCGCTCAGCCGACCGATCCCAGCGGACCTGAGGCCTAAGGAGCGTCTGATGGAGACTTCGCCGCCCGGCTCGGGCCCGCTCTCCGGCATCCTGGTCGCCGACTTCTCCCGGGTGCTCGCCGGGCCCTACGCGACGATGCTGCTGGCCGACCTCGGCGCGGACGTGATCAAGGTGGAGAGCCCGGCCGGGGACGACACGCGGCACTGGGTCCCGCCGCGGCGCGGGAGCACCGGGACCTACTACCTGTCCGTCAACCGCAACAAGCGCTCGATCGTGCTCGACCTGTCCGCCGAGGCCGACCTGCCGGTGGCGCGGGAGCTGGCCGCGCGGGCGGACGTGTTCATCCACAACTTCAAGCCGGGCGGGCTCGACCGGTTCGGGCTCGGCTACGAGGCCGTCAGTGCCCTCAATCCCGGCTGCGTCTACTGCTCCATCAGCGGGTTCGGGACCGCCGGCGGCGCTTCGCTGCCGGGCTACGACCTGCTCGTGCAGGGCATGTCCGGGCTGATGAGCCTGACCGGGTCGGCGGACGGGCCGCCGTACCGCGCGGGCATATCCGTGTTCGACGTCATGACCGGGCTGCACTCGGCCATCGGCATCCTCGCCGCGCTGCACCACCGCTCGCAGACCGGCGCGGGTCAGCACGTGGAGACGAACCTGCTCTCCACCGCCCTGTCGGCGCTGGTCAACCAGACCTCCGCCTACGTCGCGGGCGGCGTCGTACCGCAGCGGATGGGCAACGCGCACCTGAGCCTGTTCCCGTACGAGCCGCTGCCGACCGGTGAGGGATCGCTCATCGTCGCCGCGGGCAACGACGGACAGTTCCGCAAGCTGGTCGCGGCGCTGGACCTGCCGGAGCTCGCCGAGGACGCGCGCTTCTCCAGCGTCGGGCAGCGCAACGACAACCGCGAGCAGCTTCGACCCCTGCTGCTCGAGCGGCTGGCCACCCGTTCGGCGCAGGACTGGTTCCGGGTGCTCTCGGACGCGGGCGTGCCGTGCGGGCCCATCAACGACGTACGCGGCGGGGTACAGCTCGCCGAGGAGCTCGGCCTCGAGCCGGTCGTGCTGGCCGGGGACGTGCCGACGGTACGCAACCCGATCTCGCTCTCGGCCACGCCCGCCAGGTATACGAATGCGCCGCCCGGGTTGGACGAGCACGGAGACGAGATCCGCGCGTGGCTGGGCTTCGAGACGAAGGAGCAGTCGTGACCACGTTCCCGACATCGCTGGGCACCTCGGACGCCGACAGCATCAGCCTGCTCGGGCAGGATCTGGCGCACGACCTGATGGGGCGGGTCTCGTTCGGGGAGCTCGCCTTCTGGCTGCTGACGCAGCGGCAGCCGACACCCGGTGAGACGCGCGTGTTCGAGGCCGTACTCATTGGTCTGGCCGACCACGGATTCACCCCCACCGCCATCGCCGCACGCCTCACCTACCTCAGCGCGCCCGACGCGGTGCAGGGGGCGGTGGCCGCGGGCCTGCTCGGCGGGGGCTCGCGGTTCCTCGGGGTGACCGAGGACACCGGCCGGTTCCTCGGTGACGTGCTCGCGGACGCGGCGGACACGCCCGACGGACTGCCCGCGATCGAGGACGAGGCGGCCTGGGACGCGCTCGCGTTGCGCGCGGTGACCGACTGCGGGGCGGCCGGCCGGTTCGTGCCGGGACTCGGGCATCCGGTGCACAAGGTCGGCGATCCGCGTACGCCGCGGCTGATCGGCATCGCGCACGAGGCCGGGACCTACGGCACACACCTCGCCCTGTTCGAGGCGATCGGGCGGGTGCACGAGCAGGTGCTCGGCAAGCGGCTGCCGCTCAACGGCGCCGGGGTGAGCGGGGCCGCGCTGGCGGACCTGGGGCTGCCGCCCGAACTGCTGCGGGCCACCGTGCTGCTGGCCCGGTGCGCCGGGCTGATCGGACACATCGCCGAGGAGATGCGCAGGCCGGTGGCGAACTCGATCTACCTGACGGTGGATCGCAACGCCCGCTACGTCGCCCCGGGCGAGCCGGGCTGAGCCGGACTCAGTCGGGCTCAGTCCGGCTCAGCCGGCTCGCCCGAGGCGTCGCAGCCGCCTTACGCCTTGATGCCGCTGATCATGCGCTCGCGGTCGAAGAGCATGGACACCACCCGCCAGGCGCCGATGTCGATCACCAGCAGCGCCGCGCCGAGCACGAGCCCGAGCCCGACGGTGGGCCGGATGACGCCGAAGCCCATCAGCGAGGTGACGGCCAGCGGCGGGAGGCTGACCAGGGTGCCCAGCTGCTGGGCCACGCGCACGTCGCTGACCCTGGAGGAGATCGCGATGCCGGCCCAGATCGACCAGCCCGCGAGCAGCGGCGTGAACAGCACCTGCGGCAGGATCCGGGAGGTCTTGAACACGTCCGTGACCACCTCCTGGTGCGCGAAAAGGCCCACCACCGCGAGGAAGATGCCGAACATCAGGTAGGCGATCGCGAGCGTCGGCAGGAAGGCTGCCAGCGCCTTGCCGAGCAGGAACTCCTCCCGGCGCACCGGTGTGGTCAGCACCGGCTCGAGCGTGCCCTGTTCCCGCTCCCCGACCACCGAGTACGCCGCGACCACGGCCGGCACCAGCGCGGGGATCAGCAGCAGGTACAGCAGCGCGAGGCCGATCACGTTGTCCAGCTTCGGCCCGGAGGCTCCGGAGCCGAGCTTGAAGATGTCGATGATCGGCAGCACCACGAACAGCAGCGGCATGACGCCCATGCTGGAGGTGACGAAGCGGTTGCGCCGGTAGTCGCGCAGCTCCTTGCGCACGATCGCCCGGATACGGGTATGGCTGAGCCTCATCGGCGTCGTCGAGGTCATCGCGAGCTCGCCTCCACATCGGTGTCGATCAGCTGGAGGTAGACGTCCTCGAGCGAGTGGCGGGACGGGGTGAGCGCGAGCAGGTCGGCTCCGGCGTCCACGACGGCGCGGGCCACGGCGGACGCGGCCTGGTCCGGGTCGGCGACGGCGAGCAGGTAGGTCCCGGCCGCGTCCGGCCCCGCGCTCCAGCTCTCCACGCCGGGAAGCGCGCCGAGCACGCGCTCGGGGTCGGGCAGCGGCTCGCGCACGCGCAGTTCGACGGACTTGCTGAACAGCCGGTCGCGCAGCTCGGCGGGGCTTCCAATCAGGCGCAGCGTGGTGTTCATGATGGCCACCCGGTCGCACAGCCGCTCCGCCTCGGCCAGCCGGTGCGTGGTCAGGAAGATGGTCACGCCGCGGCTGCGCAGGGTCTCGATCAGGTCGTGCACCTCGCGGGCGGCGACCGGGTCAAGGCCCGAGGTCGGCTCGTCCAGGAAGAGCACCCGCGGGTCGCTCAGCAGAGCGCGGGCCAGCCCGACGCGCTGGCGCAGGCCCTTCGAGAGCGTCCGGCACAGCTCGTCGGCGCGGTCGGTCAGGTTCACCGCCCGCAGCGCCCGCTCGATCCGGGCCCGCCGGTCGTCGAGCTCGTAGAGCCCGGCGAAGAACTCGAGGTTCTCGGCCACGCTCAGGCGCAGGTAGAGGCCGGGCGCCTCGGGCATGACGGCGATACGCCGGCGGATCTCGACGCCGTTGTCCGGGCGCAGCTCGAGACCGGCGACGGTGGCCCGGCCCGAGGTCGGCTCGAGCAGCGTGCCGAGCGTGCGCACGGTGGTCGTCTTGCCGGCGCCGTTGGGGCCGAGGAAGCCGAACACCTCGCCGTACTGGACGGCGAAGGAGACGTCCTCGAACGCGGTGCGGGCGCCGAAACGCTTGGTCAGCCCGTCCACCTCGACCGCGGGGGCCGAGGACGGGACGGGTGTGGACGTGCCGATCTCACTCACGAATTAAGTGATATCACTTTACTGGAGGGGGGTCAATGTTCGTTGACGGACGGCGGGGCGGGCGTGGGGACGGAGCCCTCGGCGACGGCCCCGGCCGCCTCGGGCCCGGCTTCGGACCCGGGCTCGGCCTTGGGCGGACGGCCGCGGCGCGGGAGGCCGCCCACGTTGGACGGCAGGCGCCCGGCGTCGGCCAGAGCGCGGCGCAGCACCAGCTCGATCTGGGCGGTCGTGCTGCGCAACTCGTCGCCGGCCCAGCGGGCGAGGGCGTCGTGCACGGCCGGGTCCAGACGCAGCAGGATGTTCTTGCGCTCAGCCATCGGCCCGCCGCCCCGGCGGTCCCCCTTCGAGCTCGAAGACGCCGTAGCCGAACGGCTCGGCCCGCACGCCCACGCCCTCGACCTCGACGCCGCGGGCGAGCACCGGGCCGTGGACGCACAGGTCGCCGGGCAGCGCCCACGTCTGCGGCCGCGCGCTCGGGTTCACCACGACCACGTACCGCTCGCCGCGCACGAATACGCCGGGGTATCCGGCGTGCACCAGGCGCACGATGCCGCCGGTGCCGAGTTCGGGATGCGCGGCGCGCAGGCGGATCAGCTCCCTCACCCGGTTGAGCAGCGAGCGCGGGTCCGCCTCCTGCTCGGCCGCGGTGGGACGGTCCGACGCGGGATCGAGGGGCAGGTAGAGCAGTTCGGCCGGGGCGGCCGAGAACCCGGCGTTCGGCTCGGACTCAGCCCACTGCATCGGCGTCCTCGAACCCTGGCGCGCCTGGGTGCCCAGCTGGCTGCCCTCCTTGTCCGGCAGGCCGGGCAGGTAGCGCATGCCGATCTCGTCGCCGAAGTAGATCACCGGCAGCGTGGGCCAGGTGAGCAGGAAGGCGAACGCCGGCGCCACCATGTGCCGGGTGCGGGTGCCGCAGGTGAGCCGGGAGAAGTCGTGGTTGGCGGTCGGCAGGGCGATGTGGCCGTTGCCGTCGATCGCCGTGTCGGCCTCCTGCCACGCGGCCAGGAACTCGCCGAGGCCGCCCTCGCCCTCCGGGGCGAAGTAGCAAGCCTCGGTGTCCCACTCGGGGTCGTGGCTGCCCTGCGCGTTGCCCCACAAGGAGCGCAGCGGGCGGCCGACGAAGTGCAGGAAGAAGTCGGCGTGGAAGCCCGCGGGGACCGAGGCCTTCGGGTCGCCCCACTCTGAGATCAGGACCTTGTCGGGATACGCCTCGTCCAGCCAGGCACGCATCTCGCCCCACAGCCGGGCCGTCTCGACCCGGCCGGGGTCGTCCTTGACCAGCGAGGACGCCATGTCGACGCGGAATCCGGCGACGCCGCGCTCGAACCAGTAGGCCATGATCTCGCGCAGTGCCGCGCGGTTCGCCCGCGGTCCCGGCGCGTCGACCGGCTGACGCCAGGGCTCGGCCGGGTCGGTGCGGGCGTAGCCGAAGTTCAGGGCGGGCTGGACGGCGTAGAAGTTGGGCAGGAAGTAGCCGGAGCGGGTGCCGGGCGAGCGGACCCAGGCCGGTCCCGGCGGTTCGGCGGCCTCGGACCAGATGTAGCGGTCGGCGGCGTGCTCCGGCGTGTCGTCGGGGTCCGCCGCGCCCAGGCCCGCACTCGCCCGGAACCACGGGTGCTGATCCGAGGTGTGCCCGGCCACCAGGTCGAGCAGCACCCTGATGCCGCGCTGCCCGGCCTCGCGGACCAGCTCGACCAGGTCCTGTTCGGTGCCGTAGCGCGGGGCGACGCGCAGGTAGTCGGAGACGTCGTAGCCGGCGTCGAAGAAGGGGGAGGCGAACAGGGGGCTGAGCCAGACCGTGTTGACACCCAGCTCGCTCAGATAGTCGAGTCTGGCGCGCAGCCCGGGCAGGTCGCCGACGCCGTCGCCGTTCGAGTCGGCGAAGGACTGCGGATAGATCTGGTAGAGCACCGCGTCTGCCAGCCAGGCCGGCGGGGAGGTGAGGAGCGCCACGACGTCCTAGGCTAGCGGGCATGAGCGACACCTTGCGTACTGTGACGGTCGAACGGGTCGGATCCGGCCGCTATGTGGCGGTCAACTCCCGCGGCGGGCGGATCGAGTTCGGCTCCGGCGACGGGGACGGGTTCACCCCGGTCGAACTGCTGCTGGCCGCGATCGGCGGGTGCACCGCGATCGACGCCGACGTGGCCACCACCCGGCACACCGAGCCGCTGCGGTTCGAGGTGGCCGTACAGGGCGACAAGGTGAACGACGAGGAGGGCAGCCGGATGGAGAACCTGTCCGCGACCTTCCACGTGGCGTTCCCGGAGGGCGAGGAGGGCGACAAGGCGCGGGCGATCCTGCCGCGCGCGGTCAAGCTCTCGCACGACCGGCTGTGCACGGTCAGCCGCACCGTGGAGCGCGGCACGCCGGTGCGCAGCAGCGTGGCCGAGTCCGCTGACAGCGTCGGCTGACCGGCCCGCGACCAGGCCTGATCCGCCCGCCGGCCCGGCCGGCGGGCCGCGGGCGTCAGCCTGACGTCAGCCGGAGTCAGCGGCGTCAGCGCGGTGTCAGTCCCTGACGGCACAGTGGCCGTCATGGAGATACAGAACGGATCCGGGCAGCTCGCGGTCCAGGTCGAGGGCCTGGTGAAGAAGTTCGGCGAGCAGACCGCGGTGGACCACGTCGACCTGGCCGTGCCCGCCGGCTCGGTCTTCGGCCTGCTCGGACCCAACGGGGCGGGCAAGACCACGATCGTACGCATGCTTTCCACGCTGCTGCGGCCGGACGGGGGCACGGCCCGGGTGGCCGGTCTCGACGTCGTGGCCCACGCCCAGGCCGTGCGCCGGGTGATCGGCCTGACCGGCCAGTTCGCGGCCGTGGATGAGTCGCTCAGCGGCTACGAGAACGTCTACATGATCGGCCGGCTGCTCGACCTGCCGGCCAAGCAGGCCAAGGCGCGGGCGCTCGAGCTGCTCGAGACCTTCGGCCTGGACGAGGACGCGAAGAAGACGGCCAAGCAGTACTCCGGCGGTATGCGCCGGCGGCTGGACCTGGCCGCGTCACTGGTGGGGCGGCCGCGGGTGCTGTTCCTGGACGAGCCGACCACGGGTCTTGACCCGGCCCGGCGCAACGACTTGTGGGAGATCGTGCGGGACCTGTCCTCCACCGGCACCACCGTGCTGCTGACCACGCAGTACATGGAGGAGGCCGAGGCGCTGGCCCAGGACATCGCGGTGATGGACAAGGGCCGGTTCATCGCGCGGGGCACCGCCGACGAGCTGAAGGTGAAGATCGCCGGCCGCAGCATCCGGCTGCGCCCGGTCGTCCTGGCGGACCTGCCCGAGCTGCGCACCGTGCTGCAGAGCGTGCTCGGGGTGGTGGAGGATGTCGCGCCGGGGACGGTCGGCGGACCGGTCGCCGAGGACGACCAGGTGGCCAGGCTGCTCAAGGCGGTGGCGGCCGCGGACATAGCGATCGCCGACATCAGCACCGTGACGGCGTCCCTGGACGAGGTGTTCCTGGCGCTGACCGCGAACAAGTCGGCCGGGAAGCCGGCCGATGAGCCGGCCGACGAGGTTCCGACCCAGACGACGAAGGTGGAGGCGGCCCGATGACCGCGGCAAGCACCCTGGCACCGGCCAACCTGAGCGAGCGCACCGGGCTGCGCGACACACTGCGCCACACCGGTGCGCTGATCCGCCGGAATCTGCTCTCGACGAAGGCGACGCCGGAGGAACTGCTCGACGTCACCTTCTTCCCGATCATCATGACAGTGATGTTCACTTATGTGTTCGGTGGCGGGCTCAAGCACAGCGTGGGCGGGAACTACATCGAGTACCTGATCCCCGGCATCTTCGTGCAGATGCTCTCGTTCGGCTCGATCGGCGTGGGCATCAAGCTCAACTCCGACTTCGACAAGGGCCTGATGGACCGGTTCCGCTCGCTGCCGATCGCGCGGGTCTCGGTCCTCACCGCCCACCTGGTCTCCAGCGTGCTGCGGCTGCTGCTGGCCAGCCTGATCACGCTCGTGGTCGCGGTGCTGCTCGGCTTCCGGGTGCACACCGGTCCGGTGGACTTCTTCGGCGGGATCGGCCTGCTGCTGGCGCTCGGCTTCGGCGTGTCCTGGCTGAGCCTGTACGTCGGCACCGTGGTGCGAAGCCCGCAGGCGGTGCAGGGCGTGCTGCAGATCGCGCTGTTCCCGCTGATGTTCTGCTCGTCCATCTTCACCTCGGTGGGCACCATGCCGGGCTGGCTGCAGGCCTTCGCCAAGGTCAACCCGCTCACCACGGCCGCCGACGCGGCCAGGGCCCTGATGGTCGGCGGGCAGTTCACCGTGGGCAACGCGGTCTGGGTCACGCTGGCCTGGGCGGTCGGGATGAGCGTGGTGTTCGCCCCGCTG
The DNA here is from genome assembly GCF_018139695.1 of Actinospica durhamensis. Taxonomy (GTDB): domain Bacteria; phylum Actinomycetota; class Actinomycetes; order Streptomycetales; family Catenulisporaceae; genus Actinospica; species Actinospica durhamensis. The sequence goes on along the minus strand of NZ_JAGSOG010000044.1, from coordinate 25,021 downwards.
GGCCTGCGCGCCTACAACCGTCACATCTGAGCAGGCTGATCGACACGGCCGCGGGCCGGGGAGGGCGCGGAAGCCTCCTCGGCCCGCGGACCCGCGCCGTGGGCGGCGCCCGGCGCCCCCCAGTCGGCCCCGACCTCGCCCTCGTGGCCGAAGACCTCCTTGCAGGTCTCGACCACGGCGCCGGGCTCGATCGCGGCCCCCTCGGCGAAGCAGGCCTCGTACTCCTGCGCGCCGATCGCGGCCACCGCGGCCTCCGCGGTGCGGGCCAGGTCGGGGGTGGCGCTCAGCGGCAGCCGCCGGCCGCGCACCGCGGCGAACAGGCCGTGCAGCCAGGCGGCCCGGCGCGGGTCGCCCAGGGCGAGTTCGACCGCGGCCTTGACCTCGATCGCGGCGGCCACGTCGGGGCGGTCGTAGTGGAAGCCGATGGAGTGGGCGAAGGACTCGTCGGCCAGGCGCCCGGCCGGCTCCACCTCGCCGCGGGCGAGCGCGAGCCAGGCCTGCTCGGTGCGCAGCAGGGCCTGGACCGGGCCGATGAAGGTGTTGCCCGCGGCCTTGACCATCTCGTCCAGCCAGTACTCGGCCGCCTCCAGGTCCCCGCGCAGCCGGGCCCGGACCGAGCGGGCGGTGAGCAGGTGCAGGTTGGCCCGGCCCTCGGGGTGCACCTCGGAGATCTCCCCGGCCCGGTCAAGGGCGGCCTCGGACTGGTCCTGCTCGCCCAGGCTGGCGTACTCGTTGGAGGCCATGACCAGCAGCACGACCTCGTCGCTGATCGCGCCGAGGGCGCGGGCGGCCGGGAGCGCCGCCTCGATCGCGGCCAGCGCGCCGCGGTGGTCGCCGCGCTGGCTGTGCAGCATCACCTGGGTCTGGCCGCAGTTGGCGATCCCCCACTGGTCGCCGAGCCGCTCGAACACCGCGCGGGCCTGCGCGGTCAGCCGCTCGGCCACCTCGGACTCGTCCACCCGCACCTTCGCGTGGAACATCCGGACCGCGGCCAGGCTCCACTCCTCGCCGCGGGCCTCGAGCCGCTCGGCCTCGCGCCTGAAGGCCGCCTCCACCTGCGTCGGCTCGGTGAACAGCGCCGAGATCACCTCCACCAGCGAGGCGAGCGCGTCGCGCCAGCCGATCCGCCGGCCGAGCTCCAGGGCCTCGCGCAGCTGCGCGGCCGCCTCCACCGGAGGAGCGCCGCGCTCGAACGAGTAGAGGGCGTTGAATGTCAGGACACGCATGTATTCGGGGCCGGGCTCGAGCCGGCTGCGCTCGGCCAGGGCGAGCACGTCCGGGGTGCGCGCGCGGTCGAACTGCTTGCCGCGGATCATGCCGTACCAGCTCACGCCGTAGCACAGCCGCAGCGCCACGGCGGCCTCCCCGTGCTCCACGGCCCAGTCCAGCGCGGTGCGCAGGTTGTCCTCGGCGTCGTCGAGCCGTGCGATCCAGCGCACCTGTCCGGCCTGGCGCAGCTCGCCGTCCGCCTCGAAGGCCAGGTCGGCGAAGAAGCGGGAGTGCCGGGCGCGCACCGCGTCCAGCTCGCCGCGCTCCTCGAGGCGTTCGAGGGCGTATTCGCGGATGGTCTCGAGCAGCCGGTAGCGCATACCGCCGTCCCCGCCGTCCGGCGTGCGCACGGCCTCGGCCAGCACCAGTGACTTGGACACCAGCCGGTCGATCAGGTCCAGCACGTCCACGGCGTCCAGACCGGCGACCCCCTCCAGGTCCGCCAAGGCCGCTCCGCCCGCGAAGACCCCGCAGACCGCGAGCAGGTCGCGCTCGGCCCCGTCCAGCAGGTCCCAGCTCCAGTCCACCACCGCGCGCAGGGTCTGCTGCCGCGGCAGCGCGGTGCGGGCGCCGGTGGTCAGCAGCCGGAAGCGGTCGTCGAGCCGGCCGGCCACCTGACGGGGCGTGAGCACGTTGAACCGCGCGGCGGCGAGTTCCAGGGCGAGCGGTATGCCGTCGAGCCGGCGGCAGATCTCGGCCAGCGCCGCCCCATCCTCCCCCTGCGCGCCGAGCTCGGGGCGCACCGCGCGGCCGCGCTCGAGCAGCAGCTGCATCGCCGAGTAGCCGGCGAGCCGGTCCATCGCGGAGCCCGTCGGGGGCACCTCGAGCGGCGCCACCGGCAGCCGCTGCTCGCCCGGCACGCCGAGCGGCTCGCGGCTGGTGGCCAGGATCGTCACCCGGGGGCAGGCGGCCAGGATGGACTCGGCCAGGCCGGCCGCGGCGTCGATCACGTGCTCGCAGTTGTCCAGCACCAGCAGCGCGGCCCGGTCGCCGAGCGCGTCGACCAGGCGGGCCCGCTCGTCCCGGGTCTCGGCCCGCCTGGCCCGGTCGGTCAGCACCGTCTCGCGGCCGCCGACGGCCGCGAACACCTCGGCGTCCACGGCCTGCGCGGTGACCGGGGCGAGTTCGGCGATGTGCACCGCGCCGTGGGTGGAGGCGACGGCCTTGGCCAGGGAGGTCTTGCCGGATCCGCCGGCGCCGGTGAGGGTGAGCAGCCGGGTGCGCCCGAGCCGGTCGTGGATCTCGGAGAGCACCGCGTCCCGGCCGATCAGCCGGTGCGCCACGGACAGCCGGCCGCGCGCGGCGGTGGGCACGACGGGGACGGCGGACTCCAGCGCGCGGGCGGCCAGCGCGCCGAGGCGGGCGCACTCGGTCTCGATGACGCGGGCGAGCCCGGCCAGGTCGGGGACGTCGACGAACTCGGCCAGCGGCTCGAGCCCGGCCAGCGCGAGGGCCTCGCGGGCGGCGGCGGGGGTGGCGAGCTCGGCCAGGCGCTCGAACCGGGACAGGTCCACCGCGGCCGGGTCCACGTCGAGCAGGTAGCCGGTGGGCCGGGACGGCAGGGTCTCCGGGCCGAGCACGCGGCGCAGCCTGGATATCAGGGCCTGGAGTGCGTTGGCACTGGGCGGTTCGCCGTTCCACAGCTGGTCGGCCAGGTACTCCGCCCGGCGCACCTGGCCGGGCGTGAGCGCGAGCAGCACGAGCAGGGCGCGCAGCCGGGTGCCCGTGACCTCCACGGAGCGTCCGTCGCGGGTGACCGTGACGCCGCGCAGCACCGACACGTCCGTGACTCGACCCATGGAGCCATTGTCACCCATGGGCGCGGCGCACGGGGACGGCCCGCGGCGGGTCGCTCAGCGCCGGTTCTGCGCCGGGATCGCCTCGCCCGTCTCGGCGACCTCCTGCTCGACCTCGCGCTCGGCGTCCAACCTGATCAGGCGCTTGCCCATGTTGCGGCACAGCAGCCAGACGGCCACGCCCAGGATGCACACGATGATGAACCCGAGCAGGCCGGGGGAGACCTGGTTCGGGTCGAGACTCAGGGCCATCTCCATCATAGGAACGGCTCCCCTCGATACTGAGAAATCATCCGGACAATGAGGCAGTGTAGGCAACGCACTCGGCGTAGCTCGGCAGCAGCCCCGTCTTGACGGCTTCGGCCAGGCTGGGCGCGGCGTCGTCGCGCGCGGACAGCAGCGGGGTGTCGGTGGGCCACTCGATGCCGAGGTCCGGGTCCAGCGGGTGCACGCTGTGCTCGGCGGTGGGGTTGTAGGTGGCCGAGACGCAGTAGTGCAGCGTCGCGTCGTCGGTCAGCGCCACGAAGCCGTGGCCGAGGCCCTCGGACAGGTAGACCGAGTGCCGCTCCTCGTCGTCGAGGCGGACGAACTCCCAGGAGCCGAAGCTGTCCGAGCCCACCCGCAGGTCCACGATGACGTCGAGGACCGCGCCGCGCACGCAGGAGACGTACTTGGCCTGGGACGGCGGGACGTCGGCGAAGTGGATGCCGCGCACCACGTCCTTCGCGGAGACCGAGAGGTTGCCCTGGGCCAGGTGCAGCGGGTGCCCGACGGCCTCGGCGAGCACGTCGTGCCGGTACCACTCCATGAACAGCCCGCGCGGATCGCCGTGCTGGACCGGGATGATCTTCCAGGCTCCCTCGATCGAGAGCGGGGTGACCTTCACTGCGACTTCTCCTTGCCCTCGGCGTCCAGCAGGTTCAGCAGGTAGTGCCCGTAGCCGCTCTTGAGCAGCGGCTGGGCGAGTTCGCGCAGCTGGTCGTCGCTGAGGAACCCGCAGCGCCAGGCGACCTCCTCGACACAGCCGATCTTCAGGCCCTGGCGCTCCTCGATCACGCGCACGAACTCGGAGGCCTGGACCAGGGAGACGAAGGTGCCGGTGTCCAGCCAGGCGGTGCCGCGGTCGAGCACCGTGACGTTGAGCTTGCCGGCCTGGAGGTAGTGGTCGTTGACGGCGGTGATCTCGAGCTCGCCGCGGGCGCTGGGCTTGAGGTCGCGGGCGACCTCGACCACGGTGTTGTCGTAGAAGTACAGGCCCGGCACGGCGAAGCGGGACTTGGGCTTGGCCGGCTTCTCCTCGATGGACACGGCCCGGCCGGCGTCGTCGAACTCGACCACGCCGTACTCGGTCGGGTTGGCCACCGGGTAGGCGAACACCCGCCCGCCCTTGATCTCGGCGTTCGCGCGCAGCTGCGAGCCGAGCCCGACGCCGTGGAAGATGTTGTCGCCGAGCACGAGCGCGACCGTGTCGGAGCCGATGAAGTCGGCGCCGAGCACGAAGGCCTGGGCGAGTCCCTCCGGCCGCGGCTGGACGGTGTACTCGAGGTTTATCCCGAACTGCGAGCCGTCCCCGAGCAGCCGCTGGAACGCGGACTGGTCCTCCGGGGTGGTGATGATCAGGATGTCCCGGATCCCCGCCATCACGAGCGTGGACAGCGGATAGTAGATCATCGGCTTGTCGAAGACGGGCATCAGCTGCTTCGAGATGGCTTTGGTGATGGGCCACAGCCGCGAGCCGGTGCCGCCCGCAAGGATGATTCCGCGCATGGTCCGAGAGTCTAGCCCGCGGCCCTGGGCCTTACGCCACGGCCCGTGCGGCCGGGCGCCGGCATAAGGCGGGAGAATCGGACCATGGCCCGTCGAAGCACTCCCGCCGCCAAGTCCGCCAACAAGGCCGCCACCAGGTCCGCTCCCCCGGTGGAGTGCCCCTGCTGCTCCGGCCGGGCGTACGCCGCCTGCTGCGGTCCGCTGCACGAGGGACACGCGCAGGCAGCAAGCGCCGAGACCCTGATGCGTTCGAGGTACAGCGCCTTCGCACTGGGCGACGTGGGGTACCTCGAACGGACCTGGCACCCCAGCACCCGCCCACGCCACCTCGAGCTCGACCCGGCCACCCGGTGGACGCGCCTGGAGGTGCTCGGGACCACCGGCGGCGGGCCCTTCCACACCGAGGGGACGGTGGAGTTCCGCGCCCACTACCGCGACTGGGGCGGCCCGGAGCAGATCATGCGGGAGAACAGCGAGTTCGTCCGCGAGGGCGGCGCCTGGGTCTACCTCTCAGCACTCTGAGACCGGTTGCGTCCGGGGCTAGGCTGGTGGCGTGGTCGCCATACAGGACACGGAGTTCCGGTCACCGGACGGGCTCCGGCTGCGCGGGACGCTGGTCCGGCCGGCCGGCCCGGCGCGGGCGGTGACCGTGTTCGTGCACGGCGGCGGGGTGACCCGGGACGAGGGCGGCTTCTTCACCCGGCTCGCCGACGGGCTCGCGGCGGCCGGGATCGCCTCGCTGCGCTTCGACCTGCGCGGGCACGGGGCGAGCGAGGGGCGGCAGGAGGAGCTCACCCTCGCCGGCGTGCTCGGCGACATCGGCGCGGCGGTACGCGCGGCGCGGCAGGAGACCGGCGCGGTCGCGGCGCATCTGCTGGCGGCCAGCTTCAGCGGCGGGATCAGCGCGTACTACACGGTGGTGGCCACGGCGGACGGCGCGGTGCAGCGGCTGGTCTTGATCAATCCCCTGCTGAACTACCGCAAGCGCTTCGTCGACGACAAGCCGTACTGGGCGGACGGCCAGATCGACGAGGAGGCCGGGGCCGAACTGGCGGCGCGCGGATTCCTGGCGCACAGCCCCACCTTCAAGCTCGGCCGCCCACTGCTCAACGAGGTGTTCCACCTGCGGCCGGACGAGGCGCTTGACCGGGTGCGCGGGCCGGTGTTGATCGTGCACGGCACCGGCGACACCTTCATCCCGGTGGGCAGCTCGCGCGCCCTGGCCGCGCGCCTCGGTGCCCGCGCACAGTTGCTGGAGATCGAGGGCGCGCAGCACGGCATCGCCGTACCCGACGACCCGGGCTACCTGGATCCGCGTACGCGGGCCTGGCAGCGGCAGGTCGTCGAGCACGTCGCGCGGTGGCTCGCGGCGCCGGCCGAGGCCGGCTCAGCCGAGGGCGTCGCAGAGCCCTTGCACAGCTGAGCACTCCCGCCAGGCCTGGAGCTGATGGGTCAGCCGGCCGAGTTCGCCCAGGGTCCGGGTGGAGCGGGTGGCCACGGCGACCTCGAGCGCGCCGCGGCCGAGCCTGGCCGCCTCGTCCGGCTCTCCGGCGGCGGCGAGCGCCTGCGCCATCAGGACCGAGAAGTACGCCTGGTCCCGCCGGGAGAAGCGGCCGGAGTCGAGGCGGGCGCGGTAGATCTCGATCGCGAGCTCGGGGCGGCCGGCCTCGACCTGGCAGATCGCCGACTGCAGTTCGAGCAGCGCGGGCGAGTAGTGCGCCGACAGGCCGGACCCGTCCTCGCCGCCCGGACCGTCCGGGACCCGGCCGAGGATCGCATGGGCCTGATCCAGCTTCCGCGCCACCGCCGCGTACGACGCGCCGGTCATGGCCAACGCCCGCGCCTGTTGCTGCGTCACCTCGGCCAGCACCCGCCGCGGCAGCCGCCGGCACCGGTGCTGCGCCGCCTCGGCGAAGGCGAGCATGCGCGCGCCGTCGCGCTCGTCCCAGGCCGCCTGGCTCCGCTTGAGCAGCAGGTAGCCCTGCATCGCGGCGTCGCCGCACTCCTGCGCCCACTCCGTCGCCCGCTCGTGCCAGTGCGCGGTGGAGACCAGCTCGCCGAGGTCGCGGTAGAGCCACGCGGCCAGTTCCCCGGCCCGCGCGGCCACGCCCAGCAGTTCGCGCCGCGCCTTCGCCTTGGCCTGCCGGGCGCCGCTCTCGACGGCGGCGATGATGCCGAGGACGGACGGCAGGGTCCGGCTCGGTCCGGCCGCGCCGTCCGACCGCGCGCAGGCGTCGAGCTGCCGATGGAAGTACTCGGACACCGGTCCGTCCATGTAGCGCCGGGCGTCGTCGAGGGCGGCGGCGAGGCGGACCAGTTCGTCCAGGTTGAGCACGGGCAGGGTCGCGGCCAGGCCGCCGACCAGCATGGCCCGGCGCCGGAACTCCCCCGGGCCCTCGCGTCTGGCGCACGGCGGTTCGGCCGGCTGGGCGCGGCGGTCGAGTTCGAAGCGCTCGCGCGGGATGCCGAGCCCGTCGGCGACGCGCAGCACCACGGCCGCCGAGGCGACGCGGTGTTCCCCCTTCATGTACTCGGCGACCCGGCTGGGCGAGAGGCCGCAGCGGCGGGCGATGTGCGAGGCGGTGAACCGGTGCGGTCCGTCCGTCAGGTTGTTCACGAGCCGGAACAGCCGGCCGACGTCCCAGTCCGAGCAGGCCCGGGCGACGTCGGAGCGGTCCCGCACTTCGGTGGGCAGGTGATCCGGTGGCGCGTTGCGTGGCACAGGAGGGGTCCTTCCACGATCCGAACAGTGAGCACACGTATCCAGACCGCCGGGAGCAGTCTACCGCCGCGCCTTACCCACCGTGGCACTGTTGGCACCGTGCGTTATCGGCGACGCTGTGGGGGCTCGGATTTCCCAGGAAGGCGAAGGCATGCGACCGTCGCAGGATTGCACCCATGTGTAACGACCGTGTTCTGCGGACCGCCACCACCGCGATCGGGACGCCCCCCGCCGCGCAGTCCGGACAAAAACGGGTACGGCTCGTGCGGCCCGCCGACTCCGACGCCGCCGATTGCGCGCCGCCCGCGGACGCGTACCGGTTGATCGAAGAGTTCGACGACGATGCCCGCGGCGCGTCCGCGTTGGCCGAGGCGGTGGGCGCGGCGGCCGAGCGCTGGGAGATCCGGTGGGCCGGATCCCGGGTCGCCCGGCTCGCTTACGCGCAGGCCGCCTGGCTGCTGATCAACGACCATCCGATCGGCACGCATCTGTTCCTGCACACCGAGTTCGACCCCGCGCACCGGCTGCTGACGATCACGGTCGGCGATCCCGGCGGGGTGCTGCCGAGCCATCCGCTGGGCGAGCAGTGGCGCAGAAGCCTGAGCGGCCCCGTGCACGCCGACGCCTACCACCACGGCGGCGCGGGCCGGCGGCTGCGCTGCCGGATCAGGGTGCGGGCGCCGTGGCGGGTGCGGATCACCTGGGACACGGCCCGGATGCAGGGCACGCATCCGAATCACACGTACGAGGACTGTGACAGTCCGGCCGAGCTGCGGGCCAGGCTCGCCTACGTCCGGGACCTCGGCGCCGTGCTCGCCGCGCAGGTCCAGGGCCCGGCCGACCGCGACGACGTCTGGCACGAGCCGCCGGAACCGGACACCGCCTAACCGCGGTACTCGGCGCCCTTCGGGATGAACCGCCGGTTGAGCTTGCCGGTGAGTCCGTCGGCGAAGCCGCGCAGGAACGCGCTGCCGTGGCTCACCCGCTTCGGCTCGAACAGCACGATGAAGACGAACCAACGGGCCAGGAACAGCGCGTTCGTCACGGCCCACACCGGATTGCGGCGCACGTGCTCGCGAATCAGGATGGTGCCGTTGCGGGTGTTCCAGTAGTGCCGCCACTCGGCCTGGTGCCCCACCCGCACCTGCTTGCCGAGGAAGTGGTGGGTGCGCACGTCGCCGATCGAGTGCGGCATCTCCAGCGACATGTCGCGCACGATGCGCACGCCGTTGCGCCGGGCGCGCAGGCAGAAGTCGACGTCCACGTAGTCCACGAAGAAGTCCTCGCGGAAGCCGCCGGGCACCTTGGCCAGGGCCTCGCGGCGGATCAGCATGCCCGAGGTGATCACCAGGTCGCGGTCGTCGATCTGCTGGTGGCGCCCGGCCAGGGTCTCGTAGTGCTTGCCGGTGGCCGCGTCCACCGGGCTCGGGCCGACGATGCCGATGCTCGGGTCGTCCAGGTCCTTCGCCAGCGACTCGATCAGCCCGTCCGGGAGCACCGAGTCCTGGTCAAGCAGCAGCACGGCCTCGGTCTTGTCCGAGAGCGCGCTGATGCCCAGATTCAGCGCCGCCGCCAGACCGAGGTTGCCGCCGTCGCCGAACACGGTCACCCGCGGGTCCACCAGGCCGCCGAGCGGATCGGCCGCCTCGGCGCCGTCGGCGCGCGGGGTGTTGTCCACCACGACGACCGCGTCGCACACGGCCAGCGCGGACTCGACCACGCCCCGCAGCAACGCGTCCGGATGATAGGCCGTTACGATCGCGGTGATCTGCACCCGCCCAGCCTAGCGGCCTTCCCCAGCGCGCCCGAACGGCCGCTGACGCCTCTGTGACAGTCCCGTCGCAGCTTCGTTTCGAAAAGGCTGCAGCGCGACGGCGCGGCCACGGCGACGCGGTCGCGAGGCCTCAGCCGGCGTACTCGGCCCCGGCCGGCAGCCGCCGGCGCGAGACCCGGCCGGTCAGTCCGTGCGCCAGGCCCTGGAGCACGGCCGGCACGCTGGACCGGCGCCGCTCGTCGAACAGCGCGGTCACCACCAGCCAGCGCGCCGTGAACAGCGCGTTGGTCAGCACGAAGGAGCGCTCGCCGGCGAACTCGCGGCTGAGCACGAGGCCGTTGCGCGCGATCCAGTAGTGGCGCCAGGCCGGGTAGTGCAGCACCCGCACGGTCAGCGGGCCGACGCGGTGGTCCCGGCCGGAGCCGATGGAGTGCGGCAGCACCAGCGCGGCGTCACGCACCACCCGGCTGCCGCTGCGGCGCACCCGCAGGCAGAAGTCGGTGTCGACGCAGTCCACGAAGAAGTCCTCGCGGAAGCGGCCCACCGTGTCCAGGCAGGCGCGGCGCACCAGCATGCCGGAGGTGATGATGCTGGGCCGGTCGTCCAAAGTCTCGTGCCGCTCGGCACCGCGCTCGTAGCGCCCGCCGGTCTCCGCGTCCACGGGGGTGGGGCCGACCACCCCGATCGCCGGGTCCTGCAGGTGCGCGAGCAGCCCGGTGACGAGTTCGGCCGGGAGCACCGAGTCCTGGTCCAGGAACAGCACGGCCTCGGCGTCGGCCGGCAGGTGGTCCAGGCCCAGGTTCAGCGCGCCGGCCAGACCCCGGTTGTGCCCGGAGCGCAGCACCAGCACGCGCGGGTCGTCGAGTTCGTCCGCCAGGGACGGGGAGCCCTCGGGGGTGTTGTCGGCCACGATCACCGCGGCGCAGCTGGCCAGCGCGGCGTCGATCACCGCGGCGAGGCGCTTGTCCGGGTGGTACGCGGTGACGACGGCGGCGAGCGTCGCGGGCTCGGCGGAGTGCGGGGACTGGGTCACGGCGCAAGGGTATCGGGCCCGCACGCTCCCGCCTGGATCTGTGTCGCGCCCAGGGCCTAGGATGGCCCGGCTATGAGACTGAGCCCGCGCAGCCTGTACGCGCTGATCCGGCGCCCCTCCGTGACGCTCGCCATCGGCCTCGGGCTGTCCGGCGCGGCGGGCTCGGCGTTCCTGGCCATCATCAACGCCAGCTTCCCGAAGACGCAGGAGGGCTCGCAGGCCGTCCTGGCCCTGTCCGGGCTCAACTTCCTGCTGGCCACGATCGTCACCGGGATGATGGCCGGGTCCGAGCAGGAGATGGCCCGGCAGGTGACGAAGGCCGCCGCGCTCGGCCAGGACCCCGCGCCGGTGGTGGCGCGCCAGTCCCGGCACGCCGCGTGGCTCATCGGCGGGACGATGCTGGCCACCTGCCTGCTCTCGCCGGTGCTGGTCTCCCGCTCGCTCGGCCACAACTGGGTGCTGTTCGGCGAGCTGCTGATCGGCCTGATCGGCGGCCTGGCGATCTTCCCGATCCGCGGCGTGCTCACCGGCCGCCGCGACTATCCGCTCTTCTCCGGCACGCTGATCGTGGAGGGCCTGACCCGGCTGATCCCGGCCGTCGTCGTGCTGGTGCTCGGCTGGAGCTCGGTCTGGCTCTACGGACTGGTGTTCGCGCTCGGCGGCCCGACGCTGGCCGCCGTCTTCGGCGTGCTGGCGCCGCGCTGGTCCGGGCGCGACGGCTACGACGCGGCCAGCGCGTACGCGCGCGAGGAGCAGGCGCGGGCGCTGGAGCGGGCCGAGGTGCCGGCCGGCATCGAGGTGGAGTTCTCCGCGGGCGCCCCGGCCGCGGCCGAACCCGGTGACGCGGCGGACATCGCGGCCGAGCCGGAGCGCGGCGGGGCGCGGCTGTCGCTGCTGACCGCGGCGTCGCTGGCGAACCAGCTGCTCTACAACGCGATCCCGCTGCTGGTGGCCGCGCGCTACGACAGTGGCGCGCACGTGACCACGCAGATGGCGAACAAGGCCGCCGCGGTGAACTCGGCGGTGGGCCTGACCCGGCTCGGGATCCTGATCCTGGTGCCGCTGCAGGCGCCGCTGCTGCCCCGGCTGACCGCGGCCGCCGTACACCGCCGCTACGCCGAGGTACGGGCCAGGACCCGGGTGCTGACCTCGCTGTGCGCGGGGGTGGCCCTGTTCGCCGCGGCCTGCGCCTGGCTGGTCGGCCCCTGGGTGCTCAAGAACATCATGCGGGCCCACGACGTGCTGCCCGGAAGCTACCTGGCCCTGCTCACCCTCGGCACCGGCTGCGTCATGGTCGCGATGATCATCCAGTCGACGCTGCTGGCGCTCGAGCGCCACTTCGTGGTCCTGATCGCCTGGTGCGTCGGCGTGGCCGTGACCGTCCCGGTCTTCCTGACCGGCGACCGGCTGCTGGTCACCACGGCCGCCGCCGCCGTCATCGGCCCCTTCGTGACCATGGTCGTCATGGCGGTGGACGCCTGGCTGCACACCCGCGGCGCCGGCGCCGGGCCCGTCGCCCCCACCGCGCCCGCCCTCGACGACGAACGCGCCGCGGTCCGTTAGGAACCGCGGCGCGTTCGCGCTGCCTGCTTGCCCGAGTCCTACAGGGTGCCGTTCTCCACGGCCTCGGTGATCCACGGGATGACCTCGTCCAGCATCACCTCGAGCGGGGTGTCGGCCTCGAAGCCGAGGACCCGCTTGGCCTTCTCGGTGGACGGCACGCGGCGCTGCACGTCGTACTCGAAGGCCTCGTCGTGCGTGAAGGCCAGCGGGGCGTCGCCCTTGATCTTGCGCCAGATCACCTCGGCCAGCTCGGTGACCGAGTGGCCGACCGGGGTGGAGAGGTTGAAGTCCTCGCCCAGCGCGTCCGGGTGCTCCATCGCGGTCACGATGCCGCGGGCGAGGTCGCCGCCGTAGGTGTAGTGGCGGATCTGCTCGCCGGTGCCGAGGATGTGCAGCGGGTCCTGGCCCTTGAGGACCTTCTGGACCAGGTCGGGCACCACGTGCGACATCGCCAGCTTGACGTTGCCGGAGAGGATCTCCTCGTCGCCCAGGGCGCGCGACTCGCCGATGCCGACGCAGTTGAACGGGCGCACGATGGTGTAAGGGAGCTTGTACTGGTCCCAGGCGGCCCGGGCGAAGTACTCCACCGCGAGCTTCTGGAAGCCGTAGGAGGACAGCGGCGGCGGCACGCGGCGCTCGTCGCCCTCCACGCTCGGCCAGGACTCGGTGGACTCGAACACCATCGAGGAGGAGAGGTAGGTGACCTTCGAGAGCGGCGAGCCGGCCCGGCGCGCGGCGATCGCGGCGTCGCAGGACGAGGCGATGATCCGCTCGTTGTTGGCCAGCAGGTCGTAGGCGTAGGCGTGGAAGTAGGAGATACCGCCGATGAGCGCGGCGCCGGCGACGAAGTGGTCGCAGTCGGCCAACAACTCCGTCATCAGGGCCGTGTCACGCACGTCCCCCTCGGTGAAGTGGTAGTCCGGGTGGGAGTCGTAGGACTTGACCACCCTGCCGTACTTCGAATAGTTGTCGATCCCTGACACGGCATAGCCCCGTCGGAGGAGTTCCTCGACGACGTAGCCGCCGATGAATCCGGCGGAGCCGCTGACCAGAACCTTCTGCACGTGCTATTCCTTTTCCTCGTCCGGGTGAACGCGGGCCGACAGCGCACTCAGCGTCAACGGACGGCCGAACGCGAAGACGTACCAGCGCAGGTACTTCGGGATCCACTTGGCCAGGCGGAAGTTGGACTCGCCGGCGCGGCGGTCGAGCCAGATGGTGGGGATCTCGGCGACCGGCAGCCTGGCCCGGCGCGCCTTCGCGGTCAGCTCGATCCCGATCTCGAATCCGGCCCGGCTCTCGATGCCGACCAGCCGCACGAACTCGGTCGAGTAGGCCTTGAACGAGTTCGTCGCGTCCCGGGTGCCGATCCGCGCGAACACCCGCAGCGAGCGCCCGGCCAGCGAGGAGAGCAGGCCCTTGAACAGCGGTCCGCCCACCTGCGCGCCGCCCGGCATGTAGCGGGAGGCCGCGGCCACAGCCACGCCCCGCTCCACCAGCCGCACCAGGTCGTCGATCTGCTGCGGGTCGTCGCAGCCGTCGGCCATGGTCACCACGGCGACCCCGGCCGCGGCCGAGTCGATGCCGAAGCGGATGGCGTTGGCCGGGCCGCGCCCGTAGGTGTTGTGCAGCCAGCGCAGCCGGGGCTCGCGCCGCCGGTAGTCCTCCACCGCCGCGACGGTGGAGTCGTCCGGGCTGTCCACCACGACCAGCACCTCGGCGGGCAGTACGACGCCCTCGAAGATGCGGTCGAGTGCGGGCACGATGTTCTCCGCCTCCCGGTAGGCCGGGATGACGATGGAGACCCGCGGCCCGGGGAGGTCGGGGGTCAGGCGCGCCGGGCGCGACAGGGTCGCGGACTCGCGCATGCCCACCACTTCAGTGCTCATATACGTACGCCGTTGCCGAGCAGGTTCCAGAGGTCGACGACCGGTTTGTCGACGCGCAGACCACGGTACTCGGTGTGGGGCGCCGCGATGACCAACACATCCGCACGGTCGAGGACCTCCTCCAGCGGGCGCAGCGTACGGTCGACCGTGACGTGCGGATCGGTGCAGATCACCGCGCCTGCCTTGAACGCGAGGACCCGCTTGAGCTTGTAGGCGAGCGAGGACCTGATGTCGTCGCTGTCACCCTTGAACGCCATGCCGAGGATGCCCACGGTCACGTCCTGCAGGTCGTAGGCGCGCTCGAGCCGGTTCGCCACGTACAGCGGCAGACCCTCGTTGACCTGCATCGCGCTCACTCCGAGGGCGAAGTTGTTCGCCGTGACCGCGGTCAGCTGCATGGTGTCCTTGAACAGGCAGGGACCGGCTGCGAAGCCGGCGCCCGGCATGTCCCTGGCCCGCGGATAGTCATGCGTGATGGCGTGCCTGACCCGCTCGAAGTCGACTCCGTGGTCGTTGGCCATCATGTAGAACTGGTTCGCCGCGGCGAACTTGATGTACCGCCAGACGTTGGTGAACAGCTTGGCGAACTCCGCCTCCTCCGGCGTGACCGGCACGATCTGCTCGGTCAGCAGCCGGAACAGCCGGGAGGCGCGCTCGGTGGCGCGCACGGTGCGCCCGGCCACGATCTGCGGGAGCTCGAAAAGCTCCGTCATGGCCTTGCCCTCGGCGATCCGCTCCGGGCAGAACGCCGTGTCCACCGCCACCCCGTGCTCGGCGAAGGTCTTCTCCACCAGCGCGGTCACCCCGGGGAACACGGTGGAGCGAAGCACCACCAGCTGTCCCTCGCGGAAGTGCGCGATGGACGCACCGACGGCCTCCGGAATGGCCGTCTGGTCCGGGTTCAGATATTCGTCCACCGGAGTTCCGATGACCACCACCACGTGCTCCGCGGTGGAGACCAGCTCCGGATCCGTACTTGCTACCAGGCGTCCAGACGCCACCGCCTCGGCCAACGGCTCCGCCGCGCCGGGTTCGGCGAACGGGAGCCTTCCTGAATTGACCGTCGCTACCGCTTGCTCACTGATGTCGTAGACCGCCACCGAGGCACCTCGCGCTGCGAGCGCGATGGCCAACGGCAGTCCGACATGACCGCAGCCGCCGATGACGACCACGTCGCGGCTGAAGCGGTCTGGACGTGTCGCCGACAAGGCTTCTTCACGCACGATCGCTGTATTCCCATCCGCCCTTACCGGTCCGGCCCTCGCCGCGTGGCACGGATTCATCGGCGAGGCTATCGTGTCCCGCCTTCCGGCACCAAGGAAGGTCTTCGAGTTGAGACTCACTCACAGAAATAGTCGCCGTTTCGTTATTCAGCTCGAGTCCGGGCTTTTCTCGCCCCGGGGGGCACCGGATAGCATGTCCGCCATGAAGATCCTGGTCACCGGCGGCGCCGGATTCATCGGCTCCGAGTACGTCCGAGCCCTGCTCAGCGAACGGCTGCCCGGCTCGGCCGGGGCGGGCGACACCGTGACCGTATACGACAAGCTGACCTACTCGGGCAACCCGGCCAACCTGGATCCGGTGCGCTCGCACCCGGGCTTCTCCTTCGTGCAGGGCGACATCAACGACGCCGCGCTGCTCGACGAGGTGCTCCCGGGCCACGACGCGATCGTGCACTTCGCGGCCGAGTCGCACGTGGACCGCTCGATCCTGGGCGCGACCGACTTCGTCACCACGAACGTCCTGGGCACCCAGACGCTGCTCGACGCCGCGCGCCGGCACCGCATCGGGCGGTTCCTGCACGTGTCCACGGACGAGGTCTACGGCTCGATCGACGAGGGCTCGTGGACCGAGCAGTGGCCGATCAACCCGAACTCGCCGTACTCGGCCGCCAAGGCCGGCTCCGACCTGCTGGTGCTCGCGGCCCACCGCACCCACGGGATGGACACGGTGGTCACCCGCTGTTCCAACAACTACGGGCACCACCACTTCCCGGAGAAGGTCATCCCGCTGTTCATCACCAATCTGATGGACGGCAGGCACGTCCCGCTCTACGGCGACGGCGGCAACGTACGCGACTGGCTGCACGTGTCCGACCACTGCCGCGGCATCCACCTGGCGCTGACCAAGGGCCGGGCCGGGGAGGTCTACAACATCGGCGGCGGCGTCGAGACCACGAACAAGGAGCTCACCGAGCTGCTGCTGACCGCGACCGGCCGGGACTGGACGTACGTGGACTACGTCGAGGACCGCAAGGGCCACGACCGGCGCTACTCACTGGACATCTCCAAGATCTCGCAGGAGCTCGGCTACCGCCCGCAGGTCGAGTTCGCCGACGGGCTAGCCGCCACGGTCGCCTGGTACCAGGACAACCGCGCCTGGTGGGAGCCGCTGAAGGCGAAGGCCGCGCTGTGACCGACGCCCAGCCCGTACTCCGGCCGCTGATCGTGGGCGCCCGCGGCCAACTCGGCCGCGAACTGACCGAACTGCTGCTCGCGGCCGGCCGCGAGCCGGTGGCCCTGGGCCGCGCGGAGCTCGACCTCACCGACGCCGGGGCGGTCAAGGACGCGGTGGCCGGCCACGAGGTCGTCTTCAACGCCTCCGCCTGGACCGACGTGGACGGCGCCGAGACGCGGGAGGCCGAGGCCGCCGCGGTCAACGGCACGGCCGTGCGCCACCTGGCCGAGGCCTGCGCCGGCACCGGGGCGAAGCTGCTGCACCTGTCCACCGACTACGTCTTCCCGGGCGACGCGACCGCGCCGATCCGCGAGGACGAGCCGACCGCGCCGCTCAACGCGTACGGCCGGACCAAGCTGCTCGGCGAGCAGGCCGTGCTCGAGCTGCTGCCGGAGACCGGCTACGTGGTGCGCACGGCGTGGCTCTACGGGCCGTACGGCAAGAACTTCGTGGCCACCATCCTGAACGCGGCCACCCAGCGCGAGCACCTGGACGTGGTCGACGACCAGCGCGGGCAGCCGACCTCGACGCTGGCGCTCGGCCGGCGGCTGATCGAACTGGCCGACGCCGCGCACGCGGGCACCGCCCCGGCCGGGGTCTACCACGGCACCTGCTCGGGCGAGACGACCTGGTGCGGGCTGGCCCGGGCCGCCTTCGAGCTGACCGGCCTTGACCCGGAGCGGGTGCGGCCGACCACCAGCAACCGCTTCCCCCGGCCCGCCCCGCGCCCGGCCTACAGCGTGCTCGGGCACGAGCGCTGGGCCGAGGCCGGACTCGGGCCGATGCCGGACTGGTACGAAACGCTGCGCGAGCACCTCGCGCGGGTCCCGTCGGCGTAGTGAACGCAGCGAGCTGAGAGGCTGGAGCGGCCATGGCCGGAACCACCGCGTCGCCGGGCATCGACATCCTGATGCCCTACTACGGCGACGTCGCGCTGATGCAGGAGTCGGTCCACAGCGTACTGACGCAGACCGACCAGGACTGGCACCTGACCGTGGTCGACGACGGCGAGGCGGCCGGGGTGCCTGAGTGGTTCGCCGGGCTCGGCGACGAGCGGGTGACCTACCTGCGCAACCCGGTCAACCTGGGCGTGTCCGGGAACTTCCAGAAGTGCCTCGGCCTGGCCCGGCGCGAGCGCCTTGTGATGATCGGCTGCGACGACCAGCTGATGCCGAACTACGTGGCGCGGGTGCGCGAACTCGAGCGCACCCGGCCCGGCGTGGGCCTGATCCAGCCCGGCGTCGAGGTGATCGACGAGCACGGCGCGCCGGTCATGGGCCTGGCCGACACGATCAAGCGCCGACTCTACGCCCCGAAGGAGCTGCTGCGCGAGGGCGGCACGGCGGTGCTCTCCGGCGAGGAGCTGGCCGCGAGTCTGCTGCGCGGCAACTGGCTCTACTTCCCTTCGCTGTGCTGGCGCACCGAGGCGATCGCGGCCTCCCGCGGCTTCCGCGAGGATCTGCGCGTGGTCCAGGACCTCGCGGTGATCATCGAGCTGGTGGAGAAGGGCGAGGAGCTGCTCGCCGACTCGGTCCCGGCCTTCCGCTACCGCCGGCACTCGGCCAGCGAGTCCTCGCTGGCCGCGGTGGACGGCTCCCGGTTTGACGAGTCGCGCCGCTTCTTCACCGCGACCGCGCGGCAGATGGACCGGATCGGCTGGCACAAGGCCGCGCTCGTCGCCCGCCGCCACCGCGCCGTGCGGCTGCACGCGCTCACCCTCGCGCCCACGGCGCTGCGCCAGCACAACCCGGCGCTCTTCCGCCGCCTGGTGCGCTACGCCGCCTCGACCTCGGAGTCCCCGCAGCCGTAGGGCCGGGCCGCCTCGGCAGCCGAGGACGCGGGCGGGGCGCAACGCCACCGCCCGCTCGAGCCGGTCGGGCTCGGCCGAGGTCAGCGGGCGAGCGCGTCCTGCTGCTCGTCCAGCGCGTGCCCGTCCACAGCCTGCTCGTCCGGCTCGGACTCGAGCTCCAGCGCCCGCGCCGGGGCGACCGCGTCGCGGATCGCCATGGCCCGGGCCAGCTTCGTCAGCCGCCGCTCGGTGTCCTTGAAGCGCAGGTAGGTGTTGAGCGAGAAGAACGCGAACACGACCACCAGCATGTACAGCAGCAGGTCGGTGCCGCGTCCGACGCCGACCCGATTGGCCAGCCAGGTCATCAGGTCGGGCTTGATCACCGCGAACACGCCGAAGACGCAGAACAGCAGGAAGCCTATGCGCTTGAACGCCTGGAGCCGCGCGGTGTGCGAGCGGCGCACGAAGAGGGCGAAGAGCAGCAGCGCCGCGAGAATCAGCAGGACTTGGATCAGCACGGCACTCAGCCCCTTCGGCGCAGTGCGAGGTCGAACACGATGTTGATCCCGTTGAGCAACGACTGGCCCTTCGAGAGCGAGTACTCGGTGTAGTCGATCGTCACCGGGATCTCGCGCACCCGCAAGTCGGAGCGGGCCATGAAGTCCACCAGCTCGGAGGCGTGCGCCATGCCGGCCTGGGTGATGTCTATCTTCTCCGCCACCGACCGGTTCAGCGCGCGCAGGCCGTTGTGCGCGTCGGTCAGGCCCAGCTTGCGCGAGGGCCGGCTGAAGAGCGCCACCGTGCGCAGCACCGCCCGCTTGAGCGGGGGCACGTCCACGGCCGACTCCAGGAAGCGGGAGCCGAGCACCACGTCGGCCTCCTTGGCCCGCAGCACCGTCAGCATCCGCACCACGTCCTCGACCCGGTGTTGGCCGTCCGCGTCGAAGGTGACGAAGTACTCGGCGCCGGGCTGGGCGAGCGCGTAGCTCAACCCCGTCTGCAGGGCAGCGCCCTGGCCGAGGTTGATCGGGTGGCGCAGCAGGTGGGCGCCGGAATCGAGGATCCGGCGTGCCGAACCGTCGCGGCTGCCGTCGTCCACGCACACCACATTGGGAAAGGTCTCGAGCACGTGGGCGACCACGTCCGAGATCACCGTCTCCTCGTTGAAGACGGGCATCACGAGCCAAACGTCTTGAAAGTTGTGCACCCGTCAACCCTGGGTCTTCGAAGGTCGCCGCCCGGTCGGGCGGCGGACGCAGATCGGTTGGATCCTAACAGCCGCGCGGGCGCCGTGGCCAAGCTCCGCCCGCGCCCCGGGACCCGGCCGTGACCCAGAGCCGCGCAGCGTGGGACAAACCCGGCACACCCGTGTTCCGGCCGCTGCCGTGCGGCCCGCGAAGCCCCGCCGGACCGCCCAGCGCCCCGGGGAGGGGAGGGGAAAATTCCCCGAGCCCGCACAGTGAAGTAGTCTCGGATTCTTGCCCGGGCCTTAACCTCTGGCCTTAAACTGTCGCCGCCGCCGAAGGCGTCGGCTGCAGGCAGCGCACGAGCGCGGATGGGGAGTAGCGATGGGATCGCAGGCGCTGGGTTCCGCGGAGCAGGCCGAGGCGGCCGCACCGCACACCGAGCCTGCCCGAGGCCCCGCACGGCGACGCCCCCCGCTTCCGGTCGTCCTCGGGCTCTTCGCCGGGGCCTGGGCGCTGCCGCTGCTCACCCAGCTGACCGGCACGGATCCGCTGCTGGTGCTCGTCGTGGTGTTCGGCACCGGCGGCCTGCTGCGCGTCGGCTCGACCGTGCTGGACCGCCTGATGGCCACCCTGGTGCTGGTGATCAGCCTGACCATGGCCGCCGGACTCGTCTACTCGCTGTGGCCCTGGGGCCTGCAGCCGGTGGCCGTGGGCGGAACCGGCCTGACCCTGCTGGTCGCCGCGTACCTCTGGCTCGGCGCCGAAGCGCCGTGGCGCACCTGGCCGCGCCGGGTGCTCGGCAGCGACCTCGCCCTGCTCGGCGCCTTCGTCGCCGCGACCTGCATCGCCTACGGCCCGAGCTGGGGCACGGACGCGGGCACGCGGGTCGCCTACGCCGGGATAACCGGCGACCGGCTGCGCCACTTCAACCTCTTCGACACCATCCACCGGGTCGGCGGCTACACCTTCCTGAAGCAGGGCGCGTCGAAGAACATGGTCGACCCGGGCATGCTCGCGACCTACCCGCCCGGCCAGCACTTCATCTACGCGCTCGCCGACATCTTCCTGCGTTCCAACGTGAACCCGGGCAACTCCGCCGCCGAGCTGCAGCGCTACAACATCTGGGTCAGCCTCGGCTACGGCTTCTTCGTGCTCTGCGTCGCCTGGTCCGCCCGCTGGGTGGCCGGCCCCTCGCTGGCCGGCTGGCGCCGGATGTTCCTGGTCACCGCGATCGGCGGCTGGCTGTCGGTGGCCACCTTCACCAGCGCGGTGTGGTGCACCTGGGACCCGCAGGTGCTCGGCATGGCCCTGCTGGCCGTGCTGGCCGCCTTCTGCTTCCGCCCGCCGCGCGGCCCGCGCACCCACATCGTGCTGGTGGCCGCCCTGTGCGTGGCGATCTTCCTGACCTACGAGCTGTTCGCCCCGTTCGCCGCCATACTCGTGGTGGTCACCGGGTTCGTCTACCGCAAGCGCGTGCTGCCGCACTGGAAGCTGCTGGTGGGCGTCGCCGTGGTGGGGATCCCGGCCGCACTCAGCGAGTACGTCGCCGCGATCCGGGGCGGGCTGCAGGCCGGGACCGAGGCGCAGTCGATCGGCTTCACCATCCCGTTCAGCCGGCTCGCCCTCGGCGTGATGATCCTGGCCGTGGTGATCGGCTTCGCCACCAGCCGGGCCCGGCGCCGCCCGACCGCGTGGGCCGGGCTGCTGACCGTGGTGCTCTCGGGCGTGGCCATCATCGCCTTCCGGGTCTACCAGGAAGAGACGATCAAGACCACCAGCTACTACTACCCCAAGGCCGAGCAGGCCTGGGCGGTGCTGATGCTGGTGGCCTCGGGCACGGCCGGACACCTGCTGCGCCGCCCCCGGCTGCCGCGCCGCGGCCTGTACGGCATCGGCGTGGGCCTGGTCGCCGCGGTCCTCGCGGTCGCGGTCACCGGCAGCTACTGGTACGGCCCGGCGAAGGTGGCCAAGCCGCACACCACCGCCTCCAACCCCGGCACGACCTGGCAGCTCGGCGCGAGCACCACCTGGGCCTCGTACTGGCTCAGCGGCCAGCACTCCCCCGCCTACATCGCCGCCTCGCAGAACCTGCTGCGCTGGGACATGCTCGGCGACGGGGTGCCCACCCTGGTCATCGCCTACAGCAGCCAGGCCAACAACGTGAACCTGAGCCTGCTGCTCTCCACCCTGAACCACGACGCCGGACAGCTCCAGGCGCAGCTCGCGGCGATGTCCAACACCGACGGCCTGACCACGGTCGGGACCGGCGGCCAGGACTGGACCCCGGTGCTGCTCAACAACCTCGCCCAGCTCGAGGTGTCCATCGCCCAGACGCCGGTGCCGCTGCGCGTGATCGTGCCCACCACGCCGCTGCGGGACAAGCTCACCGCCTGGGCCCAGACCAACCCGGGCAAGATCAGCTCGGTGGTGTACGAGCCGGGCATCAACGCCCCGCTGGACTCCGCCGCCGCGAACTGAGCCGCACCCGCCGAAACGCCGACGGCCTGCCGGGACGATGTCCCGACAGGCCGTCAGTCCGTTCGGCTTCAGCTCGTTCGGCCCGGCCTCAGCGGATGCCGGCGAACAGGTCGTCCTCCGGGATCGCGGTGTCCACCAGGCTGCGCGCGAGCTCGAAGTCCTCGGTCGGCCAGACCGCCTTCTGCAGGTCCATCGGCACCGCGAACCAGGAGCCGTCCGGATCCACCTGGGTGGCGTGCGCCAGCAGCGCCTGGTCGCGCACCTCGAAGTAGTCCGCGCAGTTCACGTGGGTGGTGATCTCGCGCTCGATCCGGTCCCCGCGCTCGTCCCAGCGCTCGATCCAGCCCTCGTACGGCGAGGAGCCGGTGCGCTCGAGCATGGCCGCGTGCAGCGCCTGCACCCGGGCCCGGGAGAAGGTCTGGTTGTAGTACAGCTTGAGCGGCTGCCAGGGCGCCCCGGTGCCGGGGTAGCGGTCCGGGTCACCCGCCGCGTCGAAGGCCTCCACGCTCACCCGGTGGCACTGGATGTGGTCCGGGTGCGGATAGCCGCCGTTCTCGTCGTAGGTGGTGACCACGTGCGGCCGGAACTCGCGCATCAGGCGCACCAGCGGCTCCGCGGCCGTCTCCACCTTCTCCAGGGCGAAACAGCCCTCGGGCAGCGGCGGCAGCGGGTCGCCCTCGGGCAACCCGGAGTCGACGAAGCCGAGCCACGCCTGCTGTACGCCGAGGATCTGCCGGGCCCGCTCCATCTCGGCCCGGCGCACCTCGTGAATGTTCTCCTCGATCTCGGGATCGCCCTTCAACCTGGGGTTGAGCACATCCCCCCGTTCGCCGCCGGTGCAGGTGACCACGAGCACCTCCACACCTTCGGCGACGTACTTGGCCATCGTGCCCGCGCCCTTGGACGACTCGTCGTCCGGATGCGCGTGCACCGCCATCAGCCTCAGCCTGTCCTCCACCGGTCCCTGCTCCCTCGTACCTGGCCGTCGCGTCGTTCGCCGGAGTCTCTATAGTGGCGGACGCCCGGGGTGGATCGCGAGAAACCGCATCCGCCTGCTCCGCCGCGCCCTCAATCCAGAGCGCGAGCGGGCCGCAGAAACTTCCCGGAACGACCGAGGGACGAGAAATGACCGAGTACAGCCCGATCGATCAGCCCGTGACCCGTGAAACGGAGGTGGACGGGCCCGAGGACGCCGCCCCCACCTCCTTCGCCAGCCCCGAGTTCGCCGCGCGCTACGGCGTGAAGCCCGCCATGTCGCGCACCCGCAAGATCACCTTGGGCGTGGTGGGTCTGTGCGTGCTCGGCGGCGTCGTCGGCTACATCGCCTGGAACCAGGCCAACCCTGCCGTCCAGGCCACGGTCGTGTCCTTCACCACCAGCACCGACTCGGTCACCGTGACCTTCGAGGTGGACAAGCCCACCGACGAGATGCTCGAGTGCACGCTCGACGCCGAGGACCTCCAGGGCAACATCGTCGGCTCCGCGAACGTGCCGGTCAGCGCCGGCCGGTCCAAGGAGGACGTGCAGACCACCGTCAACACCACCGCCGCGCCCAACACGGTCGTGGTCTCGAGCTGCGTCAAGGGCTGAGCCCCGGGCGCGCCGGGAGGCGGGACGGGCGGCGGCTGCGGGGCCGCGGCGGCCCGCGCACCGGCTGAGCAGGCCGGGCGGCGCGGCGGGAACTGTCGGAAGGACCTTGGGCGGGCCTTCGCGCGAACAGGCCGACGACCTCGATTTCTAGGAATCTGTCGGGTGTGCTTGGTAGCCTCGTAGTTTCGGCGGGTACCGGACTGTACGGAACCCGCGCACGCAACGGCTTGGCTGCCGCCATCCGACCCTACGAGGAGCATCGTGACCCAGACCAGCGACAACGTTACCTGGTTGACCCAGGATGCGTACGACCGTCTGAAGGCCGAGCTGGAGTATCTCCAGGGTCCGTACCGCGTCGAGATCGCGAAGAAGATCGAGGCCGCCCGGGAAGAGGGCGACCTGCGCGAGAACGGCGGTTACCACGCGGCCAAGGAGGAGCAGGGCAAGATGCACGCCCGCGCCCTCCAGCTGCGCCAGCTGCTCGAGAACGCCCAGGTCGGTACCGCCCCCACCCAGTCCGGCATGGCCGCGCCCGGCACTGTGGTGAAGATCGCGTTCGACGGTGACGAGGACGACACGCTGGAGTTCCTGCTGGGCTCGCGCGAGGAGTCGGGCGCGCCGATCGAGGTCTACTCGCCGCAGTCTCCGCTCGGCTCCGCGATCAACGGCCGCCGGGTCGGCGAGAGCACCTCGTACGAACTGCCCAACGGCAAGTCGATCGCGGTCAAGCTGCTCTCCGCCGAGCCGTACACCGGCTGAGCCCGCGCCCGGCCGCCCGCCTCACGGCCGACACGTCGCACGCCGCCGCCCGCAGCCACCGCTGCGGGCGGCGGCGTTCGTCCACCCCGCTCGGTCGGGCCGCTCCGTCGGGCCGCTGCGTCAGGCCGAGACCGACCGGTACTTGCGTACCGAGAGCGGGACGAAGACCGCCAAGATGACCAGCGACCACAGGAACGAGACCAGCACCGGCTCGCGCATCGGGAACACGTCCGGGATCGCCCCCGGCGCGTACCCGGTGGGATTGCCGAACAGCTGCCGCAGCGCGAGCACGGTCGAGGAGATCGGGTTCCACTCGGCGATCGGCTGCAGCCAGCCGGGCAGCGAGGTGGTGGGCACGAAGGCGTTGGAGACGAACGTGACCGGGAACAGCCAGATGAACCCGGCCGTGTTCGCCGTCTCCGGCGTGCTCACCGAAAGTCCGATGAGCGCACCGATCCAGCTCATCGCGTAGGCGAAGAGCATCAACAGCGCGAAGGCGAGCACGGCCTTGGGGAAGCCGTTGTGGATGCGCCAGCCCACCGCCACCCCGCACAGCGCCATGATGGCCAGGACCAGCAGGTTCTGGATCCAGTCCGCGACCGTGCGGCCGAGCAGCACCGCCGAGCGGGCCATCGGCAGCGAGCGGAAGCGGTCCACCAGCCCCTTGCTCAGGTCGTCGGCGAGCCCGACCGCCGTGGTGCCGGTGGTGAAGGCGAGGGTCTGGGTGAAGATTCCGGGCAGGAACCTGCTCTGTTCTCAGATTCTACCGGATCCGCTTCCCTGAATCAATGTACTACAGCCCTTTGAGCTGGTAAAACGCTGGATTGGTGTTCAGATCGGGGCGTGAGCCCCGATCCATCCACAGACAAGGGTGGGTCTCGGGTTCGGGCGTCTCCTCGTCGGCGTGCGCAGCAATGTCGGGCCGGTGGGGTGCGGCGCGACCTAGGG
>NZ_JAGSOG010000449.1 GCF_018139695.1 Actinospica durhamensis | reverse complement strand
GTGCTTGGGTGCACAGGTGCACAGGGCCCGCGTGTGAGGGGGCTGGGGCCTAGGCGTGCGCGTCGTCGGCGTCGCTGGTGGGCCACTGGGCGGCGCGGAGGTCGCGCTGCAGGAGGGCGCCGAGGGTGGTGCAGCCGACCACGGCGGCGGCGCCGATCAGGACGGTCGTGGCGGACAGCAGCTGCAGCAGCGTGCCGCCGAGGGCCGCGCCGAGCGGCATGCCGAGGCCGGTGATCGTCATCACGCCGCTCAGCACTCGGCCGCGCTGGTGGTCCGGGACCTGCTGCAGGATCAGCACGTTGACCAGGATCTGGACGGCGGGCATCAGCAGGCCGACCGAGAAGATGCAGCCGGCCATCCAGAATCCGCCGAACGGCACCGCGAGCAGGCCCATGACCGCGGCGGTCGCCAGGCCGAAGACGGCGAGCACCTGGCCGGGGCGCAGCAGGGCGTGGACGCGGGGGACCAGCGGGGCGCCGATGATGCCGCCGGCGGCGAGCATGGCGAAGATGGCGCCGAGGTACCGGGTCGGGACGCCCTGGTGCCGCGCTTCGACGATGATGACCAGGTCGAGCGGGACGCCGATGAGGTTGATCATCATGATGAACAGCATCGTCGAGCGCATGACGGCGGACTGCCAGATGATGCGCAGGCCGGCCAGCGGGCCCGAATCGTCGGGTGCGGAGGTGGTGTCTGCGGCGGGCGAGGCCTCGTCGGCTGCGGAAGTGGCCGCGGAAGTGGCTGCGGCTGCGGCAGGGGCTGCCGCGGCGCGCGGGCGGGAGTCGAAGCGGACCAGGTAGGCGCAGGTGGCGGACACGCCCATGCCGGCGGCGATGACGGTGAAGGGCAGCGAGCGGCTGGCGGTGAACATCACGGCGCCGAGGGCGGGGCCCATCAGGGCGGCCACGCCGGTGAAGATCTGCTGGGTGGTCAGGGCGGCGGTGACCTTCTCGGCCGGGACCACGCCGCGCACGGCCAGGGTCCTGATACCGCTGAAGGGCTGGCAGGCGCCGAGGGCCGCGGCCACGAGGTAGATCTCGGCCAGCCAGATGTGCCCGGCGGCGAGGGTGACGGCGAGGACGGTGGCCAGCACGGCCCGGGTCAGCTCGCTGGTGATCAGGATGTGGCGGCGGTCGTGGCGGTCGACGAAC
Organism: Actinospica durhamensis; assembly: GCF_018139695.1. GTDB lineage: Bacteria > Actinomycetota > Actinomycetes > Streptomycetales > Catenulisporaceae > Actinospica > Actinospica durhamensis. The sequence goes on along the minus strand of NZ_JAGSOG010000449.1, from coordinate 2,840 downwards.
GCGCCGGCCGGGAGCGAGGCGAGCACCATGGCGGTGAACTGGATCGCGCCGAAGAGCCCGGCCAGGATCGGCTTGCCGGTGAAGCCGAGGATGAGCAGCGGGTAGACGACGTCGGAGATCGCGATGCCGGTCAGCGCCGCGAACGCGCCGAGGTTGAGCGTCTGCAGGCGGCGGTTGCGCCAGACGGATCCGGACGCCGGCTTGCCGGAGGTGGAGGTGGAGGTGGAGGCGCAGGACGTCGACGACGCCGACGACGTCGAGGACGCGTGCGGGGTGGCGGTGGCGTCGGGCGTGCGGGTGGCGCTCGGTGCGGAGGGTTGCCCGGTCACGGAGTTCGCCGTGACGGCGGCGTGGTCAGCCTGGTCGGCCATGGTGGTCATCGGTCCCTGCCCCTGATGTCGGTTCCGCGTTTGCGGTTGCAGCACCATTCACGCATGCGTGAATGGTGCTGTCAAGCAGAATGCTCGCGCGATGTGTAACATTGAGGCATGGCGAACAGGAAGCAGGAGGCCGCGGCGGTGTCGCTCGGCCCGCAGGATCTGCCGGAGGTCGTGGCGCACCGGGTGATCACCGACCCGGGCGCGATCAAGGCGCTCGCGGACCCGCTGCGCCTGCGGATCATGCGGCTGATGCAGCACGGTGCGCGCAAGCAGGCGCGCGTCTTCACGGTCAAGCAGATCGCCGCGGAGCTCGACGAGCCGCCCACGAAGCTCTACCGCCACATCAAGCTGCTGCTCAAGAACGGGCTCATCCAGGTCGCCGAGGTGCGGCTGGTGGGCGGGATCGTGGAGCAGCACTATCGGGTCGCGCAGGCCGGGTTCTCGGTGGATCCGGACGCCGGCGACGGGCTCGACGACGACCTGATAGCGGTGGCGGGCGCGGCGATCGACGAGTTCTTGCACCGGTATGTGGACGCGGTCCGGACCGGAAAGGCCTTCCTGCACGCGGAGGAGGCCCTCGCCCACGCGCCGCACGTGCCCGGTGCCGGGATGGTCTCGAACATGCGGATCCCGCACGAGAAGGCCCGCGAGTTCTCCGCACGCCTCGTCGCGCTGGTGGAGGAGCTCGGCGCGACCGAGCACGACGAGAACGGACTGGAGGTCAATATGCTGACCGTCCTCTACGTCACCGAGTAAGGCGAGCGCGCCAGAAGGTGGGAAGGCGATCGCGGCGGAGCTCGGCCGCCGGCGCCTCAGCCGAGTTCGAGCGTGGTGACGCCGAAGATCTTCTGGTCGCTCAGCTTCCGGATCGGGCCGGTGTACATCCGGGCCGTCTCGAAGACCTCTTCCAGGCCGCGCGACTTCGCCAGCGAGAGCCCGGCCTGGTTCGGCTCCGGGATGTCGAGCATCACCGGCGCGCCCTCGACCGACGCGGTGAGCGCGTCGAACAGGTCGGCCGCGTCCTCGGCGGTGTCGGCGAACAGCGGGCCGATCCGGTAGCCGTCGCGGGCCGGGCGGATCACGCCGTAGCCGCACACCTGTCCGTCGCGGACGGCGGCGTAGGCCGTGTGGTACGGGGCGGTGACCCAGCGGGCGACGAAGGCGGGGCGGTCGGCCGGGTAGCACTGCCGGTCGTAGTCTGCCACGGCGCGGACGAACTCGAGGTCCTCGTCGATCTCGATCAAGCCCGGCGCGGACATCCCCGCGGCGGCGGCGCCTGCGACATCAGCGCCTGCCACATCAGCGCCACCACCGACACCGATGGCACCGCCGCGCGGCGGCCGGGGGATCGGCACGCCCGCGTAACGCAGGGTGCGGTGGGCGAAGGAGAACCCGGACTTGCGGTAGTTGTCCTGCTGCGCGATCACGCCGTCCAGGCCGACGGTGCGTGCTCCGGCGTGTTCGAGGCCTGCCCGCCAGGTGGCCACGCCGAGTCCCCGGCCGCGCAGGTCGGGGCGCACGAGGTAGAAGCCGAGGAAGGCGTACGCGTGGTCGTAGGCCACGACGGAGACGGCGGAGACCGGGCGGCCGTCGAGCCGGCCGAGGAAGAAGCCGCCCGGGTCCTGCGCCAGGAAGTGCGCGCGGTCGGCGAGTCCGGGGTTCCACTGCTCCTCGGCCGCCCACTCGACGACCTCGGCCCAGTCCTGCTCGGTGGCGGGCGTGACCTGGAATCCCATCAGACTCTCCCGGGGCGGTGTCCTACGGTCCGTCAGCAGTCTAGGAGCGAGGCGCCGGATTTGTCGGAGGGCGCGGGCAGACTGGCTGAAGGACCATCACAACGGGCGGCCGACGAGCGGGACATGGGAGAAGCGGCATGAAAGTGGAGATCGAGCGCGGCGCCTTCGCCGAGATCGTCGGCGGGGCGGCCAAGGCGCTGGCCGTGCGCCCGACCACCCCGATCCTGGCCGGGCTGCTGCTGAGCGCGGACGCCGAGCGCGGGACGCTGCGGGCCGCGGCCTTCGACTTCGAACTCGCCGTGCGGGCGACGGCGCCGGCGCGGGTGGGCGAGTCGGGCACGGCCCTGGTCTCCGGGCGGCTGCTCGCGGAGATCACCCGGGTGCTGCCGGACGTCCCGGTGGAACTCGTGCTCGAAGGGGGCCATCTGACGCTCACCTGCGGGGCGTACCGCTACACGCTGGCCTGCATGCCCGTGCCGGAATACCCGGCGCTGCCGGCGGTTCCGGCCGCGGTGGGCACGGTCGGCGGAGCCGCGCTGGCGAGCGCGGCGGCCCGCGCGGCGATGGCGGCCGAACGCGACGACACGCTCCCGTTCCTGACCGGCGCGCGCCTCGAGTTCGGGCCCGAGCACCTCCGCCTGGTCTCGACCGACCGGTACCGGCTCGCCCGCGTCGATGTGCCCTGGCAGCCGGCTGAGGCGGGCCGGGTGGCTTGGGCGGAGGG
>NZ_JAGSOG010000448.1 GCF_018139695.1 Actinospica durhamensis | reverse complement strand
AGGGCCCGAAAGGCGGGCGGCCCCCCGCATTCGACGCCGAACTGTACAAGCGCCGCAACCTGATCGAACGATGCAACAACCGGATCAAGCAGTGGCGCGGCATCGCGACCCGCTACGACAAGCTCCCCGACCGCTACCAAGGCGGAATCGAGCTGGTCAGCGCACTGATCTGGCTACGGTCTCTGTGCCCGGAATGACCCGGACACAGAGACCGTACATAGAGATTAATAGATGGTCAGATTCACCAACACTGCCTAGGTCCCGGGCGATGTCGGCCAGGAGCTTCACGAAGCCCCAGTCGCCCGGGCCGTGTACCGACGGCGCGAACCGGACCGGGACCGCACGTACCCCGCGCTCGGCGAAGTCCAGCGCCAGGTTCTCGCTGCCGCCGCGATCGGCCGACGGCCCGACCTCGGGCGACGCGTCGGCCTCCATCGCCGCACGTCCCTCGACCAGCCCGGACAGGCCATTGGCGATGAGGAACGGCCGGTCGGTTCCGGCGAGCACCTCGAGCATGGCCTCGACCGCGGCCCGTTCCGCCCGGTCGGACTCGGCCGGGTCGCCCCAGTCGTGTTTGTTGGCCAGGTGCACGACGCCCTCGGCCCGGGCCGCGCCGAGCCGCAGCGCGTCGAGATCGTCGAGGTCCCCGCGCAGCACCGCGGCCCCCCTGGCCTCGATCTCGGCCGCGGACTTCGACGAGCGGGCCAGGCCGGTCACCTCGTGCCCGGCCGACACCAGTTCCTCGACGGTGGCCGAGCCGATCCAGCCGCTCGCCCCGGTGACGAACACGCGCATGGCGTGCCTCCCTTCGTGTCAAGTCTCTTGTCAGGTCTGGATGGTGGTGACGGCTTCGACGCCGTAGTTGCGGGCATAGCCGTTCTCGACGCCGACCAGGATCTCGACGACCTCGAAGTACCGGTCCCAGAACGGCGTCTCCCGCAGCGCGTCGATGAGCAGCTGGTACGCCTGATGGTCGCGCGCCTCCCACACCCACACGTCGGTCACCCGCGCGGAGTAGAACTCGGTGTCGAAGAAGCGCGAGCGCACCCCGCTCGTCCTGCGCCGGATCGCCGGCATCACCTCGGTGGTGAGCGCCTCGACCCGCTGCTCCACGGTCAGATCGAGCCATTCCCTGGTCGTCTTCACCAGGATAAACGCCGTCACTTCGGCCTCGAAGGAGTCCTCTGGCATGGTTCCCGTCTCCCTTCGACGCGCGTCCCTCGCGCATCGATCAGAACGATAGGAACGGGCCCACATGTCGTGCCACGCAACTTGGATAAAGGTCCCTTGCGTACGATGCAACTATGCCGACCCCGACTCCGGCGCCCGAAGCGCTCGACCTGAACCTGCTGCGCGTGTTCGACGCCCTGCTTCAGGACAGCAGCGTCACGGCGGCGTCCGAGCGGCTGCACCTGTCCATCCCGGCGACCAGCCGCGCGCTGGGCCGACTGCGCCGCGCCATGGCGGATCCGATCCTGGTGCGCGCCGGACGCAGCATGGCCCCCACTCCGTTCGCCCTGCGCGCGGCCCCGCGGGTACGCGCGTTGCTGGACGAGGCGGCCGCGCTGATCAGCGCCGACCGCGAGGTCGTCCCCGCCGAACTGGCCCGGACCTTCACGATCCGCATCAACGAGGGCATCGTGGCCACCTTGGCCCCGGCGGTGATCAACGCCGCCTCGGCCGCCGCCCCGCACGTGACGCTGCGGTTCGTCGCGGAGGGCACCGAGAGCGTCGAGGCCCTGCGCGACGGCTCCATCGACCTCGACATCGGCGCCGGCGACGTCACCGCGCCGGATCTGCGTACCGCAGTGCTCTACCACGAACGGCTGGTGGGCATCGTGCGCACGGACCATCCGCTGGGCCGTCGCCGAAAGCCGACGCTGGCCGAGCTCTGCGACCACCCGCACGTCTCGGCCTCACGCCGCGGCCGCGCCCGCGGTCCGCTCGACGACGCACTCGAGGCGGCCGGCCTGCGCCGCCACGTCGCCGCCGTCGTGCCCACCTTCGCCGCCGCCGCGCTCATGGTCGCCTCCGGCCGCTACGTCGGTCTGATCCCGGAACGCCTCGCCGAGGAACACGGCCCGGCCTTGAGCCTGCACCCCTTCGCCATCCCCGCCCCGCTCCCCGAACCCGACATCCGCCTGTCCTGGCACGCCCGCCTGGACGCCGACCCGGCCCAACGCTGGCTGCGCGAGACCATCCGACAGACAGTGCACTGACACGCGGCGACACGGCGACACGGCGACGCGGCGACGCGGCGACGCGGCGACGCGGCGACGCGGCGAGTACGCCGGATACGCCGTCAGCCCCCCGACGATCCGAAGATGCCCAGCTGTGTCGGCACGCCGTATTCGTACAAGATCGCGTAGAGCGCCGTCCAACGCATCTCGCACTCGTCACACAGTGTCCGCGTACCTTGACCCGGAGGCTTGCCGCTGTTTGCCGGCGACTCGGCCAGCCTGGCCCGGAACTGCCACGCCGTGGGCGTCTCGGTCCCGAAGTAGTGCATCAGCTGCTCCGGCGCCATCGGCCGCAGCAGTGTGCGGTAGTCCCGGCCCGTGCGCGGGTCCGGGGTCTCGGTGGTCTCCACGACGTGGTGGATGGTCCAGGATCGAGTGCGTCCCCTCCTCCGCCACGAACTCCTCATCCGCCCACAGCTCCGCGAGGCTGCGATACCTGCGCAACCGCCGATCCTGCGCGAAAACCGCCTCGTGCAGCGCCGCCAGCGAGGCCTCCACGCTGACCTTGTACGGGGTCAGATATTCCCAGCCGGCCCCGCCCACCACGGGCCTCCTGTCATCACATATCAGTCCCTATCAGGCCCCTGCATGTCCCGTCGGGCGTATCCAGGCCCCCCGACACCGCCGGGCGCCGGCTGGATACGCTATGCGGCATGTGCGTTTCCTCGGGTGCCGCCACTCTTTTCGGGACGACCCTGTTCGCTGGGCGGCGCTCACATCCGGTGCACGGCCGGGTGGAGGTGCTGGGGTATCAGAACAGGGCGGTCAATCGGGCGGCCGGGCCGAATGCGATGCTCCTGCACCTGGCCGCGCGCGAGGTCACCTCGGCTCAGTTCCTGTCAGTAGGACGCTGCGACCGGATCCTGCGGGACATGGCGGCCGCGGCGGTGCCTGTGCCGGCGCTGGGACGCGGACTCGGCGTGGCGCCGGACTGGATGGACGGCGGCCGGGTGGAGGTGTTCGAGCACGACATCTACACGGTGGTGCTGGCCGAGCGCGCCACCGACATCGCGCGTGCGCTCGACCGCGTGCCGGAGCACAAGCGCCCGACGATCAGCGGCGAACTGCTCGAGTTCTACGCGGACTGTTTTCCCCGCCACCCGGTGGCGCTGTGCTGCTTCGACAACACCGAGGCCAGGCAGGCCAAGCCGCTGCTGCTGTGGTACCGGCCGCTGGACGAGGAACGGCTGGTGCTGCCGGCCATCGACTGCCACACCGGTTCGGCACCGGACTTGCGGGCGAGTGTCCGCGCGGACCACACGGTCGTGCTCGCCACCGACCGTGCCGCGAGCGAGTGGGGCGAGCCGGTCAGATACAGCCAGGCCGGTCAGATCCGGCATGAGCTGCGTGCGTTCCTGCCCACGGAGGTACGCGGCGAGCGATTCGCCCACGTGCTGCCCAACGGGGATTTCGCGATCGCGCACGACGACCTGATTCGCGGCGATCTCGAACGCATCGAGCGGGTCACGCCCGGACACTGACCCGCGCGGCCACGTCACCCGCGAAACCCGGTCTCACGACACGCCGCGTGCGCGGGCGGCGGGGGTGTTCGCGTGGGCAGGAGAGCGGTATCGGTAGGGTGCGTCCCACGCCGGCCCAGCCCGCAGCACCGCACCGAGAGAGCCAGATCCTGATGACCAGCACCAGCACCACCACCGCACCGCGCGCGGAGCTCCTGTTCGAGAACGGGCCGGTGTTCGCGGCCGACGGGGCCGAGGAGCCGGTGCGCCAGCCGGTCGCGGTGGGGCGGTGGCGGATTCTCGCGGTGG
>NZ_JAGSOG010000447.1 GCF_018139695.1 Actinospica durhamensis | reverse complement strand
GTTGGCGCGCCGTCCCGGCGTTCTCGATCCCGCGCGAGCGGCGCGTCACCCCGCCGCCGAAGCTCCCCGAACCCAAGCAGCCGGTCACGCCGCGCCCCCAGGACCTCCCCGCCCAGGCACCGCTGATCACCGTGCGTGCGGCCAAAGCGCAGAACGGCCCGCGTCCGCCCAGGCGTCCGCGCGCGGATCTCGCCGTGCGCTTCCTCGCCCCCGAATTCCCTCAGGAGGGAGAGCCCCGTTGAAGACCGCATCCCCGCGCCCCGTGCCGGTGCCGGCGAACATCGAGGTCGAGGCACGCCTGGCCGGTCCGTTCACCGCCCGCCAGTGCGCGATTCTCGCAATCAGCGCGGCGTTCGTCCTCGCCGAGGGTGAGGTCCTGCACACCATCCTGGGTCTCTCGCCTGTGGTCGTCGTCGGCGCCGTGGCTCCGGTGGTCTTCGCGGGATGCCTGCTGGCGCTGGTCAGGCCCGGCGGCGTGCCGGCCGACCGGCTGCTGCGCGGCGCCATCCGGTATGCGCGGACCGGGCGCAGGCGGGCCGATGTCCCGGAGCACCTTCCGCTGCCGGCGGGGATCGCCCGTCTCGCTCCGCTCTACCGGCGGATCGCCGAGTTGGACGGGACCGGTGTCGTCGAGCTCGACGGCCTGGAGGCCGCCGTCGTGATCGAGGCGCAGCCGCGCTGCCTGCAGCTTGCCGACGCGGATGAGGCCCGCGCCGCGCTGGCCGCGATCGGCACTGTTCTGTCCGCGCATTCGGGGCCCTTCAGCATCAGCACGCTCACCGAGCGGGTGAGTCTGGACGAGCGTGCCCAGGTCGCGGCCGAGGTTGCCGAACACCTCTCGACGCCGCAGCTTGCCGATCTCGCCAGGCGGCAGGCCACGTATCTACGGGGCCTGGCTGATGGTGGCGACCTGTGGCGGCGCAGACACCTGATCACGGTACGGGAGGCGGGCGCCGGTGCGGCAGCCCGTGCCGCGCATCGGGCGCGCGCTGCGGCGCAGCTGTTCGAGGCCTGTGGCATCAAAGCCCACGTGCTGGATCCGGCCGAGTCGACCGCTCTGCTCACCGTGGCCTGCGCACCCGAACGTTCCGCAGGCCCGCGCCGTCTCGCGCCGCCCGGCCGTCCGATCACGGCAGGCCTCGAGATCTTGGAGCAGGAATGAGGAGCGGATTGTCCCCAGCCGGTATCCACATTCGCCCACGATCTGCGGAAATCGACGGCGTCCACGCCATGACGTTGGCGGTGACCGGCTATCCGGCCGAGGTGCTGCCGGGCTGGCTCGAGGCGCTCAGTGCGTATCCGGCGCGCCTCGATGTCGCCCTACACGCCGAGCCGGTTCCGCCGCAGGTCGCGGCGGACAAGCTGCGTCGGCGCCGCACCCGGCTGGAGGCGGGGCGCCGCGAGGGCGCGGGCCGGGGACAGATCGAGGATCCGCAGGTCGAGTCCGCCGCACAGGACGCCGCCGAACTCGCCGGGCGCATCGCCAGGTCTGAGACGAAGCTGTTCACCGCCGGCCTCTACCTGACCTGCTACGCCGACACGCCTGAGGACCTCGCGCAGCTTATCGATGACGTGAAGGCGCTATTGTCCGCGTCGCTCGCGACCGCGCAGGCCCCGACGTTCCGCATGCTCGAGGCCTGGCAGACGACGCTGCCGGGCGCCCCGGACCGCATCGGCCAAGTGCGGATCCTGGACACCGCAGCCCTCGCGGCGTGCGTGCCGCTGACGAGTCCTGATACCGGCGAGAGCGGCGCGGTCGCGCCGAGCGCCGTGTTGGCGGGGCTCTCGGCGGTCACCGGCGCTCCGGTGTTCCGCGACCGGTGGGCGCAAGCGAACCACAACAGCCTGATCCTCGGTGTGTCCGGGGCCGGAAAATCGTACCTGGCGAAGACGGATCTGATCCGGGAACTGTGCACCGGGACGATCGGGGCGGTGATCGACCCGGAGGGCGAGTACGTCGCGCTGGCCGGCGCAGTCGGGGGACGGGTGATCGAGCTCGGGCTGCCCTGCGGCGCGCTGAATGTACTCGAGCTCCCGCACCCGGACGCGTCAGGACCGTGCGAGCTGGCGTCCCGGGTCCTGGATCTGCACAGCCTGTGCGCCGTGCTCCTCGGCGCTGAGCGAGCCGAACGGCTGCGCCCGGCGCTCGACCGTGCGGCGATGGGTGCCTACCGGGCGGCCGGGATCAGCGAGGACACCGCGTCCTGGACCCGTCCGGTACCGGATCTCGCCGCGGTCGCCCGGCAGGCCGCAGCCGGGTTCGATCCCGCCGCAACCGAGCTGGCGGGGCTTCTGGAGCCGTATGCGACCGGGTCGTACGCGGCGCTGTTCAACGGCGCCCAGCCCGAGGGTGTGCAAGAGCCGCCGCTGACGGTGTACACGCTGCGGCACCTGCCCGACGCACTGCGCCCCGCGGGGATGCTGCTGGTGCTCTCGCGGATCTGGAACGGCGCCCGCCACGGGGAGCGCCGGCGGATGCTGCTGATCGACGAGGTCTGGCAGCTCCTGCAGGACGAGGCCGCGGCCCGGTTCGTGTTGCGGTTCGCCAAATCGGCACGCAAGTACCGGCTCGGGCTCTCCCTCGCCACCCAGGACGTCGGGGACCTGCTCGGCTCGGAGCTCGGCACGGCGGTGGCGTGCAACGCGGCGATCCAGATCCTGCTCGGCCAAGCCCCCCAAGCCCTCGCCCGCGTCACCGACGCCTTCGATCTGACTGCGGGCGAACGCGACTTCCTGGCCACCGCACCGCGCGGCTACGCCCTCCAGAGAACCCGTACCGGCCGCACCGCTCTCGCCGTGATCGCCACCCCCGACGAAGAACCGTTCCTGCACACCGGCATCTAAACCGAAGGCCCGAACAGACAAGGACGTATCGCGATGCACCTGCACATCGAGACGTTTACCGCGACCGCCCCGGGCGGCTGGCTCACCTCCGCACTGTGCGCAGCTGACGCCCTGGCCGCACGCGACTGGCCGCAGATCTCGATCACGGCCGCGGTCGCGGCGTACGGCGCTACCGCAGCCGTGAGCCGGATGCGGCGCCACAAGAGAAACCGGTTGCTGACCGGCGCGCGTGTGCTGGAGATCGCCTGCCCGCCCGAGTCATCGCCGTCAGGCGCGGTCACGCTGTGGAGCAATCTGCTCGGGTTGCACCGTCCGCGCCTCGCGCGGCTGGTGCACGGCCAGCCGCACGTCGCGTTCGAGTACGTGTTCACCGGCCGGGAACTGGCGATCCGAATGTGGGTGCCGGGGTGTGTCCCGCCACGCATGGTCGAGCGCGCGATCGAGGCTGCGTGGCCCGGCGCCCGTGCCAAAGCGCTGCCGCTGCCCGTCTCCCCGTTGTCTCCGGCGGGCCCCGGCGACGCGGTCACCGGCGGGCGGCTGGTGCTCGCGCGCACCGAGGCGCTGCCGCTGAATGTCAAACACGACGCGGATCCGTTGCGTGCGCTGATCGGCGCGGGGACCGCGCTGGGAGCGGGCCAGGGCGCATGCGTGCAGGTGCTGGCGCGGCCCGCATCGTCCTGGCGGGTCGCGCGGGCGCGCCACCGGTTGCGCAGCCTGGAGGGCAAGCGGAACACGACGACCAGATCCATGCTCTTCGACACCATCAGCCCGGGCCGTATGGAGGTCGCGCCGGGAGCGTTCATGGACGCGCGCCTGGCCGCCGACGCCCGCGCGGCCGCCGGCAAGCTCGCCGGCCCGCTGTATGAGGCGGAGATCCGCTACGCGGCTGTTGTCCCGGGCACCGATCGGGCCGGCGCGAATCCGAGTCAGCGCGTGCGGCGCCGCACCTGCGACCCGGTTGCGATGGCCCAGGCGCGCGGTACCGCGCACGCCCTGGCGTCGGCCACCTGCGTGTATGCGGACCGCAACTTCCTGCGCCGCCGCACACTCGCGGGTCCCGCCCGCCGCATCCGGTCGCGTGACATGGGCCGTGGCCAGCTCTACTCGGTCGCCGAGCTCGCCGCGCTCGCGCATCTGCCCTGGGACGTCAATGCCCCCGGCCTGACCAGAGCCGGCGCCCGCTCGAC
>NZ_JAGSOG010000446.1 GCF_018139695.1 Actinospica durhamensis | reverse complement strand
CATCCTGCCTGCGCCGGTCTCGGCCGCGCAGACCCCGGGACAGGAGTTCGAGCTGGACTCGGGCACGTCGCTCTACGCCGCCTCCTCCGCCGCCGCGCCGGTGGCCGACTACCTGGCCGCCGTGCTGCTCGGCTGCACCGCCCTGAGCGCGGGCTGCGGCGGCAAAGCGCCCGCCCCGGCCGCGACCGCTGGGCCCGCCTCGTACGCCGACATCCTGCCTGCGCCGGTCTCGGCCGCGCAGACCCCGGGACAGGAGTTCGAGCTGGACTCGGGCACGTCGCTCTACGCCGCCTCCTCCGCCGCCGCGCCGGTGGCCGACTACCTGGCCGGCCTGCTGCGCCCGGCCACCGGATACCGGCTGCCGGTGGTCTCGGCCGCACCCTCGGGCGACGCGATCCGGCTCACCCTCTCCGGCGCGCCCGCGTCGGTGGGGGACCAGGGCTACCAGCTGAAGGTGACCTCGGACGGGATCGTGCTGAGCGCCCAGAGCGCCGCAGGGCTCTTCGAAGGGGTGCAGACGCTGCGGCAGCTGCTGCCGGCCTCCATCGAGTCGCCCACGGCCGTCCAGGGGGCTTCCTGGCCGGTTCCCGCGGGCTCGGTGACCGACTATCCGCGCTACGCGTACCGGGGCGCCTCGCTGGACGTGGCACGGCACTTCTTCGACGTGGCGGACGTGGAGCGGTACATCGACGAGGTCTCCCGCTACAAGATCGACTACCTGCACCTGCACCTGACCGACGACCAGGGCTGGCGCCTCGCGATCGAGGGCTACCCGGCGCTCACCGGGGTCGGCGCGAACTCCGAGGTGGGCCCCGGCACCGGCGGGTACTACACGCAGGCGCAGTACCGGCAGATCGTGGCGTACGCGGCGGCCCGGTACATCACCGTGATCCCCGAGATCGACATGCCCGGGCACGTGAACGCGGCCGAGGCCGCGTACGGCGACCTGACCTGCGACGGCAAGGCGCCGGCGCCGTACACGGGGACCGGCACCGGATTCAGCACGCTGTGCACGGACAAGCCGGCCGTGAAGACCTTCGTCGCGGCCGTGCTCAAGCAGCTCGTTGCGCTGACGCCGGGCTCCTACATCGACATCGGCGGCGACGAGGCGCAGTCCACCCCGGCCCCCGCCTACGCGAGCTTCATGACCTGGGCCGCCGCGCAGGTGCGGGCGGACGGCAAGATCCCGATGGGCTGGGACGCGATCACCAACGCGCAGACCGGTTCCACCGCGTCGGCGCCGACCCTGGCCGAGTACTGGGAGACCACCGAGAGCCCGACGCCCGCCTTCCAGGCCGCGGTGGCCGCGGGCACGAAGGTGGTGCTGGCCCCGGCGAACCACGCGTACCTGGACCAGAAGTACGACCAGGACACCGTGCTGGGGCTGGATTGGGCCGGCCCGATCTCGCTGGCGCAGTCCTACGAGTGGGACCCGTCCACGTACCTGCTGGGCGTGCCCTCCTCGGCGGTCTACGGGATCGAGGCGGCGATGTGGGGCGAGACGCTGACCACCATGTCCGACCTCGAATACCTCGCCTTCCCGCGGCTGACCGCGGTGGCCGAGTTGGGCTGGTCCCCGGCCTCGGCGCACCGCCTGAGCGCGTTCGAGCGCCGTCTCGCGGCCCAGGCGCCGTACTGGCGGGCGGCCGGGATCAACTTCTACGAGGCGCCCGAGGTGAACTGGCCGAGCGGCGGTTGACCCGGTCCGCCGGGCTCTGGAAGACTAGAGTGGTCTAAACCACTTCTTGGTCAAACTTCCTGGCCGACTCTCTGACGAGGATGATCGCATGCCGAAGGACGGTGCGCCGGCCGAGCTCACCCGCGACGCCGGAGCGGTGTTGCAGATGGTCTTCCCGGAGACCGAGGCCCCGGCCTGGGCGCTGCGCGCGCTCGAAGCGCGCCGACTCGGCGGCGTGGTGCTCTTCTCCCGCAACCTGGTCGACCGCGAGCAGACCGCGGCCCTGTGCGGGCAGCTGCGCGAGGCCGACGAGGACGTGCTGATCTCCCTGGACGAGGAGGGCGGCGACGTCACCCGGCTGGAGATCGGCGAGGGCTCGTCCTACCCGGGCAACCTGGCCCTCGGCCGCGTCGACGACGTCGTGCTGACCGAGGCCGTCGCCCGCTCGATCGGCCTCGACCTGCTCGAGCTGGGCGTGAACTTCAACTACGCGCCCTGCGCCGACGTCAACGCCAACCCGGACAATCCGGTCATCGGGGTGCGCTCCTTCGGCGCCGAGAGCGAGCTGACGGCCCGGCACACCGCCGCGTACGTCAGGGGTCTGCAGTCGGTCGGCGTGATAGCCACGGCCAAGCACTTCCCCGGGCACGGCGACACCTCCGGCGACTCGCACCTGGGCCTGCCCATGGTCGAGTACGACGAGGCGCTCGAACTGCTCCACCTCGCGCCCTTCCGGTCCGCCATCGAGGCCGGCACGAAGGCGATCATGACCTCGCACATCCTGTTCCCGCGCTACGACACGCAGCTGCCGGCCACGATGTCCCCGCGGGTGCTGACCGGCCTGCTGCGCAACGAGCTCGGCTTCGACGGCGTGATCGTCACCGACGGCATCGACATGGGCGCGATCTCGGGGAACTGGGGCGTGGCCGAGGGCACCGTCAGGGCGGTGGCGGCCGGCTGCGACGCGCTGTGCTGGGGCGGCAGCCGGGAGGGCGAGGAGGCCTACCTGTACCTGCGCGACGCGCTGGTGTGGGCGGTGCGCGAGGGGCGGCTCTCGGCCGAGCGGCTGCACGAGGCGGCCGAGCGCAACCGGGCCGCGGCCCGGTGGTCCCGGCAGGCCCGGGCGGCGGCCGCGAGCGCGGTGCAGGACCGGTCCGTCGGCCTCGAGGCGGCCCGCCGCGCGATCACCGTGCGCGGCGAGATCAAGCCGCTGGCCGAGCCCCCGCACGTGGTCGAGTTCTCCCCGCTGGTCTCCCTCGCCGTGGACAGCGCCACCCCGTGGGGCCTGGCCGCCCCGCTGGCCGAACTGCTGCCGGGCACCACGGCCGAGCAGATCCACGCGCCCACCGTCGGCACCGAGAGCGTCGGTCTCGTGGTCACCTCCGTGATCGACCACGACGCCGTCGTCGACGTCGCCCCGGTCCTCGCCCGCGCGGCCGCCAGACCGCTGCTGCTGTGCGTGCGCGACCTGCACCGCAACCCGTGGATGCGGCGTGCGGTGGAGGCGGTCAGGGTCGCGCGCCCGGACGCCGTGGTGGTCGAGTTCGGCCTCCCGCACGGGGATCTGGCGGACCTGCTGACCTATGGCGGGGCCCGCGTGAACGGGCAGGCCGCCGCCGAACTGCTGACCGGACGGACCGGTACCACCGGAAGAAAGAGCGAGCACTGATGGAAGTCGTCATCGTCCCCGACGCCGCGGCCGGCGGCGAGCTGATCGCCGAGGCGATCGCCGCGCTGGTCACCCGCAAGCCGGACGCCCTGCTGGGCGTGGCCACCGGTTCCACCCCGCTGCCGATCTACCGGGCGCTGGCCGCGCGGGTGCACGGGAAGCCGGTCGGGCAGGGGGATCGCGCGGCAGGGCAGGGGGAGCAGGGCGCGCCCCTCGACGTCTCCCGGCTGCGGGTGTGCCAGCTCGACGAGTACGTCGGCCTGCCGGCCGGCCACCCGGAGTCCTACCGCTCCGTCATCGCCCGCGAGGTGCTCGAGCCGCTCGGCCTCTCGCTCGACACCTTCCTCGGCCCCGACGGCACCCGCCCCGACATCCCGGCCGCCTGCGCTGAATACGAGGCGGAGCTCAAGGAGGCGGGCGGGGTGGACCTGCAGATCCTGGGCATCGGCACCGACGGGCACATCGGCTTCAACGAGCCCTGCTCCTCCCTCGCCTCCCGCACCAGGATCAAGACCCTGACGCCGCAGACCCGCGAGGACAACGCACGCTTCTTCGACTCCCTGGACGAGGTGCCGCACCACGTCATCACCCAGGGCATCGGCACCATCCTGGAGGCGCGCCACCTCGTGCTGCTGGCCACCGGCCCCGGCAAGGCCGAAGCCGTCGCCGCCACCGTCGAGGGCCCC
>NZ_JAGSOG010000445.1 GCF_018139695.1 Actinospica durhamensis | reverse complement strand
GCACCGTGCGCGACTACGAGCGCTCCGAGGAGACCCACGAGGCCATGGTCCGCTGGGCGGCGATACGACTGATGACCCGAACCGCCGCCCAGCAGACCACATGATCAGAAGAAGCGGGACACCTTCTCAGAGGTCCACAACTCGAACACCGGCTCCGTAACAGGTACCGTCCTGCAGGCGGGCGACGTGCACGGCAACATCTCGTTCGGCAGGTAGGTATGCCGCCCCTGTCCAGGCTCAGCGTGAGCGATTCTCCCAGCGCGTCCCCGATGTAGCTCGGCTGTCGGTGATCGGCGCAACGGGGAGCCGCGTTGACGGACTCCCCGTGGGTGACGCGGTTTCGGCAGGGTTGGCTACTGCGGCGCCATGTTGTAGGTCACGTCGCGCATGTATCCCGCCGGCGTGGGCCCGGTCACGCGCAGCTCCAGCTTGGTGAACAGGACCTTGTTCCCGGGCTCCGCCACCGGATCGGTGAGGATGACCTCTGCGCTGGTGCTGTCCCACTTGGTGCTCTCCGCGCAGTTCGGGGTGCAGACGTGCCAGGTCAGGGTGCCCGTGGCGGTGGCCTTGGTCGCGGTCCAGCTCGACCAGGTGAGGTTCTTCGCCCATGCGCCCTGATCGGCGCAGGCCAGTACCAGGGCCGCCGGTCGGGTGAGGGCGGCGCCCGTGCCGCAGTCCTCGATGGCGACCTTGACGCTCTGGCTGTTCGTCGTCGCCAGGGACGTGCCGGCCGCGGGACTGGTGGACGCCGCTGAGGTCGTGGACGTCGCGGGCGCGGTGGTGGGCTGGGCGGTCGGGGTCTGCAGCGTGCTCGTGGGGGCAGCGCTCGATGCCGCGGACGCGGTGTCGGACGTGGGCGTGGTCTGGCTGGCGCAGCCGGCCGTGGCGCCGATGGCGGCCAGGACGAGCGTCGCGGCGGTGGCGACCTTGATGTGATGGTTGCGGCGGTGCGCGGTGGACTTCATGGTGGTGGTTCCTCCCCTGTATTGGATGCCCGTTGTCCCGGATCCCGTGCGGGCATTCGATACATGAGACGGATGCAGCGGCGACCGGTTGGAGGTTTCTCGCCGGCCACGGTTGCGGATTGGTCTCGGTGGGGGGCGCCCCTCATCGCCCCCCACCGCTCATGTGCGAGGCGTCGGTCAGCCTCCTGCGGTGATCCAGGCCGCGGGCCCGCCGATCTCGGTCCATCCCTGCCCGGGCCCGTTCCACTGGGCCACGTAGTCGCCGTTCGGCCCGAGGCCGTAGAGCGCGGACCGGCTGACCGCGAACTGCTGGCCGTACCCGCCGATGACCGTCCAGCTGCCCGGGGTGCCGGAGTACTTCTCGATGTTCTGCTCCGAGCCGACGGTCATGTAGACCCCGTACCCGCCCGCATAGAGCAGGTCGCCGCCGCTGCCGATCACGGTCCAGGACTGGCCTCCGGTCCACTGCTCGATCAGGCCGGTGGAGGTTCCCGCGTAGATCCCGGTGTCGCTGACGGCGATGTCGCCGGAGGCCTGGGTGGGCCCGCCGATCTGGGTCCATGAGCCGGCTGTGCCGTTGTAGAGCTCTACCTTCCCGTTGTCCGTCCAGGACACGAGTCCCGCGCCGCCGGCGGCTATCGAGCTCGCGGACCCGCCGATCTCGGTCCAGCCGTGGCCGGGTCCGTTCCAGACGGCCACGTAGCTGTAGTCGATGGCGAGGCCGTAGAGGTGCTGGCCGTCCATGACGAACTGGGAGCCCGGTCCGCCGATGGTCGTCCAGTTGCCCGGGGTGCCCGAGTACTGCAGGATGTCGCCCCCGGTGCCCATCTCGAACAGGCCGGGCGCGCCGAGGTAGACCGCGGCGGCCGGACCGCCGACCTCGGCCCAGCCCTGCCCGGGGTTGTAGAGCGCGACGTACGCGTCGTTCGGTCCGAGGGCGGCGACGGTGTCGGCGTACGACACGGTGCCCGCGGCCGCCGGGCCGGCGCCGAGGAAGCCGGCTGAGACCGCGAGCCCGGCGGCGAGGCCGAGTTTGCTGAAGGACATGGAGATTCCTTTCGAAGCTGTCAGTCGCCGGCGGCGGCCAGGCCGGCCCCACCCGGCCATACCTGCCATGCGGGGCCGCCGATGACGGTCCATGTGCTGCCGCTGCCCGAGTACACCTCGACGTCGGCGGCGGCCGTGTTGCTGCTCCCGACGGCGAAGCCGTATACGGAGGTCTGGCTCACGGCGCCGACCAGCACGGGAAGGCCACCGATCTGCGTCCAACTGAGGGGCGTGCCGTTGTACTCGAAGTCGCCGCCCGCGGCTTCGACGAAAAGTCCCTCGGAGCCGACGGCCTGCACGGCGTAGTAGCTCGTGAAGCCGCCGTTGTCGAGGATCGTTTCCCAGGCGGTACCGCCGGTCCACTGCTCGAGCCCGCTGGGTTCGGAGCTGTAGACCGCGTTGCCGGAGTAGACGCCGAGCGACGCTCCGCCGATCTGGGTCCAGGTGCCCGGGGTGCCGTCGTAGATCAGCGTCTCGGTGATGTCCTGGTTGATCTCGACCAGGCCGGCGGGCCCGGCGGCGATCTGATAGGCGGGGCCGCCGATGACCGTCCAGCCGCCTGCGGCCTGCCCGTTCCACTCGGCCACGTAGGCGTTGTCCGGCCCGATCCCGTACAGGTGCCCGCCACCCTCGACGAACTCGGCCCCGGGCCCGCCGATCTGCGTCCAACTGCCAGGCGTCCCGTTGTACTCCGCGATGTCACCGGTGGACGGGTCGGTCGCGAACACCCCCGCCGACCCGGCGTAGACCTCGCTCGCCGGCCCGCCGATGATCGTCCAGCCCGCCCCCGGCCCGTTCCACTCGGCCACGTAGCTGCGGTCCGGTGCGAGCGCGAACACGGTCTGCTCGGCCCACGGAGGCCGGATACGCACCCCGGCCTGGCTCGTCCCGGTCGTCATGGTGAACGATCCCGCCAGTACGAACGCCGCGATCACGGCCCTGCTACGGAACACCCTGCCACGGAACACGTCGAATCCCCTCCCGCCCGCGCCGGCGATGCACCGCGCCTGGACCACTGTTCCCTGAAGCGGTCCCTCCGTCGTGAGTAGCCCGTACTCAGTCCGTCCGTCCTTCAGGCAGGCTGCGCGCCGGTTACGCCGCTCAGCTCTTCCCCTGTGCCCGGGCTCAGTGATTCTGGTTCTTGGGCAGATCTTGTGACCCCGATAGTCGAGCGACGCTCAAGGGCGAGGTAGGGCTCAGGCGGGGCGCTTGTACCACTGCACTTGTAGGCCATCGAGGTAGTTGAGGAGCTTTGGGTCAGTGGCTGCGACACACACCTCGAGTTCGTCCGCTCTGCGGCGGGACGCTGCGGCTTGTTCGCCGGTCAGATGGGTCACCTCTACAAGGAGCCCGTCACCGAGGTAGATGTCGGTGTGGGCCTGGGGCGGCCACTCCCATCCGCCGAAGCCGACGCGGTCCAGTGGCGTGAGCAGGTGATCGAGTAGCTGCCGGGGGAACCTGTCGGCCCACCAGTAGGCGCCCCCTCCGAGGACCGCCTCGCTCAGCGCGTGGTGAAGGAGAAACTCCGGCATCCTCTCGCCCACCTCTGGCCAGCCTCCGTAGAGCTCACGCTCGTACACGATGTCGGGATCATCGAGGTCGAAGGACCAGAACCAGTCTCCGGTCGGGTCCGTCATGAATGTGACCGCCTTGCCGCTCGCGACGATCCGTTCGGGCTGGTAGAGGTTTTTCACCCGTTCCACGCGTCGCGTCCACTGGGAGTCGAGCTCGAGCCAGTCGACGAGCGGCCGTGGCAGCCACTGAAACTCGGCGCCCAGGCGACGTGGTGCCGCGTCCGGACGTCCACACCAGCGGCCCAGGAAGTCGGGGAGGTCAACGGTCGCGGGATCTATTACATGCTCCATCCAGCCTCCAAGATCGGCTTGCAGCCACGGACGGACTAGGCAGTGTTGGTGAATCTGACTATCTGTTGATGCTTTCTGGCTGCGGTTTTCGGCCTGTGGCTGGCGGGGCTGTAGAACTGGGTCATGGCGCGTGGTGATTTGACGGATGCCCAGTGGGAGTCG
>NZ_JAGSOG010000444.1 GCF_018139695.1 Actinospica durhamensis | reverse complement strand
ACGTTCTTCTTCACGGTGGTCCCTCATCTCGGATGATTCTTGGCAGATTCACCCGATACCTACCAACTGGCAGGCTTCAGGTGGGGGACCGCCACCTGCGAAGTTCTACGAGAGTCGGGACATCCTCGCCCTGACCGGACACCTCTAATACTTCGGCGCACACCCCGACCGGGCAACTCGCCACCATCCAAACCCGCGAGTAAGAGCAAGGACGGGCAACATGGACGACGCTCGGCGATCATATGGGTACATCGGCCCCGTCGAGTTAGTTGAGCAAGTCTCGCCGGACGCCACCGGTCAACCGATGGCGGACTCCAACGACTTCTCCGCATGGATCACCGCGCAGTCTGCCGTGGACCTGGCGGAGCCGTTCACCTTCGTCGTCGACGTCAGCGGCTTCCTAAGGCTGGCGCCCCGTCGCAGTGAGCACGTGGTCTGCGCCGGCGGGGAGCCCGTGCTGGGCGCGGGTGAGATCGCCTTCGCCCGAGAAGGCGACAGGTGGGTGGTCTCCCAGGTCAGCAACCAGTCGACAGGCTACTGTCCGGATCTCGCGTCCTGGGATGCACTGGCCGCCGCGTTGGACGGGATCGGGCTGGCGCGCCCCGCCGCCTTCACCCACGAGGTTGAGTTCCGCCGTTGCCCGGAGTGCGACGAGCTGAACGTGGTGAAGGAGAGCCACCTCGTATGCGTATTCTGCGAGAGCGACCTGCCAGCCGGATGGAACCTCGATCGAGGCTTCAGTAATCGCTGATACGGGGCCAGTCGGGCTACTCGAGCTATTCGAGTTGGGCGAGCCGAAGCGCGTCCGTGAGCTCGCGGAGTTTCGCCGACGACAGTCTTCCCGCCTGTTCGAGCAAGGCGTCGTCTGTCAGCGTGACCAGCCAGGTGCAGGGGATGAACCCGGCACGCGGCAGGGCGACGCGCACGACGCCCACGTCCGCAAGTCCTTCTTCCTCACCCAGCCTGACTTCGATGCCGACATCGGTCAGGTCGGTCTCCGTCGGCGCAACGACCTGAATCGCCCGCAACTCCTCGGCCCCGTCGCGCGACAAGATCACCACCGGGCGCCGCTCGTCGAGTAGCGCCCACCACACCTCGCCACGTTCCATCGGGCCTCCCCGGCGTCAGATCACGCTACGACTGTAGTACCAGCAGGGCGCGTTATGTCTGCGACGCCGAGAGCGTTCGGGGACTCTTGCAAGGAGCGGTGGCCTGCGCAAGTGGTGGGAGGATAAGTAGAACATCTACGGGTTGGATTCCCAATACGGTGAGATAGAGGAGTGCGACAAGCGTGGCAACCACCGCGGCTCCTTCGATCCGAACACCGGGGAACCGATCAAGGACAAGGACGGGAAGGTCAAAGGTCCCGTCTCAGAACGGACGTGTGCGCGATGGGCTGGACCTTGCTGGGCATCGGCCGCGACGGCTCAACCAGCCTCGAGGTGCCGATGCCGCCCGCCTTCACCGATGAGACGGCGCTCGCCTGGTTCGGGCCGGATCGGACGCTTTACCAGCGCCTGTGGGCCCTGAGCGCGGAGCAGGTCTCGGCCGTCGCGCGCATGGCGGACGAGCCGATCCCCGAAGACGGCGTGGACTACTGGGTGGGGTTCCGGACGTCGTGGGCGGTGGAGGCGTTCCACCGCGCCGACGACCAATGGGCGCTGACCTTCCATCTCCCGCCTAGCTTCGGGTTCGCCCAAGCGGCGCGCTGGGCGCACCTGTGGTCCATCGACGTCTACTGCGGCGAATTCCCCTTGGAGGGCCCGGAGTTGGCGGAACTGGGCGCTCTGCTCGGCGTGAGCGTCGATCCTGCGCGATACGCCTACTTCTTTGGCGCCAGATCCGCTGACATCGAGCCCGCGGATGGGGGAGCGGCATGAGCTGGCTGATCGGGGGCTTCGGCAGGCAGGCTGCGGGCCGGGCCTTGGGCTGCGAGTGCGAGCTGGACGGGCCTCGGCGGTGTTCCAGATCTCGTTGACTTGAGGGGTCTGGCAGAGGTCGTAAACCGCTTGAACACGCTGGGTCGTGCGGTTACTGTCGGTCGCATGTTCTAAAGACGGCATAGGTCGAGACACCTCAGGCGGGCGACAGCGGTCGATCATTCGACGCTGCGCGCTGAGTCCTGCCCTTGTTTCCCATGCCGTCGACCACCGCTTCCGCAGCGGTCTTCTCCCTTCTCGATTGATCGACATCGCGATGGGCGGTCGGCATGCCATCGCGAAATTCGTTCGAGGAGAATGCTGATGTCTCAACGCTGTGACGTGTGCGGCAAGGAGCCGCGCTTTGGCAACCAGGTCGCCCGGTTGGGGCGCAACGCGCAGAAGCGGCGGGTGCTCGGGCGCTCGGCGCGGATGTTCCGTCCGAACATCCAGCCGGTGAAGGCGACCGTCAACGGCCGGCCGGTGAAGCTCAAGGTCTGCACGGCGTGCCTGAAGGCCGGGAAGGTTCAGCGCCGCTCCGCTTCGTAGTACTGCCGCCGGCACACAAGGCGGGGCCCGCGCCGGCGGGCCCCGCCCCGGTTGTCTTCAGGCCTCTGCGAGTGGCCTCTCCATTGTTTGCCGCGGGATCGAGGGGCTGGAGCGCTGCCGGGCCCGCATAGATCGGAGCGGACGGGTCTCCCGTGATCCGCGGGATTGCAGCCTTGAGCGTGTCAGCATGGGCCGCTCCACCCGGGGTGCTCGGTGCCGTGCGCATCAGGGTCGGCGCGCACACTGTCGACCAATCCCATACTTCCGTCGTCCGCCAACGGATTCCAAGTTGCCGGTGCAGAGGGTCAGCGCCGACGAGAGCCGGCCGGAGCAGTGCTTGGAATCCGGCGGCCGGAGAACTCGAACGCCGCGCTGCGCATCGACTCCACCAGCGCGCCGCCGGGGTAGTCGGCATAGACGGGATACGCGTCACGGTAGTAGAGCGCCCAGTAGCTGATGACACGCCGCTCCACCTGCTTGAAGTGCCAAGGAACGCCCGCGACGTAGCGGCCGTACTCGGCTCGCTGGAGCGAGCCTGATACGTCGAGTTCTGCGAGCGCGGATCTGATGGACTCGACGATCTCCAGGACATACTCGCCGGCGAGTTCGACGACGAACGGGACGGTCCATGACTGCGGCGGCCGCCGAAGCACGTTCTCGATCCTGCGCTGGCGGATCCATCCGTCGGCGTGCCTGGAGTAGAGGCAGTCGAGCAAGGTCCTTTGCGTCTCGGTCAGTTCGCTTTCCCGCGCAGGATCCGGTTCCGGGTTGTAGATCCGTCCCGGGATTGCTATCCGCTCGGTGGCGGCGAAGGTGATGATGCGGTCATCGGATCGGAAGGCGGCAGCCGGCATGATCGTCGTGGCTGGGCCGACCTCTCCGCGAACACGCACGGGAAACGCGTTCTCCCACCTGAAGCGATCCATGTTCGCCTTGAAGAAGGCGCGACGGCGCTTGAGGATCTTGCGTGCCGGCACCTTCGACATGTTGACCAGCCAGTCCGCGAAGAAGTCGGCGAAGACGGCAGTCGACTCCCCGGCTTCCAGGCGGTAGGAGGCCCAGGTCAGATCAGCTCCGTAGAGGTCATCGGGGCAGTGGCCGTTAAGCGTGCCGCAGGCGATGGAGTCCCCGGTCAAGACCGCGCCCACGGTGAAGCCGCCCTTGATGTCACGCCAGACGAGAACGGGTGTCTCGGCGTTCTGGCCGTTCCCTTCCTCGACGACGGCCTCGATTGCGCATCGCTCGAGCTGCTCCCCCTGGTGGCCCGGCCGACGCGTGCGTTCGGCGAGCCGCTCGACCATGGGGCGCCACCGCTCATCAAGATCCCACTCGTCGAGGACCTCTTCGAAGATGTTCACAGCGCCCGACACTATCGACGCCTACCGGGCGCGAGGTAGGCGTCCGGCGCAGTGGCGGCCATTGCGGCTCGGGCCCGCCCGCACCCGGGCTCCTCGCCCACCCGGGTGGCGTCCGGAGTCCTCCGATTGACACTCGGGGCGCGATTGGCCGAAACTGAGCGCGTGGCCGCGTTCGAAACTATGTTCGAAAATACATTGACCTCTACGCATGAGGTCAAAAGCCCCAAGTCGGCGCGGCTTGACCGGGTGGCGGCGGAGCTTGAGGGGGTG
>NZ_JAGSOG010000443.1 GCF_018139695.1 Actinospica durhamensis | reverse complement strand
CCCACGAGCTCGGAGGCCATGATCCACCTCGCGATGATCGACAACGTCAGCAAGCGCATAACGGACGAGAGCACACCAACCTGGAGAGGGACATACTAGGGTGAAAAACACCTATCGAACGCCCTCTTAGAGCTGGGTGCCGGCGTGGTCATCTGGTAGTTGCGAATCCGTGCGGTCCTCGCGGCACGCCGTGGGCCGGGAACACGCTCGCCCTTGCGCGCCCGGCCTCAACGAGTGCAGCGGCGATGCGCTCCACGGCGTGGCGGATGACCGGGCCGGCCGGGGTGGTGGCGACGAACAGCCCGGAGAGGAATGCGATCAGGGCGTGGCCGAGGTGGTGCCCAGCCCAGCGGACGGTAACGACGGTGGCGAGGGTGAGCAGCACGGCGAGGGAGATGTCGATGTTCAATGCGCCTCTTCTCGATTTAGGGCCATAGCTTGATTTCAGAGGTCTTGTGAGCAAAGATCGCGGCCATGGCGAGGACGAAGCAGCGGGTGAACGTGCCGGCGAAGGGCCGGGCGGCGACACCACGCCGCGTCTATCAGCCGCCCTCACGGATGCGTGACCGAATTCGTATTCGCTATCGCGGCTCCGGCCAGTGGCTTGTCGCGGGTGTCGCGTTTGCCGTCGGAGTGGGTTTGCTCGTGTGGTGCGCGACCGCGATCGATCGCGACTTCGAATTGCGAAGCCATGGCGTCCAGGCGTTGGCAACGGTCGACGCAGTCTCACGACAGGGCAAAAACTTCAGTTACACCGTCGAGTTCACGCTCGCCGACGGTTCGCTGCAGACGGCATCGACGACGGAGTTGTCCGGCGCGGCCGTGGGGGACACAGCGACGGTGGTCTACTTGCCGAGCGATCCGAGCGACATCGCGACGCCGGTGGCGATCTCGCGGTGGTGGGTCAGCTTGATTGCAGTACCGATCGCTGTACTCCCCTTCTGGTTCGCTTGGCTGACTTGGCGGATGGATTCCGCGAGGTTCTGGTGGGTGGTCCGGAGTAGCCGCCGCTGAGTGAGTTCTACGGGCGCCGGAGAGATCGGCTAACGCGGGCGGTGCCTGCGCCGCTCGCGCTTGAGGGCCCGGCGTGTCTCGCGCCGGGCGGCTCGCTTGGCGTCGCGGACGGTCGGGACGGGAAGGCGGGCGCGGCGTCCTCGGCGGGCGAGGGCGGCGCCGCTGCCGTAGAGCACGGGGTAGATCGCCATGCCGAGCGCGACGGTGCGGGCATCAGGGGTCGATCCGGTCTCCGATCGATATCGGGTGTAGCTCGGATCGAGTAACGCCTGCTGGCCTTGGACGCAGTGAGGCCAGACCAGATCGGTGGTTGCAGGACCCGCGTGATGGACGAATCACGACTCGCTCAGCCCGATTTACAGCCAGGCCGCACATCGTCGGCCGCTCCCGTCCACGGACATGAGCGGTCGACGGCCACATCCGCCGGGTGGCCACAGCGGACGCCCTGCGACGCCGTCGGCCGCGACACGGCCTAACCAACACCCGGCCACATTCGGCCCCTACAATGCACCAGTCCCGCTCCCTCGACTCGGGCCCACCACCGGCCGTCAGATTGGCGTCACCATGGACATCGCGGTCTCCTACACGCTGGAAGGCGCGCAAGCCTCCGCAGCCGCCAACAGCGTGCGCAAGTACGAACTCTTTCGTGGCACAGTCGGAGTCGTCGCGTGCCTCGTCGGCTTCGCCGCGGTCAACTTTCTCGACGGCGACCCCGCAGTCACGACGGCCCTCAATATCGTGTTGGCCGTCACTCTGGTCGTCCTCGTCGTTTTCGCCATCAGTTGGCTACGCATCGCCGCCCGCGTCCGAATGACGGCTCCCAAATCCACCCGGCCGACCACTGTCTCAATCACCGACGGAGGCCTGACCGTCGCTCGTACCGGCATCGTCGCGGCCAAGATCACGTGGCAGGACGTCGCCCACTGCACCAGCGCGGGCGACATCTGGATATTCGCCCTGAAGGGTGGCGAAGATGCCGTGCTCATCCCACAGCAACAACTCGCGCCCGCCGACCGCGAACAGGTCGGCGCCTTTCTCGGCACTTGGGGCAAGCGCCGCTACCGCTTCAGCCCCTGGTAGCCAAGAGTCGGGCGTAGCTCGGGCCGAGTGACGCCTTCTGGCCGGAAGACAGTGATGATCAGGCCAGGCCAACGATTGGGGGGAGGCGCCCAGCGGACGAACGCTGGCTCACTCGGCCCGGGCCACACCCATCGATCTTCGGCTCGAAGCGGCACGGCTGTCCCGGGCCGAGGATCCGGGACAGCCTCGCGGGGTGGTTTGTGTGTTCAGAGCTGGAGTTAGCTCGGACTGAGCGGGTTAGGTTCGTGACTCGGGCACCTAACCCGCCCGGGAACAGCCCTGATCAGCGGAAAGTTAGGAAGTTTGGCCGCCTCGCAGGGCGCCGGGAAGCCTTCCAGACCCCGAAAATCGGGAGTCCGGGGGTTCCAGCGGACGTCGAAGGTGCTCGGCAAAGCGGTTCTCCTCAGGCTGTGGACAGCGAAAAGGGCGCCCGCCGATCCCGCGGGCGCCCTGGGTGTGGGCAGTTCAGGTTCTGCGATGCGGGAGAACAGTCGATTGGGCGGAGTTCGAGATCCCTGTGGCCAGCCCCGTTCCACCCGCTCAGCAGCGCGTAGAGTCCTTATACGTGGCGGACGGACAGCGCAGCCCGTGACGACCTCGGCCGACTGCGCGATGGGCGGTGTTCATTGGTTTCCCCAGCCGATGACCTGGCTACATTTTTCACTGCTGAGCTCGGCGACGGGCATCCCTCCACGGTCACGGCCAACCCGCGTTCGCCTTCCGCGTGCGCCATCGCGCGAGGCGAGACTGCGGTTGGCGCTCTCAGGACCACCCATGGGCTCCATCTGGACTTCTTCAAGGGCAAGCTCATCTGGGCGCACGGACACACGGAGGATGCCACTTCTGCCGTGCGGGCCTGCGTTTGTTGGCTGGACGAGAGCGGCTTGCGAGAGCTTGGGGCCATGCACCCGTTTGTCCGTTTTGGTGAGCTACAGCTCGCCTGCGAGCAGGGCACGGCGTTGGAGACAAAGTGGCAAATGCTGCTGCGCAACAGGTCTGGCATGTACGGAGAGCTCGTCGAGCTTGCCCATAGGGATCCAGTCCTCAGCAAGCTGTTTCCACACTCTGGGCACACGTTCGTCCTGCTCGCGGACGAATTCAGCTCACAAGCGGCGGCCACCCCGGTCTTCTTTGTAACTGACGGGCTCTACAGGATCTACCGCCGTAGAAATGACGCGAGCAGGGAGCGGGACACAGCCGATGAAGTAGAGCAAGAGGTGGAGTTCGAGGGCGACGCCCGCGCGACCATTGAGTACCTCTCTCGACAGCTCGGTCCGAACCGGGCTAGTGATACTCATAGTTGAATATTAGGTTGCACATTAATGGCCTGCGCTTCTGACAACACATCGGGAGGGCGCCCCTAGAATCGGCGGGCCTGGGGCTGGGTGGGTTGAACTGCAAGGCGGCGGCGGAGCAGTCGTTGGAGAGCGACCGGGGGCCGAGCGGCACAGGCGGATCATGCCGCCGGGAAGGCGGACCGGCTTGGGGCCCTTGCCGGTGGCAAACCAGCGGTAGGAGGTCGCGCGGGAGCCCGCATATGCAGCGACCCCGTCCGAATGCAACTGGAGCATGCTTCCCTTCATGGCCCGCTCGAAGAGCACCCTTTGCTGCTCACGGGCGTTATTGAGGAACTGATGCGGGATTACGCGCTCGGAGTTGCGGCTGATTCACACGATGGTGCCGGCGTGTTCCTCGGGCGACTCGACGGATTTCGTACGGGCGTTCGTGTTGGATGCCCACTGCCGTGTTGGATGCCCACTGCCGTGTCGGATGCCCACTGCGTCAGGGCAGGGATGCAATGCGGCGGCCTCGGGCCCCCGGCCCGTGGGGTGCTGGCTTCGATTCCCGTCGTCCGCTCCGCAGACCCTCGCGTAGAGGGAGAATCCGCCAACGATTTGGTGCTGCTCAGGTTGGGTGGCGTGACCGAGCGTGTTCGTGCTCGTGCATGTGGGGCGCGGCTGTCATGAGTGTAGATCGTCTGTCACCGGGCGACTGCGAGGTTCGT
>NZ_JAGSOG010000442.1 GCF_018139695.1 Actinospica durhamensis | reverse complement strand
ATGTTGTAGAAGTTCTGCACGCACACCACCGGCGCGATCTGCTGCGCCTCGGCCAGCTGCTCGGCGTTGACGGTGCTCAGCCCGAGGTGCCGGATCAGGCCCTGCTCGCGCAATTCGGCGAGCGCGCGGACTTCTCGCCCGAGCCTTTGCCCTGCTGCTGCGCGCCCTGCTGCTGCGTGGGCGGCGGCGCGGACGGCGCCTCGGGGCCGGCCTCGGTCGGCCCGGAGTCACCGTCCGACGGGCTATCAGAATGACTCGGGTGCGGGTCGTTTCCGCTGTCGCCTTTGTTCCCGTTGCCGCTTGGGCCGCTGTCGCCACCGCCCGGCCCGTCGTCACCGCCGTCGGGGCCGTCGCCGTCCGGATCTTCGCCCTCAGGGTCGGCACTCGCGTCGTCGAGCTGCTGCTCGTCCAGGCCGGGCGCGTCAAAGGGGTTGCGGCGGCGACGGTGCGGCAGGGCCAGCCGGGCGGCGTCGCGGACCTCCTCGGCCGTCACCTCAGTGCGGCCGCGCCAGGCCGCGAGGGCGATCGCGGCGCGGGCGGTGACCAGGTCGGCCCGCATGCCGTCCACCTCGAAGGCGGCGCAGATCCTTGCGATGCGCTCCAGCTCCGCGTCCGGCAGCACCACCGCGCCCAGCGCCGCGCGCGCCGCCGCGATCCGGGCACCCACCTCGTCGTCGGTGGCGGCCCAGTGCGCGCAGAACGCGTTAGGGTCCGCCTCGAAGGCCAGCCGGCGGCGCACCACCTCGGCGCGCTGCTTCGGCTCCCGGCTCGCCGCGACGTCCACGGTCAGGCCGAACCGGTCGAGCAGCTGCGGCCGCAGCTCGCCCTCCTCCGGATTCATCGTGCCCACCAGCAGGAACCGCGCCGCGTGGCGTACCGAGACGCCGTCGCGCTCCACGTGCGCCTCGCCCATCGCGGCCGCGTCAAGCAGCACGTCCACGAGGTGATCGGGCAACAGATTGACCTCGTCCACGTACAACACGCCGCGGTGCGCGGCCGCCAGCAGGCCCGGCTGGAACGCGGCCTCGCCGCGGCCGAGCGCGCGCTCGAGATCGAGGGCGCCGGTGAGCCGGTCCTCGGACGCGCCGACCGGCAGTTCGACCAGCCGCGCCGGACGTACGCCGCCGTCCGCCGCGTGCGGACCGTCCGGACAGTGCGGGTCTGGGGCGGCCGGATCGCAGGAGAAGCGGCAGTCGTCCGCCACCTCGACCTCGGGCAGCACCGCGGCCAGGGCGCGCACCATGGTCGACTTGGCGGTGCCCTTCTCGCCGCGCACCAGCACACCGCCCACGGCGGGGTGGATCGCGTTGAGGATCAACGCCAGCCGCAACTCGTCCTGTCCGAGTACGGCGGAAAAAGGGAAACGCAGCACAGCGCCGATCCACTCCTACCCGGGAGCCCACGCCCGTTCGTAGCGACAATCCTGTGCCGGGCGCAGTTCCTGACTCATCCCGGCGCGCACCTGGCGGTACGGTATACGGGCGTTGACAGTGGCGGGACCGTTCCGGATTCGCACCGGATTCCTGCGTGACCGACGGGTAGAGCATAGCCGCACCCCGTCGCGGGCCGAACCGGCGCACGCGGCGCCTACCGCGCTACCAGCCGCACACGGCAGAATGGGACGTCATGAAGATGCTGACCAACTCGCCCGAGACCGTGGTCGCCGACGCCCTCGCCGGGCTCGCCGCCGCGCACCCCGGCCTGCGAGTGGACGCCGAGCGGCGGATCGTGCTGCGGGCCGAGCCGACCCGGCCGGGCAAGCCGGCGCTGGTGTCCGGAGGCGGATCAGGCCACGAACCCCTGCACGCCGGGTTCGTCGGCCACGGCATGCTCGACGCCGCGTGTCCCGGGGAGGTGTTCACCTCGCCGGTGCCGGACCAGATGCTGGCCGCGGCCCAGGCCGTGGACGGCGGCGGCGGCGTGCTCTTCGTGGTGAAGAACTACACCGGGGACGTGCTCAACTTCCAGATGGCCGCCGAACTGCTCGAGGACGAGGGCATCGAGGCGCGCACGGTCCTGATCAACGACGACGTCGCGGTGGAGGACTCGCTCTACACCGCCGGGCGGCGCGGCACCGGGGCGACGGTGTTCGCGGAGAAGACCGCGGGCGCCGCGGCCGAGCTGGGCGCGGACCTGGACACCGTGGCGCGCATCGCCGAGCGCACCAACGCGGCCTGCCGCTCCTTCGGCATCGCGCTCGGCCCGTGCACCACCCCCGCCACCGGCCGCCCCGGCTTCGACCTCGGCGAGAACGAGATCGAACTCGGCGTCGGCATCCACGGCGAGCCCGGCCGCCGGCGCGCACCGTTCGCCCCGGCCGACGAACTCGCCGAGATCGCGGTGGACGCGGTCTGCGCCGACCTCGACTTCGGCGGCGACGCGATGGTGCTGCTCAACGGCATGGGCGCGAGCCCGCTGCTGGAGCTGTACATCGTCTACGCGGCGGTGGTCCGCGGCTTGGGCAAGCGCGGCGTGCGCGTCGTGCGCAACCTGGTCGGCGAGTACGTCACCAGCCTGGACATGCCGGGCTTCTCGCTGACGGTGTGCCGGGCCGAGCCGGATCTGGTGGACTTGTGGGACGCGCCGGTGCAGACTCCGGCGCTGCGATGGGGGCGGTGAGCGGTATGGCGGATGACGGCAGAGCGGAACTCGGCACGGCGTCGAGCGGCGCGGAGGCGAAGGACGGCGGCTTCGACGCGGCCCTGGGCGCGGCCTGGCTCACCGCCGCGGCGGACGCGGTGGCCCGCGAGGCCGAGCGGCTGAGCATGCTCGACGCGGCGATCGGCGACGGCGACCACGGCACGAACCTCAAGCGCGGCTTCGCGGCGGTGGCCGCGAAACTGGCCGAAGGCGTGCCCGCGACGCCCGGCGCGGTCCTGGTGCTGACCGGCCGTCAGCTGATCTCGACCGTCGGCGGCGCCTCCGGGCCGCTCTACGGCAGCCTGCTGCGCGCCACCGGCAAGGCCCTCGGCGAGACGGAGTCGGCGGACGTGGCGGCACTGGCGGCCGCGTTCACCGCCGGAGTGGAGGCCGTGGCCAAGCTGGGCGGCGCGAGCGTCGGCGACAAGACGATGATCGACGCCCTGTCCCCCGCCGTCGAGGCGCTGCGGGCCGCGGCCGAGGACGGCGTGCCGACGGCGCAGGCCCTGGACCTGGCCGCGCGCGCCGCCGAGGAGGGCGCGCAGGAGACGGTGCCGCTGCGGGCGCGCAAGGGCCGCGCCAGCTACCTGGGCGAGCGCAGCGAGGGCCACGAGGACCCCGGCGCCGCCTCGACCGCGCTGCTGTTGCGGGTCCTGGCCGACGCCGCGGCCTGAGCCGAGCCGCGCGGCGGCGTTTTTCATCGCCGCACCGATATAAGAACCTGTATTCATTCCCGACACGCCGCGCTGACCGGCGGTTCTGCTAGGCTCGGGCACCGTGAAGCTGGTAGGTGTCGTCCTCGTCTCGCACAGCGAGCAACTGGCCGAGGGTCTCGCGGAACTCGTCCGCGAGCTCGGCGGTGACCAGGTGCCGGTGATAGCCGCCGGCGGCATGGACGACGGCAGCCTCGGCACCAGCTACGGCCGGATCGAGCAGGCCGTGCGCCAGGCCGACCGCGGGGCCGGCGTGCTGCTGCTCGGCGACCTCGGCAGCGCCCTGCTGACCGTGAAGACGCTGCTGGACGAGGGCGTCGAGGGCCCGGACCTGCCCAAGGCGGTCCTCGCCGACGCACCCTTCGTCGAAGGCGCGGTGGCCGCGGTGGTCACGGCGTCCGCCGGAGGCGACCTCGAAGCCGTACGCGCCGCGGCGGAAGAAGCCCGGCTGTTCCGCAAGCTCTAGTCTAGACTGCGCCCATGACCAGGCAGGTCGCGCTGCTGCGCGCCGTGAACGTGGGAAAACGCCAGGTACCGATGGCCCGGCTCAGGCAACTGATGGCCGAGGACGGCTTCGAAGACGTCGTGACGTTCCTGCAGTCGGGCAATGTGGTCTTCGCCGACGGCGGCCGCACCGCCGAGCGCAACGGTACGCGGCTCGAGAAGCTCATCGAGGACGAATTCGGCTTCGCGGTCGAAGCGGTCATGCGCACCCACCGCCAACTCGATGCCGTCATCGCCCACAACCCCCTGCCC
>NZ_JAGSOG010000441.1 GCF_018139695.1 Actinospica durhamensis | reverse complement strand
GCGTACGGCGGGGGCGTGGCCGTGCGGCGGTTATGCCATGCCCGTATGCCGCCGTGCGTGCTGCCCTCATGCCGCGCGCTGCGGGCACTGCGACGTCGCGGTACCTCGGCGGCCGAGCGCTGCGGCAATCTGCGGAACGGGAAGGGGACTCGCTTCGTCCAAACCCTGATTCCGTCTCGGCGAATCGGCGCCGGGGTGCGGGAGAACCTGCTGGAGGGTTGCGATGAGGGGTTGGGCGCGGGCCGTGGCTGTGGGCGGTGCGGGGATGCTGGTGGCGGGGGGTCTGGCCGGGTGTTCGAGCTCGAGTGCGGGGACGGAGGTTCCGGCGGGCACCAGTTTCGACCTGGCGGCGCATGCGGCGGCCATTCCGGTGGACGCGGCGCAGCAGGCGCGAGCGACGGCCGGATCCAGTGCGTTCGCGGTGACGCTGCTGCGGGCGCTGGGTGCGGGTGGCGGGGACGTCACCTACTCGCCGCAGACGCTGACCGATCTGCTGGCGATGGTGCTGCCGGGCGCGCGCGGGCAGACTGCGGCGCAGGTTTCGGCTGCCCTCGGCGCGGACGGGCTGACGGCCGATCAGCTGGCGGCGGCGCTGGGTGCGGACGACACCACGGCTCAGGCCGATGCGAAGCAGGGCTCCATCACGCTGCGGACCTCGAGTGACGTGTGGGCCGCGAACACCCTCACGCCGTCGCAGGCGTATCTGTCGGTGATCGACGGGGCGTTCGGCGCGGGGATGCACCGGGTGGACTTCGCGGGCGACCCGGAGTCGGCCCGCAACGCCGTCAACGAGGTGGTGAACCACGAGACCGACGGGTATATCCCGAGCCTGTTCGGCCCGGGCAGCATCACCGACCAGACGCGGATGGTGCTGACCGACGCGCTCTACCTCGACGCGGCCTGGGCCTCGCCTTTCGACCCGAACGATACGGACCTGTCGGGCGTCTTCACGCGCGGCGACGGGTCGAGCGAGAAGACGGCGATGATGAGTCGGAGCGGGACGTTCGGGTACGCGTCCGGCTCCGGCTGGCAGCTGGCGCAGCTGCCGTATCAGGGCGGGAAGCTCGCCATGGACGTGCTGCTGCCCGCCTCGGGCACCGGCGCGCTCGCGGCTCTACGCGGGAAGCTGACCGGCGCGTCGCTGACGTCGATGCTCGCTGCGCTGCAGCCGACGTCGATCGCGCTGACGATGCCTCGCTTCACCGCGGATTCGAGC
The DNA here is from genome assembly GCF_018139695.1 of Actinospica durhamensis. GTDB lineage: Bacteria > Actinomycetota > Actinomycetes > Streptomycetales > Catenulisporaceae > Actinospica > Actinospica durhamensis. The sequence continues at coordinate 2,896 of NZ_JAGSOG010000441.1, read as the reverse complement.
CTGGATTCGCTCGAGCAGGTGCTCAAGTCGCTCGGCATCACGGACTTGTTCGACCCGGGCGCCGCCGACCTGAGCGGGCTGACTGCCGACCAGGAGGGGCTGTACGTCTCGGCGGTGGCGGCGAAGGCCCATATCGCGGTGGGCGAGAAGGGAACGGTGGCGGCGGCCGCGGCGGGCATGGGGATAAACGCGACGTCGGGGAGGGTGACCAGCGCCGAGTTCACCGTCGATCATCCGTTCATCTACCTGATCCGGGACCTGACGACGGGGCAGATCCTTTTCATGGGGCAGGAGAGCTCAGTTTGAGGCGCCCGCCCCCGCCGGCGACGTCGACGCTCTCCTTCACCGGGCCGAAGACGCCGAACACCGCGCCTTGGGGATCGCGCAGGACGCTGATGCGCAGCTCGTCGCCGGGGACGTTCTCGGGCGGCATGAGGACGCCGCCGGCGGCCGCGGCTGCCTTGGAGGCGGCCTCGTCGACGTCGGCGACGTTGAAGTAGGGCTTCCAGTGCGGGGCGGCGTCGGCGGCGGGGCCGGGCAGGGTGTTGAGGTCGACCAAACCGCCGAAGTGGGTGCCGTCGAGGCTCCACTCGGTGTAGAAGTCGCTCAGGTGCGTGGCCCAGCCGAAGACCGAGGGATAGAACTCGAGGGCCTGCGGGACGTCGCGGGTGGACAGCTCGATCCAGCCGAGCGAGTTGGGGTCGCCCAGGATCTCGGCGCCGCTGAAGGCCTTGGCCTGCCAGATGGCGAAGGCCGCGCCGCCGGGGTCGGCCAGGATGCCGTAGCTGCCGAGGTCGAACACCTCGGTCGGCGGCATCAGGACCTTGCCGCCGTGGGCGACGGTCTCGCTGGTGGTGGCCTCGGCGTCCGCGACGGCGAGGCAGATGCTCCAGGACACCGGCTGGGTCTCGTCGACCAGCGGCATCACGGCCGCGACCGCGGACTGGCCGAGCTTGAACGTGGTGTAGCCGCCGGCCTCGGGCCGCGGGTCGGTCTCGCCGCGCCAGCCGAAGACGTCGCCGTAGAAGCGCTGGGCGGCCGCCGGGTCCGGCACGCTCAGTTCCGCCCAGCACGGGGTGTGCAGCGCGGCCTTCTGTTCCACCATGGTCCGGACCCTTCCGCAGTGCCAGGGAAATCATACGAATCGTCTGGATGACGAGGTTTCGCAGTGCACCCTAGCGGCGGAAAGGTCCGGACCCGGCGGTGAATCGGCGTCACTGCGCCATCGGAATGACCCGGCGTCACCCGTTGGACGCGGCCGAGACGGCCGAGGTGGGCGAGGGCTCGGGCACCGCGGGCGCGGCCTTGCGCGGGTCGGGGAGCAGCAGCATCAGGGCCGCGGCGGCGGCGCTGACGAGGGTGAGCAGGATCAGTGCGTCGCCGAACGCTCCGGTGAACGCGCCGGCGTCGAGGTGGACGCCGAGGCGGTCGAAGAACACGATCCCGGCGACGGCGATGCCGGTGGCGCCGCCGATCTGCTGCACGGTGGAGAGCAGGCCGGAGGCCGAGGAGGCGTGGCGCGGGTCGACTCCGGCCAGCACGAGGCCGAACATCGGGGAGTACGCGCAGCCCATGCCGAGGCCGACCACCACCATGCCCGGGATCAGCCAGCAGATCGTGTGGCCGGCGCCCTCCTGATGCGCGGTCAGGGCGAGCAGCGCGTAGCCGGCGCCCTGCACGACGGAGCCCACGGCCATCAGGCTCCGGCCGAAGCGGGCGGCGAGCTTGCCCGAACTCATCGAACTCATGAGGTACGGCACGCCCACCGCGCCGAACAGCAGGCCCGAGTCGAGCGCGGTGAGGCCGCGGCCCTGCTGGAGGTAGAGCGCGAGGACGAAGAAGAACGAGGCGATGGAGAGGTTGTAGACGAGCGCGACCGGCATGCCGACGGCGAACGCGCGGGACTGGAACAGGGCCGGGTTGAGCACCGGGGCGCCGCCGCGTGCGATCAGGCGGCGTTGGTGCAGATAGAACAGGACGAGCAGGGCGGGGCAGGCGGCGAGGCTGGTCCAGGTCCAGGCCGGCCAGCCGTCGGTGCGGCCCTCGACCAACGGCAGGATCAGCGCGAGCACCGCCGCGCCGAGCAGGCCGGTGCCGACGGGGTCGAGCCGGGTGCGCGCTCCACCGCGCACGTCGGGCAGGGCGCGCAGGGCGAGCACGATGGCCGCCGCACCGATCGGGACGTTGATCCAGAACACCAGGCGCCAGCCCAGGTCGAACAGGTTCGCCTGGATCAGCGCGCCGCCGATCAGCTGGCCGAACACGGCGCCGAGTCCCGCGGTCAGGCCGTAGCCGTTGAACGCGCGCACCCGGGCGGGGCCGCTGAAGGCCGCGCCGATGATGCCGAGGATCTGCGGCAGGAACACGGCCGCGGCCAGACCCTGGACGGCCCGCGCGGTGATGAGCACGCCGACGCTGGGGGCGATTCCGCAGCCGACCGAGGCGAGGGTGAACAGCAGCATGCCGAGGATGAAGGACTGCTTTCGGCCGAACAGGTCGCCGATGCGGCCGCCGCTGATCAGGCCCGCGGCCAGGGCGATGCCGTAGGCGGCCACCACCCACTGGATGCCCGCGGAACTCGCGTGCAGCTCCTTCTGCGCGGACGGCAGGGCCACGTTGACGATGAAGAAGTCGAGCAGGGCCATGAAGACGCCGATCAACAGCACGAACAGGGTGAAGGGGCTGTTGTGCCGCCGGTCCGTGGCGGTGGCGGTGGCGGTGACTGTGGCCGCGGCCGTGGCCGTGGCGGTCGTGGGCGCGGGTGCGTGGGTGGCGGTGGCGTCGGCAGGTGCTTCTCGGCGGTCCGAGCACTGGTCGGTTGTCGTCATGGGGGTGACGCTACGGAGCGGGCGGCGACGCGGAATCAGTCGTGAATCAGTAATCGGGTAGGTAGGGG
>NZ_JAGSOG010000440.1 GCF_018139695.1 Actinospica durhamensis | reverse complement strand
GTTTCTGGGTGAGCGGGGGGCGGGGGTCGGTGCGTCGGCCGGTGACGATGATGCCGTCGACGCGGCGGCTGAGGAGGGTTTTGAGGTAGTACTGCTCGCGGATGCGGTCATCGCGGGCGTCGCAGAGTAGGACGGACATCTGTCCGGCGCCGAGGGTGTCTTCGACTCCGAGCATGACGGGGATGGAGAAGCGGCCGATGGAGTCGGTGGTGATCATGCCGACGGTGTAGCTGCGGCCGGTCTGCAGGCTGCGGGCGACGGCGTCGATCTGGAAGCCGAGGCGGTCCGCGGCCTGGCGTACCCGTGCCCTGGTCTCCTCGCGCATCGAGCCGCGGTCGTTGAGGGCCTTGGAGGCCGTGCCCACCGAGACCCCGGCCATGGCTGCCACCTCGGTGAGAGTGACCCGGGACGGAACGTCCACGATTTTTTCCTCCTTTTTCCTTGCCCGGCAATGTACCGCACCAGGACCGCACCGGGAGCAATCGATTGCGCCCCCGGCGTGGCCACGACCGCCGCCGGAGGTGTCGCCGGAACGGCCGGGAGCGCGGGTGATCGGCCCGCGGACGGCTGCCGGTATCGCGCGGGGCTTGGGCGCGCTATTCTCGTGGACGCAAACGTTTACCTTCTGGAGGGACGGCCATAATGGCTGACAGGCACGGCTCGCCGCCGGGTGTTGACCTGCGTGTTGACCCGGGGTTGCCCGCTGATTTCCCCGTTGCCCGGGGCAGCGAGGAGCGGGCGGCGGCAGGAGAGGAGGCCGTGGTCGGCCGCGCCGCCCCGGCGTCGGGCGGCGCCCGGCCCGTGGTCGCGCTCGCGCCCGGCACCGGGACGCTGCGGCCCCTGCCCGCGCTGGCGGCGCGCCTCGCGTCCGGGTTCTGGTTCGAGCGCACCGCCGTGAACGCCGCGCGTTCCCTCGCCGCCGGGCTCGCCCAACTCGAGGCGACCGGAACGCTGGAGAACCTGCGGCTCGCGGCGGGCACCGCGCAGGGGGATTACCGCGGCACATTGCCGTTCCTCGACACCGACGTCTTCAAGTGGCTCGAAGCCGTTTCCTGGCAGCTGCAGCAGGGCGAGTCGGGGGGATGGTCGCCCGCGGACGCCAAGGCCTGGTCGGTGGCGGCCGACGAGGTCATCGAGCTCGTCGCCGCGGCCCAGGCGCCCGACGGATACCTCGACAGCTACGTGGACGTCGTGCTCGGCGGGGAACGCTGGGGCGATCTGCACTCCGGACACGAGCTCTACTGCGCGGGCCATCTCATCCAGGCCGGCGTCGCACATCGGCGGGCGACCGGGCGCGAGAACCTGTACACGGTGGCGGTCCGCTTCGCCGACCTGATCGTCGAGGAGTTCGGCGAGGGCGGCCGGCGGGTCGGATACTGCGGGCACCCGCAGGTCGAGACGGCGCTGGTCGAGCTCTACCGGGAGTCCGGCGCGAGGAAGTACCTGGACCTGGCCGGGCGTTTCGTGGACCTGCGCGGCAGCGGACTGCTCGGCGAGCACCCGTTCGGGCGGCGCTACTTCCAGGACGTCACCCCCGTACGCGAGACGCACGCGGTGCACGGGCACGCGGTGCGCGCGCTTTACCTCGCGGCCGGAGTCGCGGACGTCTACCTCGAGACGCGCGAGCCGGAACTGCTGGCAGCACTCGAATCCCAGTGGGACGACATGGTGCGCGGCAAAACCTACATCACCGGCGGCACCGGATCGCGACATCGGGACGAGGCCTTCGGCGACGCGTTCGAGCTCCCGCCCGACCTCGCGTACACCGAGACGTGCGCGGCCATCGCCCTGATGCAGTGGGCGTGGCGGATGCTCCTGGCCACCGGGCACGTGCGGTACGCGGACATGTTCGAGCGGGTGCTCTACAACGGGTTCCTCGCCGGGGTCTCGCTCGCCGGAGACCACTTCTTCTACGTCAATCCGCTGCAGGTGCGCCCGCACTCGACGCTGGGCCCGGAGGGCCGGCAGGAGTGGTTCCACTGTGCCTGCTGCCCGCCGAACGTCATGCGGACCCTGGCGAGCCTGCGGCACTACCTGGCCACCGGCGACGCGGACGGCATCCAGATCCACCAGTACCTCGACGGCTCGATCCGCGCCGGTGCGGCGGGCGTGGACATCTCCACCGGCTATCCGTTCGACGGCGGGGTGAGGCTCTCCGTTCCCGCGCAGTGCGCGGGGGAGTGGACGCTCTCGCTGCGGATTCCGCCGTGGGCCCGCGGAGCCGCCGGCCTGGAGCTCGACGGCGCCGCGCTGGCTGCCGACGAGACGGAAGGCTATCTACGGGTGCGCAGATCCTGGCGCGGCGGGGAACGCGTGGAGCTGACGCTCCCGATCCGCCCGGAGCTGACGGCCGCCGATCCCCGGGTGGACGCTGTGCGCGGCTGCGCGGCGGTCGAACGCGGCCCGCTGGTCTACTGCCTCGAGCAGCGCGATCAGGAGGCGTCGATCGATGAGGTGAGGCTCCTCGGCCCGGCGCGGGACGTAGGCCCGATCCAGGTCGCGGACGTGGCCGTGCCGGGCATCGAGCTCGACGCAGAGGTCTTCGTCACGCGGGAACCGGTGCCGGAGCAGCGGGCGTCGGCGGCACCGTTACGGGCGTACGAGGCGGCGTGGGGGTATCGCCCGGTCGGCAGCGGGACGCGGCACTCGGACGTCGCCGCACACCCGCACGTGACGCTCACCGCCATCCCCTATTTCGCCTGGGCCAACAGGGATTTCGGCGCGATGCGGGTGTGGACTCCGCTGGCCTAGGACGGGTGGGGCGTGTGTGCTGCCGCACGCCCCCCACGCCACTTTTCCCTACCTTTCTCTCGGGCGGCCGGGCCCGATCGCGTTTCCCTTGACAGGCGGCACGCGACGTCCTAGCCTGCCGAACGCAATCGTTTGCGTCATCGACGAACCGGTTCGAGTCGCGGCGGGAGCACCATCGGACCGGCGGGCGAAACCGCTGGTCCACGCGAAGTCATGAAGTCGAACCGGTTCGAACAGGAGCAGTCGTGAACATAACCGAGGTGGCCCGGCGCGCCGGGGTGTCGCGGAGCACGGTCTCGTATGCCCTGAGCGGCAACCGGCCGGTCTCCGACACCACGCGGGCGCGGATCCAGAGCGTCATCGACGAACTCGGATACCGGCCCAACGCGAGCGCCCGGGCGCTGGCGAACGGCCGCACCCGCAGCCTCGGCCTGGTCTTCCCGCCCGCCAGCAGCCACTACACCGACATGCAGCTGGAGTTCATCGGCTCGGTCGCCGAGGCAGCGGCCGCCGCCGAGCACGACGTGCTGCTCTCCGCCTCGGGCGACGGCGACAGGGCACTGTCCCGCCTGGTCGAGGAGCGCCGGGTGGACGGGGTGATCATGATGGAGATCCGCCTGCACGACGAGCGCGTCGACTACCTGCTCGACGCCGGGTTCCCGTTCGTCACGATCGGACGGATCGCCGACCCGGAGCGCACCCGCTGGGTCGACCTCGACCACAGTGCCCTGACGGCGGCGTGCGTGCGCCAGCTCGCCGGGCTCGGCCACCGCACCATCGCCTTCGTCAACCGCAGCGAAAGGCTGGTGCGCGCCGGATACGAGTCGGCCCACCGCGGCCTTGACGGCTTCGAGTGCGCCGCGCAGGAACACGGCGTCGTCACCCGGGCCTACCGCTGCGACGACGACGCGGCCGCCGGCGAGGCGCTGATCGAGCGGATCCTGGCCGAGCAGCCGCGGACCACGGCCATCGTCACGGTGAACGAGGCGGCGCTCGGCGGCCTGTACCGGGGTCTGGCCAAGGCCGGGCTCTCGGTGCCGCGCGACTTCTCCATCACCGGGATCGCCGCGAGCCGGTGGGCCGAGGCGGTCACCCCGCAGCTCACCGCCGCCGACGTGCCCGCCCACCGGATGGGCCTGCTCGCGGTGGACCTGCTGCTCGAACTGATCGAGAACCCTGATTCCCCGCCGCGCCACGTCCTGCTCGACCAGCCCGTCTCGCTGCGGGCGAGCGCGGGCGCCGCGCCGGCGCGCTGACGTCGGCGCGCTCACCGCACCATCGCACCACCGCACCATCGCACCACCGAAGTTCATAGATTCCGTTTTCCAACAGAAGGAAGAGCAATGAAGCCCTCATCCTCGGTTCGTCGGGTTTTTGGCGTGGGTCTGGTGGCGTTGTCGTTGTCTGTCGCGGCGGGGTGTTCGCATGCGTCGTCGTCGGGGGG